>NZ_JBVJFA010000002.1:0-389988 GCF_055588085.1 Streptomyces sp. NPDC046303
GCGGTGTTGCTGATCGCACCCGCCGTCATCAAGGAATCGCGTCCCACCACCCGCCCCAAGCTCGACCTGCCCGGCGCGACGGCGGTGACGCTGGGGCTGCTCGCGTTGATCTACGGGCTGACGCAGGCGGGTGAGCACGGCTGGGGCTCGGGATCGGCGCTGGGCTGGCTCGGCGCCGGTGCGGTCCTGCTGATCGTCTTCTACGCCGTCGAATCGAAGACCGCCGACCCGCTCGTACCCGTCAGCGTGCTGAAGAAGAAGACGGTGGCCTGGGGCAATGCGGCGGGTCTGATCGCCTTCCTGACGGAGACGAGCCTGGTCTTCCTGATGACGCTCTACCTCCAGGAAGTGCTGGACTTCTCGCCGCTCGCGGCGGGTCTGTCGTTCGGCGTCCTCGGCATCGGCACCGTGATCGGCGGTTCGATCGCGCCGCGGGTCATCGCCGCGACCAGTACGCGCTCCACGCTGATCGGGGGCGGTGTGCTCCAGGCGGTCGCGACGCTGAGCCTGATCGCGCTCGGCGAGACCTCGTCGAGCATGTGGCTGCTGCTGATCGCCACCTTCGCCGGTGGTGTCGGCAACATGCTCGTGATCGTCGGGTTCATGGTCACCGCCACCACCGGACTGCCCGACCACGAGCAGGGCATGGCGACCGGCCTGGCCACCATGACCCAGCAGATCGGCATCACCATGGGCACGCCGATCATGTCGGCGATCGCCGCGGCGAACACCGACATCCACGAGGGCATCACCACCGCGGTCATCGTCAACACCGCGATCGTCGTCCTCGGCACCCTCACCACCGCCCTCTTCCTGCGCCGCACCGAGCAGCCCGGCAACTAAGGCAACTCCGCCTTGTGACAGCCCCGCCGCGGCGGCGAACGTTGCCCCCAGGCACGGAGGAAGGAACCCCCGATGGCAACACCCACCCACTCGGCCGCCGGAAACAACCGTGTCGCGGTGCGCTGGGAGCAGGTCCGCATCCCCTCCCCGTCCGGCCCGGTCCTCGCCCGGGTGTACCGGCCGGGGGAGCCGGCACCGCACGGCTGGCTCGTGTGGGCCCACGGCGGCAGCTGGCGCGCCGGATCCGCCCAGGACTGGCACGGCGCGACCGCCGAACTCGCCCGGTTCTCCGGATTCGGCGTCGTGAGCGTCGACTACCGGCTGGCCCCCGAGGTCCGCCACCCGGCCATGGTCGAGGACGTCCTGTCCGCCCTCGACTGGGCCAGGGAGCGGGCCGGCGGCACCGTTCCCGTCGCCGCCGGCGGAGACAGTGCGGGAGCCACCCTGGCCGCCTGCGCCGCACTCGCCTGCCGCGACCGCGGCCTTCCCCTCGCGGCCCAGGTGCTCGCCTATCCGCCGCTGGACCCGGGCTGCACCGCGCCCTCGTACCACCGCTTCCCCGACATGTTCCCCACCGCGTCCTACCTGGCCTCGGCCTGGCGGGCCTACCAGGCCCCCGGCCGGCCCCGCGCCGCCGACGGCACCCGCCTCTACAGCACCCCCTTCGAGGCGGCCGGCCTGCAAGGCCTCGCCCCGGCCGTCCTCGCCACCGGCGACCTCGATCCCGTCGGCGACGACGTGCACCGCTACGCACGCCTCCTGCGTGCGGCCGGGGTGGAGGTCGCCCTGCGCGAGTTCCGCCAGACCGGTCACGGAGCCTTCCTGCACCCCGCACCAGGCCCGGCCGTACCCGGCGCACACGCCCCCGTGACCCTGCGCGGCTGGCTCGGACTGGCCCTGCACCTGCTCACCACCGAACGCCCCGACGAACCCCTGGAGCCGGCATGACCGCCCCCGCCCACCCCACGTCCCCCGTCCCCCACCTCGACGCCCTGCTGCGGCACTTCGCCGACCTGCGCGACGGCGTCCACGGCGGCGCCGCCACCCGCCCCGGCAAGGAGGAGCACTTCCGTACCGCCACGCGCCTCCTGGACCCGTACGCCCGCCAGGCCCTGAGCGAACTGAACGACGAACTCCTCCTCGGACAGGGCGTGGTGGACGCCACCGGCGTCGAGCGCGCCGAAGACGGCAGCCTCTTCCACGCCTGGACCCTGTGGTGGGACGAGCAGTCGGCCGCCGACATCCCGCCGGTCACCCTGTACGCGCACTACGGCGCCTCCTTCCACCACCCGCACCTGCGCGGGGCGACCGTCTCCGAATGGCCGCTCAACGTCTTCGACGACGCCCAGGCCGCCGCCGAACTGCCCACGCTGCGCGCCATCGCCGCCGCCGACCTGCACAACCTGGTCTTCGAACGGGACTTCAGGATCGTCCCCGCGACCATGGCCGGCGCCTCCGGCATCCCGGCCCACCAGCACTGAAAGGCCACGCACCATGACCAACCCGCGACTGTCCGTACTGGACCAGACCCCGGTCGGTGAGGACCACACCCCGGACCAGGCCGTGCGCGCCTCCGTGGAGCTCGCCCGCGCCGCGGAAGACCTCGGATACACCCGCTACTGGGTCGCCGAACACCACGGCTCCCCGGGCTTCGGGGGCAGCGCGCCGGAGATCCTCGCCGGGGCCGTGCTCGCCCGCACCTCGCGGATGCGGGTGGGTACGGGCGGCGTGCTGCTGCCCCGCTACCACCCGGCGAAGGTCGCCGAGGTCTTCGGCGTCCTCGCCTCCCTCCATCCCGGACGCGTCGACCTGGGGATCGGCCGGGCCGGCGGCCCCGCGCACGATTTCTCCCAGCGGCTGGCGGACCTGCGCGCGCTGCTGGGCGAGGGCGGCGTCGTCCCGCACGCGCCGGTCCCGCCGCAGATGTGGCTGCTGGGCGCGGGACGCGAGTCGGCCCGCCTGGCCGGACGGCTGGGCACCGAGTTCGCGTTCGGGCACTTCTTCTCCCCGGCCGGCGGCCCGGCCGCCTTCGAGGAGTACCGCGCCGCGTACCGGGCCGCCACCGGCCACCGCGCGGGCGGGGCACTCGCCGTACGCGTGGTGACCGCGGACAGCGCCGGCCGGGCCGAGGAGCTGGCACAGAGCCTGCTGCTGTGGCGCGCCCGCAAGGACCTCGGGCACGACCGTCCGCTGCCGTCGTACGAGACCACGCGGCGCCACCGCTGGACGGGCGCGGAGCTGGAGCGGGCCAAGGTGCACCGGACGGCTCTGGTCTCCGGGGCGCCCGAGCAGGTGCACGCCGCGCTGACGGCGCTGGCCGCGACCCACGGGGTGGACGAGCTGGTCATCAACACCCTGACACCCGACCCGGCCGACCGGCAGCGCTCGTACGAACTGCTGGCCGAGGCGTTCGACCTCCCCCGCTTGATGGGCCAAACGGGGGACGGGTTAGCATATGAGCGCCGCCTAGCTCGAAAGATAAACCTGTGACTGTCAATGATGACTCGTTCACCAACTGGAAGAACCGCGAGGAGATCGCGGAGTCGATGATCCCGATCATCGGGAAGCTGCACCGGGAGCGGGACGTCACCGTTCTGCTCCACAGCCGCTCCTTGGTGAACAAATCGGTGGTGAGCATCCTCAAGACCCACCGCTTCGCCCGGCAGATCGACGGCGAGGAGCTGTCGGTCACCGAGACGATGCCGTTCCTCCAGGCCCTCGCCGCCCTCGACCTCGGCCCGTCCCAGATCGACATCGGCATGCTGGCCGCCACCTACAAGACCGACGACCGCGGTCTCTCGGTCGCCGATTTCACCGCCGAGGCGGTCATCGGTGCCACGGGTGAGAACAAGCTCGAGCGCGGCGACGGCCGCGACGTCGTCCTCTACGGCTTCGGCCGCATCGGCCGCCTCGTCGCCCGCCTGCTGATCGAGAAGGCCGGATCCGGCAACGGCCTGCGGCTGCGCGCCATCGTCGTCCGCCAGGGCGGCGACCAGGACATCGTCAAGCGCGCCTCGCTGCTGCGCCGCGACTCGATCCACGGCCAGTTCCAGGGCACGATCACCGTGGACGAGGCGAACAGCACGATCATCGCCAACGGCAACGCGATCCGGGTGATCTACGCGAACGACCCCTCCGAGGTCGACTACACCGCGTACGGCATCCAGGACGCCATCCTCATCGACAACACGGGCAAGTGGCGCGACCGCGAGGGCCTCTCCAAGCACCTGCGCCCCGGCATCGACAAGGTCGTCCTGACGGCTCCGGGCAAGGGCGACGTCCCGAACATCGTCCACGGCGTCAACCACGACACGATCAAGCCCGACGAGCAGATCCTGTCCTGCGCCTCCTGCACCACGAACGCGATCGTCCCGCCGCTGAAGGCCATGGACGACGAGTACGGCGTGCTGCGCGGCCACGTGGAGACCGTCCACTCGTTCACGAACGACCAGAACCTGCTGGACAACTACCACAAGGCCGACCGCCGCGGCCGTTCCGCGCCGCTCAACATGGTCATCACCGAGACCGGTGCGGCCTCCGCCGTCGCCAAGGCGCTGCCCGACCTCAAGGCGCCGATCACGGGCAGCTCGATCCGCGTCCCCGTCCCGGACGTCTCGATCGCCATCCTGAGCCTGCGCCTGGGCCGCGAGACCACCCGCGAGGAGGTCCTGGACTACCTCCGCGACGTCTCGCTGCACTCGCCGCTGAAGCGCCAGATCGACTTCACCACCGCGCCCGACGCCGTCTCCATGGACTTCGTCGGCTCCCGGCACGCCTCGATCGTCGACGCGGGCGCCACCAAGGTCGACGGCGACAACGCCATCCTCTACCTCTGGTACGACAACGAGTTCGGCTACTCCTGCCAGGTCATCCGCGTCGTCCAGCACGTGTCCGGGGTGGAGTACCCGACCTTCCCGGTCCCGGCGGCCTGACCCTTCCGGTCCCACACGCAGCCGCACCCCGTCCCGGTCCTCCGGGGCGGGGTGCCGCCGTATCCGCCGAGGGGCCGCGGGGGTCAGAAGTCGAGGACCACCCAGGCGGGGTCGTGGTCCGACCCGTCTCCGGCGTGCCGGGTGCGCCGGTCGATGTGGGAGCTCTTGAGCCGCGGCACGAGGCTGCGGCTGAGCCAGATCTGATCGAAGAGCTCGTACTTCGCCGGCTGGTGCGCCTCCTTGAACCGGTGGGTCCAGGACCCGGACGCGGGCGGCGGCGGATCGTCGGGCTTGGGCGGGCGGGTCTCCGTCGGGTGTGCGAGGGCCTCCTCGAGCTCGACCTGCGGGGTCGGGGCGGCCAGCGCGGCGAGCGTGGGCGACTTCGGGGTGTCGTTCATGTCGCCCAGCAGGACGAACCGTCCGTCGGGGCGGGTGCGGGCCGCGAGGATCCGGGCGATGGCCTCCGCCTGAAGGGTCCGGAGGTGGTCGTTGTCGATCTTGCCCTGGACCGGGTCCTTCGTGTGGTCGACGAACTGGCTCTTGAGGTGGTTGTTGAAGACCGTCAGCAGAAGGCGGTCCGGGTCGCGCGGATCGAGGATTTCCACTTCCAGCAGGTCCCGGCTGAACACCCGCTCGCCGGGCAGCTCGGGACGGGGCGCGTGCTGCCACGAGGTGACCGCCCCCATCGGGAACTTGGAGAGCACGGCGAGGTCGATCAGCCGGGGATCGTTGCCTTCGATCAGCGACAGGAACGGGTAGGCCCTGCGCAGGCTCCGGGCCACGAAGAAGCGCAGCGTGTCGATGTCCTCGACCTCCTGAACGGCCAGGACGTCCAGGTCCATCCCGATGATCCGCCGGGCGAGCATCTCCTGCTCCTCGGGGCTGATGCCCTTGACGAGCCGCCCCTTGTACGTGCGGATGCGGAACTGCTCGGGGTCCTTGAACACGTAGCTGGAGGTCAGCCGGCCGTCGTCCTGGCCCTCGCCCCGGCGCTCGTCTCCGCTCGGCAGGATCTCCTGTATCTCGGCTCTGAAGTTGAACCGCGAGAACAGGTTGTTGAGGTTGAACGTTCCCACTCGCCGCCTGACCCCCCGCCGCCGTGGCCGGATGCGGACCTTGACATGGACCTGCTGGGGCAAGATACGTGCCAGCAGCGATGATCATGGGCGGGGTGGTGTGGTCGGTGGCGTTCTTGTCGATACGGCGATTACGGGCACTGCGCAGGACGTCGGGGGTCGGGTCGGGGCTGCAGCGCGCCCAGTCCTTCATGATCCTCACCACCCTGCTCTACCGGGCGAGCCATCTGACGGTCGGCGTCCTCGCGGTGGCCCAGCGCCGGCACGACCTTCCGCTGCAGTACGCCGGGATCGCCGTCGCCCTGGGGCTGAGCGCGCTGAGCTACGGAGCGGCCCTGCGGCGCGGCTGGTTCGACCGGCGGCACGTCTGGGCGGACGTCCTGGTCACCGGGTGCCTGCTGCCGTTCGTCCTCATCGCGTGGGGCGGGGTGCGGGAGCCCGCCCTGCTCGGCTGGGCGATGCTGCTCGGCGGATCGGCGAGCGCCGCCGCGGCCATCGCCCTCGAACGGTTCCACGTCCTCGCCGCGGTCGCGCTCCTCGTGGTCACCCACCTCATCGGCTACCGGATGGTGGGCGCGAGCCCCGCGGTCCTCGGCGGCCACGTCAACTCACTGCTGTCGTCGGCCGTGATGGCCTGGGTCATGTGGTGGTACCTGCGCCGCCAAGGACGCCTCCTCGACGACGCCACCGCCCGTGCGCTGGCCGCCGAGGCGCACAAGGCGCGCTACGCCGAACGCCTGGAACACCACCGGGCGCTGCACGACACCGTGCTGGCCACGCTGACCACCCTCGCGGCCGGCGGGATCGACGCCAACGCGCCCCGGGTGCGCGAGCGCTGCGCCCGCGAGGCCGCGTACCTGCGGCGGCTGATCCAGCAGACCGCCGACGAGGTCCACCACCGGGAGATCGGCGAGGCCCTGGAGGAGGCGGTGGGCTCCGTGGAGAGCCTCCAGCTGCGGGTCACCGCCCAGTACCACGACCTGCCGAAGGTGCCCCCCGAGGTCGCCGCCGCCTTCGCGGACGCCGCGCGCGAGGCCCTGAACAACGTACGGCGGCACGCGGGCACCGGACACGCCTACCTGACCGCCACCGGGGACACCGACGGGCGGGGCGGAGCCGTCGTCACCGTCGTCGACCGGGGGCCCGGGTTCGACCCCGAGCGGTACGTGCCCGGCCTCGGCTTGCGCGGTTCGGTCCGCGAGCGGATGGAGGAGGTGGGCGGCCTGGCGACCATCGACACCGCCCCCGGCGAGGGAGTGCGGGTGGAGCTGAGATGGCCCAGGTGACCACGGTCGCGGTCGTCGACGACGACCGGATGCTCCTCGACGGCATGCGGGCGTGGCTGGGCGGAGTCCCGGAGCTGCGGGTGGTGGCGACCGCCGCCACGGTGGGGGAGCTGCTCGGCGCCGCCGCATCGGCGGCGGAACTCCCTTACGGGACGGGCCCGTCGGCGTACGCGGCGCCCGACGTCGTCCTCCTCGACCTCGTCCTGAAGGACGGCTCCGCCCCCGCCGACAACATCCGGCGCCTGCTGCGGTCCGGCAGCCGCGTCCTGATGATCAGCACCGTCCCGGACCGCTCCCGGATCATCGAAGCGCTCCGGGCCGGCGCGGACGGCTACCTGACCAAGGACAACGACCTGCCGACGCTGGTCGCCGCCGTCCAGGACATCGCGGCCGGGCGCAGCGCCCACTCCGCGGAACTCGCCTTCGCCTGCGCGCACGACACCGGCCCCGCCCGTCCCCGGCTCTCGCCCCGCGAGCGGCAGGTCCTGCTGGACTACGCGTCCGGGATGACCCTGAAGTCCGCCGCCCGGCGCGCGGGCATCACGGTCCACACGGCCAAGGACTACCTGGACCGGGTCAAGGCCAAGTACCAGCAGGCGGGCCGCCCCACCTACACCAAGCTCGACCTCGCCCGGCGGGTGCGCGAGGACAGCCTCGACGGCAGCTGACCACCCCGCGCAAGCCCCCCAAACGGACGGCTACAGGCGGCGGTCCCCGCCTTCGTATCGTCGGCACCGGCGACGACCTCGCCGCCGCTCGCTCCGCCAGGCGACCGCACTTCCGCTTCCCCGCGCACCAGGAGAGGCAGATGACACAGCTGTACGAACGCACCACCACGGGCATCGACGGCGGGCACCCCGCACCGAGCGGCCCCGGCGAACTCATCGGCAGGCACGCCGAGACGGAGCGGCTCCGGGCCGCTCTGGACGCCGCCCGCTCAGGGCGGGGCAGCGCGATCTACGTCACCGGCGAGCCCGGCATCGGCAAGACCCGGCTCGCCGCCGAAGCCGTGGCCATGTCCGCCGCAGCGGGCATGGCCACGGCGCAGGGCCGCGCCGGCACGATGGGCCCGGTCGTCCCGTACCGGCCGCTGGTCGAAGCGCTGCTCCTGATGTCCCGCGCCGGCCTGCTGCCGGACCCGGACGAGCTCGGCCGCTACGGGCCGGTCCTCGGCCACCTGCTGAGCGGCACCCCGGGCCCGCGGGCCGGCGCCGTGTCACCCCTCGTGGTCGCCGAGACGGTCCTGCGCCTGATCGCCGTTGCCGGACGGCAGCGCGGCTGCCTGCTCGTCCTCGACGACCTGCACGATGCCGACGCGGGGACGCTGGCGGTCGTCGAGTACCTCCTGGACCACATCGGCCACCAGCCGGCCGTTCTGCTGCTCCTCGTGGGACGCGAACCCGGCGCGGCGAGCGAACTCGCCGCGCGGGCCCGCCAGCGCGGCGCCGCGACCGTACTCGACCTGCGCCCCCTCGGCCGCCCCGACGTGCACCGCCTCCTCGCGGCCGAGCTCGGGACCGCCCCGTCCGAGGTGGGCCCCGAGCTCGTGCAGCGGGCGGCGGCCTGCGGCGCGGGGATCCCGTTCCTGGTCAAGGAACTGGCCCGCGACCTCGCACCCCGCGACCTCGCACCCCGCGACCTCGCCGGCCGCGCCCCCGGCGACGACCGGCCGCCGTCCGTGCCCGCCGCCGTCGTGGACAGCATCAGACGCAGGGCCGGCAGGCTCGGCCCGCTCGCCGCGGAACTCCTCGGCATGGCCGCCCTGTTCGGCGAACGGTTCCCCCTGCCGGTGCTCCAGCACGCCACCGGCTGCGACCCCGCGCAGCTGTCCGCGATCCTGCGCGCCGGGGTCGCCGGGTGCCTCATCGTGCCCGACGCGTCGAGCCCACAGTGGTACGCGTTCCGCCACCGGCTGGCCGCCGAGGCCCTGCTCGCCGACCTCGGACCGGGCGAGCGCGCCGGACACGCCCGGCGGGCGGTGCGCGCCCTGGCCGACCTGCACCCCGGGCTGCCCGGACCCTGGTGCGCGCAGGCCGCGCAGCTCCACGGGCACACCGGCGACACCCCGGAGGCCATCCGCCTGTACTGCGAGGCGGCGGGCCGGGCGATGACCGAGGGCGCGGTGGACGGGGCGGTGGACCGGGCGGTGCGGCTGCTGACCCGGGCGCACGGTCTCGTCGACGCCGGGACCCCGCCCGAACTGCACGCCACCGTACTGGAGCAGCTGCTGGACGCCGTCACCTGCGCGGCCCGCTTCGACCACCTGCCCGCGCTGGCCACCAGCCTGGAAGCGCTGGGCGGCGACCACGGGGTACCCGCCGGACGCCGGGCCGGGCTGCACGCACGGCTGGCCCGGATCGCCACCCTGAACGGCCGGTCCGCGGAAGCCCTCCGGCAACTGGACGTCGCCCGCTGGCTGCTCAGCGGCCCCGGGGACCACCCGGACCCGGCCCACGCCGCCCTCGTGGACCTCGCCGCGGCCCACGTGGAGCTGTCCCGGTGCGCCCCCGACCGGCTGGCCGCCTCCGCCGGGTTCGCCCGCCGGGCGGCGGACGCGGCCCGGCAGGCCGGCCTGCCCGCGGTGGCCTGCGAGGCACTGCTGGTGCTCGGCCGGCTCGCCGCGGAACGGGACGAGCCGGCCGCGCTGGCACACCTCGCGCAGGCCTGCGCCCTCGCCCACGAGCACCGGCTCCCCGTCCTGCGGGTGTCCGCCGAGGTGGAGCTCGCCCGGATCGCCGCCCGGCGCGACGGCGAGCCGGCCCGGATCGAACGGGCCCGGCAGGAGGCCCTGCGCATCGGCGTACTGCCGCTCGCCCACGAAAGCTGCTTCGACCTCGCCCTGGACCGGATCCGGCGCTGCGAGTTCCAGGCCGCCCGCGACCTCATCCGTACGGGCACCGCCGACGCGGCCCGGCTGGGACCGGGCCGGGCGCTGTCCCTGCTCCGGCTCGCCGACGCGGTGCGCTGCGCCCACCAGGGCCGGCGCGCCGAGATGCAGGAGGCACTGGAGGCACTGGCACCGCTCGTCGATGACGCGCCGGGCGTACGGTCGATGGCGTACGGGCTGGCCCGGGCGTTCTGTTCCCTGCTCGAGGAGCGGCACGACGCCGCCGAGCAGGAGTTCGCGCAGGCACTCGCCTACGACGCGGAGAATCCGGCGACCGGAGAGTTCGGCAGACACGGCGTCATCCTGCTGCTCGGCGTGCTCGCCGGGCGCATGGGCCGGCGCCACCACGCCGACATCGCGGAGACGGGCACCGGCGCCGCCCGCTGGAACCGCCCGTTCGTCGGGCTGGCGCACGCCGTGCTCCTTGGCCGTGAGGGCCGCCCCGGCGAGGCCACGGCAGCCGCACGTGCGGCCCTGCACGCGGCCGAGCCCTACCCCGTGGCCCGCCACCTGGCGGTCCGGCTGGTCGCCAGGTCGGCGTACGCGGACGGCTGGGGCGCCCCGGCCGACTGGCTGCGCGAGGCGGAGGAGTACTTCCACGGGGCCGGGCTGCAGGCGGTCGCCGGAGCCTGCCGGGCCCTGCTCCGGGGGATGGGCGCGCCCGTCCGGCAGCGGCGTACGGGCACCGAACAGGTGCCGCCGGTCCTGCGCCGGTGCGGCATCACCGTCCGCGAGTTCGAGGTGGCCCGGCTGCTCGCCGAGCGGATCGGCAACAAGGACATCGCCGGCCTGCTGCACATCTCGCCGCGCACCGTCGAGAAGCACGTGGCGAGCCTCCTGCAGAAGACCGGCCACCCCAACCGGTCGGCGTTCGCCTTCGCCGCCCGCGAGCTGGTGCTGTGACCGGTGCGGGCGCGAGTGCGGTGCGGGTGCGGGTGTGGAGTCGGTCTACGCCCGGCCGGTACGGGACAGGGCGCCGGCCGGGGCCAAGGTCACCACGCGGTCGAAGCGGCCGTCGAGGTCCTCGTCCCCGTGGTGCACGACGAGGAGGGCGCGGCCCGCGGTCCGCTCGCGCAGGATCCGCAGCACCAGGTCCCTGCCCTCCCCGTCGAGGTTCGAGAACGGCTCGTCGGCGAGGTACGCGTCCGCGTCCTCGCACAGCAGCGCGGCGACTCCGACCCGCTGCCGCTGGCCGGACGAAAGCTCCGAGGGCAGCTGGTCGGCCAGGCCGTCCAGGTCCATGGCCGTGCGCAGCCGCGCGTCGGCGACGAGTTCGCGTACCGGCAGCGGGGGCAGGTTCACCGGGGCGGTCAGGCTCGCCACCCGGGCCGGCAGGGTGACCGTACCGGTGTCGGGGGCCAGCGTCCCGGAGATGATGTGCAGGAGCGTGCTCTTCCCGCAGCCGTTGGGGCCGCGCAGCAGTACGTGCTCGGCCGCGCCCAGCGTGAAGTCCTCGATCGACACGCCGGCGCCGTCCCCGTACCCGACCCGGGCCCCGCGGACCAGGACCAGGGAACCCTCCTCGTGGTACGGCGCCTCCTCGCTCTCGCGCAGGGCCTGGATCCGCTTGAGCACGGCGGTGCTCCGGCGGGCCTGCGGAATCATGTTGACCAGGTCGAAGATCCCGGTGACCGCCCGCCACAGGGAGTTCACGAAGGCGAGGAAGCTGCCGAACGACATCCTGCCCGAGAAGACGAAGAACGCTCCGATGACCATCGACGCGGTGTCCGACAGGTTCATCACCAGGTCGCTGAGGGTCTTCTGCCGCAACGACAGCCGGTAGTTGACGAACCTGATGCCGAGGAACCCGCCCAGCGCGTCCTGGTTCGCCGCGCGGGTGCCGGGCAGCAGCGACGGCAGACCGCGGAGCGCGTGGAAGGCCTCGAGGGTCCGGGTCAGCCTGTTGATGTACCGCGCCTCCGCCTCGCGTTCGGGCTCGGTGTTGTCCTCGATGCGCTTGGCCAGCCGGTTGCTGACGAGCACCAGCGGCGGCACGATCACCAGCAGGATGAGGCTGGCCTGCCAGGACAGGTACAGCAGCACGCCGAGGAAGACGAGCGAGGCGACCGCCTGCCGTGCGATGCGGATGCAGACGTCCACGGCCGGCAGCACGCCCTCGGCGACGTCGTTGTGGATGCGGCTGACGTAGGAGGCGTTGCCCGCCGCCGATATCGTCCGGCTGTCCTGGCCGAGGGTGCGCCCCAGCAGCTCCGTCTCCAGCACCAGCGTGAACGCGTTCTCGCACCGCTTGCGCCACGCGGAGACCCCGTACCCCGCGAGGTTCAGGCTCAGGCCGAGCACCAGGTAACCGCAGCCGAGGACGAGGAACCTGTGGAAGTCCGCGGCCAGGATCGCCTGGTCGAACAGGGCCTTGAGCAGGAGCGGGTGCAGCAGGGCCTCGAGCCCGCCCATGGTCGCCTCGGCGGCCGTGATCACGACGAACCGGGCCCGGTGACCGCTCAGCGTGAGCCACAACTGGTTCACCGCGCGGCCTCGTCCAGCAGGAAGTCGGCCGTGCCACCGCCGTTCACGCGGTGCAGCACCCGCAGCACGCCCGCCGACCCCGTCAGGTAGTCGCAGGAGCAGCGCAGCAGTCCCTCGCCGGGCACGCCCAGCGGGGTCACCCCGTCCCGGCGCGGCACTCCGAAGCGCTCGGCGGGCTCGAACAGGAACACTTTCCGGACGAAATCGAGCTGCCGCAGCGCGGTGTCGCGGTAGGTGCGGTCACCGGTGAACTCGGCGGCGTCCAGCAGCGCGTCGGCGACCCCGCTCATGCCGAAGGCGTACCCCGGCAGCACCGAGTGCCGGGCGTCCAGCCCGCGCAGCACGGTCCGTGCCGAGTCCAGGTCCCCGTAGCGCAGCAGCACCTGGGCCACGCCCGCGGAGCCCACCTCGACGTACGGCTCCATCGTCCCTTCGTGCTCGAACATGACAGGGCTGTCGGCGGCGTCGGGGTCCAGGGGCTTGGCATGGGCCATCTCCCAGGCGAGCGCGGCCCGCCCGAGCCGCAGGCAGCGGTCGTCGCCGGCGACCTGGTGCATCCGCAACAGGAACAGGGCCACACCGGCCTGGCCGAAGCCGAGGCCGGTCAACGGCCCCTTGGACGAGAACTCGTTCAGCCAGTAGGCGTGCCGGCCGTCGCGCTGCGCGGCGTCGCACAGCACGCGCGCGCACTCCTGCGCGGCGGCGAGATCGCGCGGATCGTGCCCGCGCAGGAAGAAGCGCAGGTTCGTCATGCCCAGCCCGGCGAGGCCGTAGTAAAAGGTGTGGTCGCCGGTCTCGGGTGCGCGCCGGTTGGCCTGGGCCAGCAGCCCCCTGGCCTGGGTCCGCAGCCCGAGCGAGTCCGCGGCCCAGGCGATGCCGGCCAGGCCGCTCATGAGTCCGTCCGGGTACTCCTCCACGTCGATGCCGGCCAGCTTGTCGCTCAGCCAGCCGCGCCATTCGGGGCGGATCGGGATGCCGGAGGCGTTCAGTGACCACAGGACGCCGCTGGCCCCGAAGCCCAGGCTCAGCGGGTTGGTGACGTGGGCGAACGGGTCCACGGGGAAGAGCGTCGCCCGGTCGGGGTCGGCGACGGCCTCGACGAACGCGGCCACCCCGGCCTCGGCCTCCGCGAGCCCGAGCCGCTCCTCGACGACCGGCCGCGGCGGCGCGGCCTCGACCCGGGCGATCAGGTCCGCCTCGGATTCCAGGGCCTCGAGCACCTCGGTGAGGGTGATCCGCGCATGGGCCAGGTCGGTGAGCAGTTCGTGGATCCGCTCCGGCCAGCCCAGGGAGTCGGTGAAGATCCGGTAGGTGTCCAGGACGTCCTCGCGTACGTACGACATGGCGGCGATCGGGAAGATGAAGTAGGCCATGGTGTTCGCCAGGCCGTACAGGTCGCCCTCGGGTCCGGATGCCTCGAAGCGGCTCCGGGAGAGGCTGAACCCCGGGGTGAACAGCTCGACCGGCTTCTCCAGCGCCGCGTCGCCGCTCCCGTCCTCGGCCCCGCCCCCGGCCAGCCGGCACGCCTCCAGGTCGACGACGGTCACCTCGTGGGTGTCGGTGTCGATGAGCAGGTTCGCGGGGGTGAAGTCGCCCAGGATCACCTGGCGTTCGTGGGCGGCCCGGATCGCGCGGGCCAGTCCGCGGAACACGGCAATGAAGATCTTCAGGAACTCCCGCGAGCGTTCGATGTCGAACTCGGGCCGTGCGAGCGGGTTGCGTACGAGCAGCACCGAGCGGACGTCGGAGCCCTCGATGAACTCCATGGCGATGTAGTGGTGTTCCCAGTGCCGGAACGCGGCGACCGGCTCCGGGTACGAGCCGGCGCCGGCCAGCCGGTTCAGGAACCTCCACTCCCGGGCGAGGATGTCCACGGCGTCGTGGTCCTGGCGCGGGTTGATGTTGGTGTGCGGGCGGGCCTCCTTGAGGACCACCTTCCGGTCGCCGTCGGCGGTGTCCTCGGCCGTGTACACCCCGCCGCTGTTGGAGAACTGGAGGGCCCCGGTCACCCGGAAGCGGCCGCCCAGCAGGCCGTCCCCCTCGTCCTCGTCGGCGGGCTTCCAGTCGGCGAACGGCCACGGCACCCACCACGGCTGGGCGTACCCGGGCTGCCGGTCGTCGGGGACGGGCCCGTCCGGGCCGAGGATGTGCGGCACCCGCCGCCCGAGGACGTCGACGGCGTGCGTGTCGAGGAACTGGCCGTAGCGGAAGTAGAGCGCCTTGCTGTCCCGGTAGCGCAGGTCCGACAGGACGTAGGCGCCCTCGACGCCCTCCAGGACGCGGGCCAGGTCGGCCAGGCAGGTCCTGAACTCCTCGTCGTCGCGCGGGTAGACGGTGACCAGCTTGCCGCCGCTGCCCCGGGACATGGCCTTCGAGTTGAGCATCTCGAAGATGTTCAGGTCCAGAGCGATCTTGAAGTCGATCTCGTGCGCCGTCAGATGGGCGATCACCGAGGCGGCGACCTCACGCACGGCGCCCTGGCTCGCCGAGACGTGGATCTTCCAGCCCTGCGCCGGCAGGTCCGGGTTGTGCCGGTGGCTCCACCAGATGCCGCTGCGCACGAACCGCGCCCGCACCTGCTCGTCGAGCCCGGCGAGGAAGTGGTCCGCCCTCGGCTCGTAGAAGACGTCGAGCGGGTCGAAGAACAGCGTGTCGTCCCACGCGAAGAGGAACCGGTAGACCCATCGTTCGTTGCGCATGTCCGCCTCTGTGATCGTCCGGGGGCCGCGGCCGGCAGCGGCCGGGAGAAACGGAAACGGCGATCCGTACGGGGACACAGCGCGTCCCGGCACGGATCGCCGTCGGGGGTTACACCGGCTTGGTGGAGCAGCAGGTGCTGCTGCTGCTCGTCAGGCTGATGACGGCAGCGCTGTTGTTCGTCGCCACGGGCTGCAGGTTCTGGAGCTTGAGTACGCTCATCGAAGTCACCTCCTCGGAGGTCGGGTCGAGTGGTCTTCAGTCGCCGTACGGGCCGATCGGCATGCCCGAGTCAACGCCACCCGCCCCGCCCGCACATGGGAGCTGTCCACCCGCTATTCCCGCCCGCCGCCCCCAGGAACGGGCCGCCCGGACGGGGCCCAAATGGTGGTGGGCCGCACGGGGGCGGCCCACTGGGGAAGTACCGGGGTACGGAAAAACGTCCGGGCCGGCCCCCGGAGGGGCCGGCCCGGACGCCGGGATCAGACCAGGTCGAACCGGTCGAGGTTCATGACCTTGTTCCACGCGGCGACGAAGTCCTTCACGAACTTCTCCTTCGCGTCGTCGCTCGCGTAGACCTCCGCGAGCGCGCGCAGCTCGGAGTTCGAGCCGAAGACGAGGTCGGCACGGGTACCGGTCCACTTGAGCGCGCCGGAGGCGTCACGGCCCTCGAACTCGTCCTGCGCCGAGGACGTCGACTTCCAGGTCGTCCCCATGTCGAGCAGGTTGACGAAGAAGTCGTTGGACAGCGTGCCCGGCTTGTCCGTGAAGACGCCGTGCTTCGACCCGGCGTGGTTGGCGCCCAGGACCCGCAGACCACCGACGAGCACGGTCATCTCGGGCGCGCTGACCGTCAGCAGGTTCGCCTTGTCGGTCAGCAGGAACTCGGCCGGCAGGCGGTTGCCCTTGCCGACGTAGTTGCGGAAGCCGTCGGCGGCCGGCTCGAGCGCGGCGAAGGACTCGATGTCCGTCTGCTCCTGGGAGGCGTCGACCCGGCCCGGGGTGAACGGCACCTCGATCTCGACGCCGCCGTCCTTGGCGGCCCTCTCGACGGCCGCGGAGCCCGCGAGCACGATCAGGTCGGCCAGCGAGACCTGCTTGCCGCCCGCGGCGTTGAAGGAGGCCTGGATGCCCTCGAGGGTGCGCAGCACCTGCGCGAGGTCGTCCGGGTTGTTGACCTCCCAGGTGCGCTGCGGCTCCAGGCGGATGCGGGCACCGTTGGCGCCGCCGCGCTTGTCGCTGCCGCGGAAGGAGGAGGCGGAGGCCCAGGCCGCGGAGACCAGCTGCGCGGTGGTGAGGTCGGAGCCGAGGATCTGCTCCTTGAGGGAGGCGATGTCCGCGGCGTCGACGAGCTCGCCCTCGCGCGCCGGCAGCGGGTCCTGCCACAGCAGCGTCTCGGAGGGGACCTCCGGGCCGAGGTAGCGGACGATCGGACCCATGTCGCGGTGCGTCAGCTTGTACCAGGCGCGGGCGAAGGCGTCCGCGAACTGGTCGGGGTTCTCGTAGAAGCGCCGCGAGATCTGCTCGTAGACCGGGTCGAAGCGCAGCGACAGGTCGGTGGTGAGCATCATCGGGAGGTGCTTCTTCGACGCGTCGTGGGCGTCGGGGATGATCGCCTCGGCGTCCTTGGCCACCCACTGGTGGGCGCCGGCCGGGCTCTGGGTGAGCTCGTACTCGTACTCGAAGAGGTTCTTGAAGAAGCCCTGGCCCCACTGGGTGGGGGTGCTGGTCCAGGTGACCTCGAGACCGCTGGTGATCGTGTCGGCGCCCTTGCCGGTGCCGTACGTGTTCGCCCAGCCGAAGCCCTGGGCCTCGAGCGGGGCGGCCTCGGGGTCGGCGCCGACGTTGTCGGCCGGGCCCGCGCCGTGGGTCTTGCCGAAGGTGTGGCCGCCGGCGATGAGGGCGACGGTCTCCTCGTCGTTCATCGCCATCCGGCGGAACGTCTCGCGGATGTCGCGGGCCGCGGCTATCGGGTCCGGGTTGCCGTTGGGGCCCTCCGGGTTGACGTAGATCAGGCCCATCTGGACCGCGCCGAGCGGGTTCTCCAGCTCACGGTCGCCGGTGTAGCGCTGGTCGTCGAGCCAGGTGGTCTCGGGGCCCCAGTACACGTCCTCGTCGGCCTCCCAGACGTCGGCGCGGCCGCCGGCGAAGCCGAAGGTCTTGAAGCCCATCGTCTCCAGGGCGACGTTGCCGGTGAGGATCATGAGGTCGGCCCAGGAGATGGACTGGCCGTACTTCTGCTTGACCGGCCACAGCAGACGGCGGGCCTTGTCCAGGTTGCCGTTGTCCGGCCACGAGTTCAGGGGGGCGAAGCGCTGCTGGCCGGCGCCCGCGCCGCCGCGGCCGTCGCTGATGCGGTACGTGCCCGCGCTGTGCCAGGCCATGCGGACCATGAGCGGGCCGTAGTGGCCGAAGTCCGCCGGCCACCAGTCCTGCGAGGTGGTGAGCACCTCGGCGATGTCACGCTTCACCGCCGCGAGGTCCAGGGCCTCGAACGCGGCCGCGTAGTCGAACTCCTCACCCAGGGGATTGGCCACGGCGGGGTTCTTGGCGAGGATCTTCAGGTTGAGCCGCTCGGGCCACCACTGGCGGTTTCCGCCGCCCTGGGTGGGGTGCGGGGCGCGCCCGTGCGCGACGGGGCAGCCACCTCCGCCCTCCGTTTTGGCGTCTACGACGATTGCATCGTGGTTCTCAGACATGGGAATCCTTCCGGACCAGGCGGATCGCGGTCTCGACGCCGAGGTGGTCACGTCCTGGACGGTCTCGAATGACTCCTGCCGCTTTGGGGTCATTCATCCTCTTGGCTATCAACAGAACCGATCCTACGATGGACAGAATCCAAGTCAAGACGGACACCAAGCCAATATCTCATCGGGGAGCCGATATGAGTGATCTGCTCGAGCGGCTGCGGGGGCGTGGCTGGCGGATGACGTCCCAGCGGCGCGTCGTCGCGGAGGTCCTCGAAGGCGAGCACGTGCACCTCACGGCGGACGAGGTGCACGCCCGCGCGGCGGAGCGGCTGCCCGAGATCTCCCGGGCCACCGTCTACAACGCGCTGGGCGAGCTGGTCTCCCTCGGCGAGGTCGTGGAGGTCTCCACCGACGGCCGTGCGAAGCGCTACGACCCGAACGCGCACCGTCCCCACCAGCACCTGGTGTGCTCCGGCTGCGGCCTCATCCGCGACGTCCACCCGGCCGCCAGCCCGCTGGCCGCCCTCCCGGCGGAGGAACGGTTC
Organism: Streptomyces sp. NPDC046303; assembly: GCF_055588085.1. Lineage (NCBI taxonomy): Bacteria > Bacillati > Actinomycetota > Actinomycetes > Kitasatosporales > Streptomycetaceae > Streptomyces > Streptomyces sp. NPDC046303. Next base: position 18,441 of record NZ_JBVJFA010000002.1, read on the forward strand.
GGCTTCACCGTGTCCGGGGTCGAGGTCACCTACCGGGGGCTGTGCCCGTCCTGCGCGTAGCCCCGCCGTCCGCCGGTGCGGCGACCGGCAGCTCCCGCACGGCGTGGAACCTGAAGGTGGTCGTCCACCGGATCTCCTCCACCGGGCACGCGAGCCGGAGGGACGGCACGCGGCGCAGGAGCGTGCCGAGGGCGAGGGACACCTGCATGCGGGCCAGGGGGGCGCCGAGGCAGTAGTGCAGGCCGTGGCCGAGCGAGAGGTGGCCCTTGTCCTCCCGGTCGAGGTCGAACCGGTCGGGGTCCGGGTAGCGGGCCGGGTCGCGGTGGGCGGCGGCCAGGGAGAACAGCACGGTGTCGCCCGCGGGGATCCGTACGCCGCCGATGTCGACGGGCTCGGTCGGGAACCGCCGGATCGCGGTGTGGTTGGGGTGGGAGTGGCGCAAGAGCTCCTCCACGGCCTGCGGCAGCAGCTCCGGACGCGTCCGCAGGGCCGCCAGCTCCCGGGGGTGCGTCAGCAGGGTGAGCAGGCCGTTGGCCAGCAGGTGCTGGACGTTCTCGCTCCCCGCCATGAGGAGGAGGAAGGCCAGCGAGACGAGCTCGTTCTCGGTGAGCCGGTCCTCGTCGTCCCGGGCGGCGATCAGGTCCGACAGCATGTCGTCGCCGGGGTGGGCGCGCCGCCGGGCCACCAGATCGAGCAGGAAGCCGTGGACGGCCCCGATCGCGGAGCCGAGCTCCTGGCGCGACGCCGGTGCGAGCATGGCGGCCACCCAGCCGGAGAACGCCTCCCGGTCCGCCACCGGCACCGCGAGCAGCTGACCGATGACCGTGAGGGGCAGGGGCCTGGCGAGCTCCGCGACCACGTCGGCCCGCCCCTCGGCCTCCATGCGCGCCACGAGCCGGTCGACCCCCGCGTCCACCGCCGCCTGGACGGAGCCGCGCAGGCTCTCGACGTGGCGGGGGGTGAACCCCTGGGACACCAGGCGGCGCAGCCTGAGGTGGTCGTCGGCGTCCATGTTCAGCAGGTTCGCGTCGAGCGCCGGGGGCAGGGCGAAGCCTGTGAAGCCCGTCCCGGAGTGCCTCTTGTCGACGGACAGCCGGGGGTCGGTGAGGCCCTGGCGGACATCGGCCTCCCGGGTCACCAGCCATACCGGCGAGCCGTCCGGCAGCGCCACGCGGTGGACGGACCCCTTCTCGCGCAGCTGCGCGTACATGGTGTGGGGGTCGGCCGGGAAGTCGCCGCCGAAGGGCTGGGGAAGGGCCGTCGGCGCGGGGTTCAGGGTCATGCGGGTTCCTTGCGTGGTGTGCTGGGGGTTTCGGGCCGGCCGGCGTAGCGGACGGCGAGGGGCGAGGACATGGCGCGGGCGAGCCTGCGCTGGAAGGCGAGCTCGGCCGCGAGGTCGCCGGGGGCCGCGGCCATGGGCGTCTGCGGCTGCCGCGGGGGCGGGAGACCGCGCCGCTTCGCGTCGATCGCGTTGCGGAGCTGGGCCGCCTCCACCACGGCCGCCAGCTCCTCGCCGCGCAGGCCGGCCCGCTCGGCGTCCTGCCGGGCCAGCTCGGCCACGTCCGCGTCCATCCAGGTGCGCAGGGCCCACTGGGCGTCGCGGATCTCGATCACCATGCGGTACAGGCGGGTCCGCAGGTCCAGGGCCCGGGTGAACGGCAGAACGGGTTCCGGTACGTGCTCGGTGAGGCTGCGGTGCAGGGGGCCCAGCGCGCGGTGGGCGATCCGGTGTCCCAGGCGGTCGCGCAGGGAGGTGAGGTGCGGGCCCCAGTCGGGCAGGATCCAGCCGATCGTCTGGACGATCACGGCGATGGCCACCCCGATCTGCGCGACGGGCTCCCAGGCGCGTCCGTCGTGGCCGAGCTGGGCCGCGAGGACGTCGGCGGCCCGGGCCCCCGTGTAGAGGAGCGCGAAGGGCAGGGTGAGGGCGACCATGCGCAGGCCGCGGCGCAGCCACGGGGACGGCGCGATCCTGGCGTACCGCCGGCCCATCACCCCGACCTGGACCTGGTTCGCCGTGAAGGCGGCGAGGTAGACGACGAGGTAGGCGGGGGTGAACTGGGCGCGCGCCACGGCGAAGTCGTGGGGCGCCTCGCCGTGGGCCGTCGCGGCGAAGAACAGCACCGACATGGTGACCAGTACCAGCCCCAGTGCCACCACGCGGGGGACCGCCTTGCGGCGGGCCGTTTCCGGTCCGTGGCTGAAGTGCAGAAGTACGAGCTGCTGGCAGACGGTCATGATGACCACGCAGCTCTGGGTCAGCAGGCCGGAGAAGTTCTCGATCCCCGCGAACGCGCTGACCCGCACCCAGACGGACGGGGTGGACACGGTGAAGATGACGAAGAGCAGCAGGAAGTTGGCGACCAGGGCGACCTGGGGGACCGAGCGGTCCGTCCTGAGCACCCGGGCCTTGTAGAGGAGCGCCGCCAGGGCCACCGCCGAACACAGCGGGTAGAGGAGGGTGTTCACGCCGGGTCCCGCGCCACGGGCGATTCCAGGGAGCTCAGCCGCTCGGCGATGTCCCGGGCCTCCGGCGGCACGGTCCAGGTCGGGTGGACGTTCCACGTGCTGATGAGCCCGCCGATCAGCGAGCCCACCAGCTCGGCCTCCACCTCGGCCTCCGAGTCGCCGTGTTCCCGGCCCATGACGCGCCGTACGAGCGCCGGGTCGAGCGAGGGCATCAGGAGAAGCGAGGCGTCCCGGGTCATGACGGGCGAGGTGTCGTGGTCGCACACGACGTGGCCGATCTCGTGGAGGATCACCTGTTGCTGATGGACGGGAACCAGGCGCTCCTCGGCGAAGATGTAGTCCCGGGTGTCGGTGGAGACCCACAGTCCGTGCGGTCCGGTGGAGGGGAGGGCCAGGGTGACGATGTGCACCTGCCGTTCGCGCAGGGTGCCGACGTAGTCGCACAGTTCGCCGATGGTCAGCTTCTCCCCGGGCGGCAGACGCAGGCCCCGCACCTTCTCCAGGCACCTCTCGGCCAGTGGGTTGGCGGCCGGGCCCCCGAGTTTCGATCGCCAGCGCACGACGATCACAGCACGTCGACGCTGAGTGCTGCACCGCTGAACATGAGGATCCCCCCGAGTGATCGTCAGGAGTTCTACCCCAGCACAGTTGTCCCGGTGGGTACAGGCGGGTTTGCGCCAGTACGGACCTGTCAAGGGGGGCTTCGCGTCAGTCCCCGGCGGTACTCCCGGATTGCGGCGGATTCTCCCCGAGCCCCTCCAACTCACGGACCCGCTCTATCAGTTCGTTGATGGAACGCAGGCTCCGCTCCGACAGCCCGGCGGTCCGCAGCGCGACCCGCTGGACCTGGGCGTCCCGCATGGCCGCCAGGAGGGCCAGCTCGGAGTTGACGGTGTCGGTCACCTCGTCGTCGAAGAAGTACGCGGGCGGCACACCGAAGAACTTCGCCAGCCCCTCGATGTGCCGCAGCGTCGGATTGTCGCGCTGTCCCTTGCGCAGCAGCCAGATGTAGCTGCCCGAGATGGGGACGCCGGACGCCGTGATCGCCCGTGCGACCTCTTCGCCCGTGTAAGGCCCGCGGCCGGCCGGGGCCGTGCTGCTGAACAGGTGGTTCAGCTTGTCGGCCAGGCTGCTGGTCGGCTTGTCGTCGGGGTTGGTCATGCGCCGTGCCTCCATCTTCGAAGGCGCATTTTACCTTCGTCGGTGACGGTTCAGCCTGCCGCCCGTCCTCCCGTCACGAGCCGCAGCAGCCGTGGTGCGTGGTCGGTGAGGTAGAAGTGGCCTCCCGGGAACACGTGGCGCGCGTACGCACCGGTCGTGACCGAGGCCCACGCGTCGATCCGGCCGAGGTCCACCTGGGGATCGCGGTCCCCGGTCAGGGCGAGGACCTCGGCGCGCAGGGGCGCGGCGCCCGGGTCGGGCCGGTACGCGTCGATCAGGCGGTAGTCGTTGCGGACGATGTCCAGCACCATGTCCCGCAGATCCGGATCGTCCAGGACCGCCGAGCGGGTTCCGCCCAGTCGCGTCATGGAGGCCATGAGCTCCTCGTCGTCGCGGACGACCGGGACGACCGGGACGACCGGGACGACCGGGACGTCCGGGACGGCCGCGGCGCCCGGCTCGGGAGCGGCCCGCAGTTCCCGGCCCGACACGCACAGCCGTGTGACGGGCGGAGAGGGGGAGCCCCAGGCCTCGAGCAGCCGCAGGGTCTCGTAGGCGACCGCGGCGCCCATGCTGTGCCCGAAGAACACGGTCTCGCGTGCGGCCGCGGGCCCGTCGGCCAGCGCCCGGGCCACGCCCTGCGCCAGCTGCTCCATCGAGGGGACCAGCGGCTCGGCCAGCCGGTTCTCCCGGCCCGGGTACTGGACGGACTGCAACGCGCAGCCGGGGCCCAGGTGCTGCGCCCAGTCGCGGAAGAAGCTGGCGCTGCCGCCGGCGTGCGGGAAGGCGATCACGCGGGTCTCCGCGTCCGGGCCGGGCCCGTAGGACACCAGCCAGGGGGACTTCTTGCTCATGGTGTTGCGGCCCATCCTTCTATCCGAGAACGGCTTCGCCGAGGTGGGTGAGGCGGTGGACGACGAGGTTGCTCTTGCGCTCGGTCGCCACCAGCCCGGACCGCCGGAGCACGCTGACGTGCTTGCTCGCGGACGGCTTCGAGATGTGCAGGCGGCGGGAGATGTCCCCGGTGGAGCTGGGCACGCGCACGCTTTCGAGGACGCTCGCCCGGGTGTGCCCGAGCAGTTCGCGCAGGGCCGCGGCGCCGTCCTCCTCGGCCTGCCACAGGGAGGAGGCGGACTCGGTGTCGAGCGGGACGTTGTACACCAGGGTGGTCAGCCCCTGCCGTCCGCTCTCCGGGTCCAGGACGAGCGGACGGCTGGCGAACAGGGAGGGGGCGAGGACGATCCCGTCCCCCGTGAGCCGGATCTCCCGTGCGTTCTGCCCGTTGTCCACCCGTAAGTAGGGGGCGTCCCAGTCGATCGTCGGGTGCAGCCGGTTGAGCGCGCTTTCCACCCCGCCCGCGAGGGCCGTGCGCCCGAACAGCTCCCGCTCCATCTCCAGATGGCTGCGGATCCGCCCCCAGAACGGTTCGACGGCCGTCGCGTGGAAGTACCCCCCGACGGGGGAGGGCCCGGTCGCGGCGCGGGACGCCGGCGGTGGTGCGGACGCCGCGATGGTGGAGATGCGGCGCAGTCTCCGCTTCACCTTCCGACGCCACTCGCTGAACTCGTCCTGGAGCGGCTCCGCGTATCTGAGCTCCGCGAGGCGCGATTCGAACTCCGCCCCCAGCGTGCCGATGAAGCGTATTCGCGACAGGTCCTCGACGGTCAGTCGGAGGGTAACCAACGCATTTCTCCTGATGTCAAAGCCATGCACGCGGTCACCCGCGCGCCCCCATACCTTGCGCATCCACATGAGTTGATGACTGTCGACGAGCCTACAGTGATCAACCGGCCTCGGGGCAGGGTGGTTTCGAGCCATCGGGCTCTGACATCCCGGATTCCTGATCAGTCGGGCCGGCGACGCCTGATGTGCGTGCTCACCGCGCTGACTGCGGCACCGTGGCCGCCCCGTCGCCCGCCTCCGCCACGGCCGGCGGCTCCGGTGGGCGGCGCATGACCGGGCTCAGCACGGCCGACAGGGCGATGAGCCCCAGCAGGGCCGAGCAGGCCAGCAGAGTGACCGGCCGTCCACACAAGTCGAAGGCGGCGCCCCCGGCGAGCGGCGCGACCGCCGCGCCGCCCGCACTGCAGATGTTCGCCACGCTCATCACCCGGCCGCGATGCGTGTCCGGGGTGAGCAGCAGCTGGTACGTCGTGAAGTAGGCGCTCGCGGTCGGCGCGGTGAACGCCGTGACGCCCAGCAGGACGCCCGGCGTGTAGCCGCCCGGCAGCAGGGCGATCCCCGCGGTCAGCACGGCGAAGAGCCACAGGACGAGGTAGATGGGACGGGACCCGGTCAGGACCCGCTGCAGCCGGGGCGCCGCCAGGGCGCCCAGCAGTCCGCCGACCCCGAGCAGCGCGGCCATCACGCCGACCAGGCCCGAGCTCATCCCGCTCGTCTTCGCCGATGCGATCACGACGAAGTACACCGCTCCGTAGAAGAAGTTGGTGACCGTGGCGTACAGCAGGCCCAGCCGCAGGAAGGGCTGGCCGCAGATCCAGCGGATCCCGTCCACCAGGTCCCGGGCGGACCACTTCCGGGCCCCCTCCCCGGCTCCCTTCCCGGCCTCCTCCCCGGCCGCCTCCCGTCCGGCGGGCGGCTGCGGCTTGATGAAGAGCAGCAGGACGAAGCTGACCGCGTGGGCGACGGCGCCGAAGGCGAACGGCAGAGCGTTCCGCATCGCCTGCAGGAAGCCGCCCGCCGAGGTGCCGGCGAGCTGGCCGGCGTACGTGCGCGCCGAGTTCATCGCGACGGCGCCGGACAGCTCCTCCCGGGGGACCAGCGCCGGCACCATCGCCGCGCCCGCGGCGAGCAGGACCGCGGTGGCCGCACCGCTCACCAGCGCCAGCAGCACCAGGACCGGCAGCGCGGCCACCTCCACCCACAACGACAGCGCCGCGACGCCGAACACCGCCACCAGCACCCCCTCGCACCAGAGCATCACCGACCGCCGGTCGTACCGGTCGGCCACGGCGCCCGCCGGCAGCCCGGCGAGCAGCAGGGCGGCGGCGTCGGCGAACGCGATGACACCCGCCTGCGAGGGGGACCCGGTGATCGTCAGCACCAGCAGGGGCAGCGCGATCAGGGAGGTGCTGTAGGCGAACTCGCCGACCGCCTGGCTCGCCCACAGCAGAGTGAAGTCCTTCCTGGCCATGTCAGCCCAGCACGCGGGAGCGGGACCGCGTGTGCACGTACGTGCGCCGCAGGTCGCGGACCACACTCGTGCGCTTGAGCCACCGGTCCTCGCCGTCGTACCGGGGCACGAACACGTCCCGGCCGTGGACCACCCGGTAGTTGTCCAGGAAGACCGCCTCGCCCGGGCCGAGCACGACCCGCTCGGCGGACGCGTTCAGCAGCCCGGCGCACTCCTGCATGGCCTCAGCGGCCTCCGTGTCACCGGGCAGCGCGCTGGTGAAGTCCGCGTCGATCCGCAGGTACGGGGCATCGGCGGGGCCGAACAGGACGGAAGCCACCTCGTGTTCGCGCTCCTCCCGGGCGACGGGCCGCCCGCCGCAGTAGCGGGGCGGCACCGCATGGGAGTCGTCCGGGTAGAAGCGGAAGCGCTCCTGCGCCAGCACCTCCCGCAACGGCTCCGGCAGGGAACGGGAGTCGAGCCCCGCCACGGTCGTGCCCACCCGGTCCGGGTTGCGCAGGCACATGAGGGCCACGTAGTCCCCCCGGCAGGCGTGGAACACGTCCTCGGTGTGCAGGGTGAGCTGGGTTTCACTGCTCGCGCTGGTCAATGAGGACTCCTGGCCCCTGGCCGGGCAGACGTCGTGCACCAGGCGGCCGTTCTGCTGGTTCGCCCAGGCGAAGGGATCCCCGAGCACGGAGGCGATCAGCAGCAGCACCAGCTCCTCGCGGACCGCCGCTCCCTCCTTCTCGGCGACCTGCCAGCTCGCCGGGGTCGGCACCAGACGTTCGTCGACGGGCAGGTTCGCCAGGGTGATGACGGGCTCCTCGGCGGTCCGGCAGGACACCAGGAACTGCCGTATCCCGAGCGGCAGCCGCTCGGACTCCGCCCTGATCTCATCGGCGAGGATGAGCGGCTCCCAGCCCTGGTGGCCGGCGAGGAAGCGGTCCGCCAGCCCGGCCACCGCATCCGTTTCGTTCTGGTTCAAGACATAGCGACTCACGGGAAGAACCCTTCAGTTGGCACGTGCCTGGCGGGTGATCTGCTCCAGTCCCCGCAGGAACCGGTGGGCCAGGCGCTCGACGGTGGCGGTGCGGTGGTGCGCGGGGGAGTGGATCCAGTCGATCCGCAGCTCGCCGTCGACGACGGCCGCCACGATGTCGATCAGGTGCGGGCGCGTGAGCCCGGGCGCCCGGTCGCGGCCCAGGGAGTCCAGGTGCCCGCGGACCAGCCCCTGCGGATCGGCGGCCTGGTCCCACTGGCCCATGTAGTTGAAGCTCACACGCGGCTGCTCCTGGGCGGCCAGCGCCCGGCCGGGTCCCTCCGGTGCGGACAAGTGGCGCAGGGCGCCGTAGCCCAGCCCCCGTCCGGGCACGGAGCGCAGCAGGCGGCGTACCGCCTTGAGCGCGGGCGGCCAGTCGCCGGCCGGAACCTCCAGGGTGACGGGGTGGATCGTGGTGAACCAGCCCACGGTGCGGGACAGGTCCACGTCCTCGAACAGCTCCTCGCGGCCGTGGCCCTCCAGGGCGACGGTCACCGGGGCGCCGGCCCACTCGCCCAGCACCCGCCCCAGCACCGTCAGCAGCACGTCGTTGATCTGGGTGCGGAAGGCCCCGGGCACCCGCTTGAGCAGGTCACCGGTCGCCTCCCGGCCCAGCCGGACGGACGCCACGGCGCTGCCCCCGTAGGTGTTGGCCCCGTGGGTGCCGGCGCTCTCGCCGTCCTGCGGGACGGCCCGGGAGCCCGCGGTTCCCGTCCAGTACTCCGCCTCGTGGTCGAGGCCGCCGGACCGGACGTGGTCGGCCAGCCGGCGGGCCCACTGCCGATAGCTGCTGCTGCGGGCACCGAGGTCGGCTACGCCGCCGCCGGCGAGCTGCCCGTACGCGGTGGCCAGGTCCTCCAGGACCACCCGCCAGGAGACGCCGTCCATCACCAGGTGGTGCACGGCCAGGAACAGCTGCGGCGGCCGGTCCCCGCCGAGGCCGAAGAAGACGCCCCGGACCAGGGTCCCCGAGGCCAGTTCGAGCCCCTGCTGGGCGGCCAGCGCCGCCTCGTCGGCGGCCCGCTCCCGGGCGGCCGGGTCCGGCGCGCCGGACAGGTCGCAGACCTCGAGCACGCCGCGCGGCGCGTCGCCGTACTCCTGCACCCAGCCCTCCGGGCCGCGGGTGAACCGCAGCCGCAGGGCGTCGTGGTGGGCGATCACGGCGTCCAGCGCCCGGCCGAGCAGCACGGGATCGGTGCCGGGAGCCAGTTCGACCCGTACCGACATCGCGTACTGGTCCGGGGTGACGCCCTCCTGCTGGTCGAGGAACCACCGCTGGACCGGGGTGAGTTCGACGGTGCCGCGCTCCGGTTCGACGTCCGCCGCGGGCGCGTGGCCCGGTCCGGCCGCCGCGGCCCGCGCGGCCAGGGAGGCGATGGTCTGGTGCAGGAAGAGCAGCCGGGAGGTCAGCTGCAGACCCTCCTGCCGGGCCCGGGACACGACCTGGATGGACAGGATCGAGTCACCGCCGAGGTGGAAGAAGTTGTCGTGGACGCCGACCCGGTCCACACCCAGCACCTCCGCCCAGATCCGGGCCAGAGCCTCCTCCGCGGCGTCGCGCGGAGCGACGAACTCGGCGCCGGACGCGTCGGCCTGTGCCTCCGGGGCGGGCAGCGCGCGCCGGTCCACCTTCCCGGACGGCGACAGCGGCAGGGCGTCCAGCACCACGAACAGGGCCGGGATCATGTAGTCGGGCAGCGAGGACGCGAGGTGCTCGCGCAGCTCCGCCGTGGACAGCCCCGCACCGCCCACCAGGTAGGCGACGAGCCTGCGGTGCCCGCCCTCGTCCTGGTGGGCGACGACCACGGCCTCCCGGACGGACCCGTGGTCCAGCAGCGCCGCCTCGATCTCCCCGGGCTCGATCCGGAACCCGCGCACCTTGACCTGGTCGTCGCTGCGGCCGAGGTGTTCCAGGGTGCCGTCCGGCCGCCAGCGCGCCAGGTCGCCGGAGCGGTACATCCGCTCACCGGGTGCGCCATACGGGTTCAGCGGGAAACGCTCGGCCGTCAGCTCGGGCCGGTTCAGGTAGCCGCGGGCCAGACCGCCGCCCGCCACGTGGATCTCGCCGGGCACCCCCACCGGCACCGGCCGGCCCGCGGCGTCCAGCAGCAGCACCCGGTAGCCGGGCAGCGGCCGCCCCACCGGGATCCGGCCCCCGTCCGCCAGATGCCCGGCCCGCACCTCCTGGAAGGTCACGTGCACGGTGGTCTCGGTGATGCCGTACATGTTCACCAGCCGGGCCGGGGCCGATCCGTACCGGTCGAACCAGGTCGCGAGGTGCTTGGGCTCCAGCGGCTCACCGCCGAACACCACCCACCGCAGCGCCGGCGGCTGCGCCGAGCCGCGCTCCGCCGCCGTGGCCACCAGCTCGCGGAACATCGACGGCGTCTGGCTGAACACCGTCACGCCTTCCTCGTCGAGCAGCGACCACATGGCCTCCGGGCTGCGCGCCGTGTCCCGCGGGACGATCACCGCGCGGCCGCCCGTGACCAGGCAGCCCCACAGCTCCCACACCGAGAAGTCGAAGGCGTAGCTGTGGAAGACCGTCCACACGTCCCGCTCGTCGAACCCGTAGACCGGGCGGCAGTTCTCCAGCAGGTGCAGCACCGAGTGGTGCTCGACGGCCACGCCCTTGGGGCGGCCGGTGGAACCGGAGGTGTAGATCACGTAGGCGAGGTCCGTGCCCGACACCGCGGTCCGCGGCGCCGTCCCCGGACGCCGGCCGATCGCCGGGGCGTCGCCGTCCAGGTCGACCACCGCGGCCCGCGTCTGCGGCAGCCGCCGCTCCAGGCCGCGGTGGGTGACCAGGATCCGCGCCCCGGAGTCCTGGACCATGTGCGCCAGCCGGTCCGCCGGATAGGCGGGGTCCAGCGGAACGTAGGCCGCCCCGGACTTGAGGATGCCGAGCATGGCGACGGCCATGTCCACGCCGCGCTCGACGGACAGGCCCACCAGCACGCCGGGGCCCGCGCCCAGGGACACCAGGTGGTGCGCGAGCCGGTTCGCCCGCTCGTCCAGCTCCCCGTACGACAGGGCCTCCGGCCCGCAGGAGACCGCGGTCGCCGCCGGGGTGGCGGCGGCCCGGGCGGCGACCCTCGCGTGCAGCGGACCCTGCGGAGCGGGCACACCGCCCGTCCGGTTCCATTCCCGCACCACCCGCTCGAACTCGCCGGACGCGAGCAGCGGAAGCCCGGCCACGGTCTGCTCCGGGCTCGCGGCGACGCCCGCCAGGACGGTCTTCACGTGCTCGGCGAACCGGGCGACCGTCTCCTCGTCGAACAGCTCGCTGCTGTACTCGACCAGGCCCCGCACCCCGTCCGGGTGTTCCTCGAACTCTATGGTGAGGTCGTACAGCGCGGAGTCGCGCTCCATCTCGAAGCCCGCCGTGCGCAGCCCCGGCAGCTCCAGGTGGCTCCCCGGGGTGTTCTGGAGCACGACCATGACCTGGAACAGCGGGGTCCGGCTGGTGTCCCGCTCCTGCCGCACCGCCTCCACCACGCGTTCGAACGGCACTTCCTCGTGGGCGAAGGCCTCCAGTGCCGTCTCCCTGACCTGCCCGAGCAGCTCGCGGAACGGCATCGCCGGGTCGACCTCGGAGCGGAGCACGACGGTGTTCACCAGGAAGCCGACGAGGTGTTCCAGCCCCGCGCGGCCGCGGCCCGCCGACGCGGTGCCGACCGCGATGTCGCGCTGCCCGGAGTACCGCGCGAACACCACCTTCAGCGCGGCCGTCAGGGCCATGAACAAGGTGGCCTCCTGCTCCCGCGCCACCTCCTTGACCCCCGCCACCACCGCGGCCGGGACCTCGAAGGTGACGGAGCGGCCGCGCGCCGAGCGGACGGCCGCCCGCGGCCGGTCCGTGGGCAGCTCCAGCGGCGCGACCCCGTCCAGCCGGTCCCGCCACCAGGCCAGCTGCTCCTCCAGCAGACCGCCGTCCTCCAGCCTGCCGCGCTGCCAGGCGGCGAAGTCCGGGTACTGGACGGGGACGTCCGGCAGGTCCGCCGGAACCCCGCGGACCTGCGCGGCGTACAGCGCGCCCAGCTCCCGTGCGACGATCCCCATCGACCAGCCGTCGGTCACGATGTGGTGCATGCCGAGGACGAGCACGTGCCGGCCGGCGGCCAGCCGCACCAGCAGCAGGCGCAGCAGCGGGCCGCCCTCCAGGTCGAAGGGCCGGTCCACTTCGGCGCGCACCAGGGTGCGCAGCCGCTCCTCGCGCTCCTCCTCGGCGACGTCCGACAGGTCGGCCGTCCGCCAGCCGGGCTCCAGCACCTCGTGGACCCGCTGCACCCCGCGGCCGTCGGCCAGGGCGAAGGTGGTGCGCAGCGCCTCGTGCCGGGCGGCGAGCAGGCCGGCCGCGGTGCGCAGCGCGTCCGCGTGCAGCTCGCCCGTCAGCCGTACGGCCGCCGTCGAGTGGTATTCGGTGCTGTCCTCGTTGAAGTCCTGCAGGAACCACAGGCGCTGCTGCCCGAAAGACATGGGCAGGTCGCCCGTACGGGGCACCACCGGGATCGCCGGGCCGTCGGCCCCGCCCGTGCCGCCGCCCGGCCCGTCCGCGCCGTCCGTGCCGTCGGCGTCGTCCGACGGGACCAGCGCGGCCGCGAGTTCGGCGACCGTCGGGGCGTCGAACAGCAACCGCGGCGAGACCTGGATGCCCAGTGCCTTGTGCGTACGGGAGACCACGAGGATCGCCAGGATCGAATTGCCGCCCAGGTCGAAGAAGTTGTCGTGGACGCCGACGCGCGGCACACCGAGGGCCTCGGCCCACAGCCCGGCCAAGGTCTCCTCGGTCCCGGTCCGCGGCGCGGTGTACGGCGCCTCCTGCTGCTCTCCCGCGGCGCTCGGGGCGGGCAGCGCCTTGCGGTCCACCTTGCCGTTCGGCGACAGCGGCAGCCGCTCCAGCCGGACGAAGGCATCGGGCAGCATGTACTCGGGCAGCGAGGCGGACAGGGCGGTGCGCAGCTCGTTCGCGGTCAGCGCGCGGTCGGCGGTGTAGTGGGCGACGAGCCGGCGCACACCCGGGCTGTCCTCCCGTACGGACACCACGACCTGGCCGACGCCGGCCAGCCGGTCCAGCGCCGCCTCGACCTCGCCCAGCTCGATGCGGAAGCCGCGGATCTTGACCTGGTCGTCGGCCCGGCCGATGAACTGGAGCCGGCCGTCCGCCGTGCGCCGGACGATGTCCCCGGTCCGGTACATGCGCGCCCCCGCCTCCCCGAACGGGCAGGCCACGAACCGCTCGGCGGTCAGCCCCGGCCGGTTCAGGTAGCCCCGGGACAGGACCGGGCCGGCCGCGTACAGCTCGCCCGCCACGCCCACCGGCACCGGCCGCAGCTGCGGGTCGAGCACGAACAGCGAGGCGCCCGCGATCGGGCCGCCGATCGAGACGGTCTCCTCGTCACCGTCGCCGAGGTGCTCGGCGACGGTGATCTGGATGGTCGCCTCGGTGGGCCCGTACTTGTTGACCAGCGGCACGTTCCAGGCGGAACGGACGGCGTCGGCCACCGACTTGGGCAGCGGCTCGCCGCCGACGAAGAGCCGGCGCAGCGCGCGCGGCCTGCGCTCCAGCGGCAGGGCGCCCAGCAGCGACGGGACGAACTGCGCGATGGTGATGCCGTACCGGTCCAGGACGTCGGCGAGCGCGAAGGGGTCCTTGGACACGTCGGTGGGGACCACGTGCCCGGTCGCCCCCGAGAGCACCGACAGCATCAGCTCCCACACCGAGACGTCGAAGCTCATCGAGGTGCGCAGCAGCACCTTGTCGCTGGGGTCGACCGGGTAGGCCCGCTCCAGCCAGGGCAGCAGGTTCGCGGCGTTCGCGTGGGTCACCATGACGCCCTTGGGGCGGCCGGTCGACCCCGAGGTGTAGATGACGTAGGCCAGGTTCCCGCCCCTGAGCGCCACCTGCGGCGCCGTCGCCGGGTGCGCCTCCAGGGCGGACCCGTCACCGTCCAGCTCCACCTCGACGGCCCCCGACACCGGCAGCCGGTCCCGCAGCTCCCGCTGGGTCAGCAGGACGCCCATGCCGGAGTCGCGGACCATGAACGCGAGCCGTTCGGCCGGATAGGCCGGGTCCAGCGGAACGTAGGTGGCCCCCGCCTTGAGGATGCCGAGCACGCCCAGCACCATCATCGGGCCGCGCTCGACCGACAGGCCCACCAGCCGGTCGGGGCCGGCGCCCAGCGAGATCAGGTGGTGCGCGAGCCGGTTCGCCCGCTCGTCCAGCTCCCGGTAGGTCACGGTGCCCTCCGCGGAGGAGACGGCCACCGCGTCCGGGGTCCGTGCGGCCCACCGCGCGAACCGCTCGTGGAGGAACTCCCCCCGGCCGGGCACCGCGCTCGCCGCGTTCCAGCCGCGGACCTCCTGCTCGAACTCCTCGTCCGACAGCATGGGCACGGCGGACACCGCCCGCAGCGGATCGGTGGCCATGCCGGTCAGCAGGGTCTCCAGGTGGCCCGCCATGCGCTCGACCGTGGCCCCGTCGAGCAGCCGGGGGTCGTAGGCCAGCGAGTAGCCGAACCCGTCGCCCGCGTACGCGCGCAGGACCAGCGGGAAGTTGGTCGTCTCGACGCTCTCCAGGTTCCGCAGCCGCAAGCCCCGGGCGGCCGCCGTCCCGTCGGTCATCGGGTAGTTCTCGAAGTTGACCAGGCTCTCGAAGAGCGGGGTGGCGCCCCCGAGCGGGCTCTGGCCCTGGATGCGGGACAGCGGAACGTACTCGTACTGCGCCGCCTCCACCTGGGCCTCGTGGATCCGCCCGAGCCACTCGGCGACCGGCGCGGCGCCGTCGACCTCGATCCGCACCGGCAGGGTGCTCAGCGTCATGCCGACGATCGAGTCCACGCCCGGCAGATCGGCGGGCCGGCCGGAGACGGTGGCGCCGAACAGTACGTCACCCCGGCCCGTGTACCGCGACAGCAGCAGTCCCCAGGCGCCCTGCACCAGCGCGTTCACCGTGATCCGGTGCCGTCGGGCGAAGGCGGACAGCTCCGCCCCGGCCTGCGGGGAGAGCCGCCGGACCAGCCGTGCGGTGGACGCCGCCTGGTGGCCGGGCGCGGGACGCCGGTCGAGGGGGAGCGGGGTGCGCTCCTCGAACCCGGCCAGCCGGCCGCGCCAGTACGCCTCCGCCTGCGTCAGGTCCTGGGCCTCCAGCCATTCCACGTACGCGCGGAAGGGCGTGTGGGCCGGCAGGACGGGGTTCCGGCCCGCCGCCAGCGCCTCGTACGCGGCGGAGAGCGCGGACAGCATCTGGAAGGTGCTCCAGCCGTCCAGCAGCACGTGGTGGGAGCTGCGGACGACCCGGACGCCGGTCTGCGAGGTGCGGATCAGGGTGAGCCGGGCCAGCGGAGCCGTGCCCAGGTCCAGGCCCCGGGCCCGGTCCTCGGCGAGGAAGCGCTCCAGCTCCGCCCGGTGCCCGTGCTCCGGCAGCTCCCGCCAGTCCAGGTGGGTCACCGGGAGCTCGGCGTGCCGGTTGACCACCATCAGCGGCCGCGGCACCCCCTCCCACACCAGCGAGCCGCGCAGCAGTTCCAGGTGGTCGGTGACGTACTGCCAGGCCGCCGCCAGCACCTCGACGTCGTCCACGTCGTCGAACTCGAAGACCATCTGGTCGAAGTAGCCGGGGCCGCCGGGGTCGGCCAGGGTGTGGAAGAGCATCCCGGCCTGCGTCGGCGTCAGCGGGTAGATGTCCGCGACCGTGCGCCCGTCCCCGGCGATCCGGTCCACGGCGGCCTGGTCGAGACCGGCCAGCGGGAAGTCGGAGGGGGTGGCGCCGCCGCTGCCCTCGGCCAGGCAGTGCGCGATGATCTCGCGCAGCGCGGTCAGGAACTCCCCGGCGAGCCGCTCGATCGTGGCCCGCTCGAAGACCTCGCCGGAGTACGTCCAGCTGACGCCGAGCCGGCCGTCGTCGATCAGGCCGATGACGTCCAGCAGGTACGGGCGGGGCTCCTCGGGCGCGTGGTCGAGACCGCAGGCGGGCACCCGGCCGCGGACCAGGCCGCCTTGGTCCGTCGTGCCGTGGAACTGGCCGAGGTAGTTGAAGCTGATCTCCGGGAGCCGGTCGCCGCGCAGCGCGTGGCCGGGGCCGTCCGGCCGGGACAGGAAGCGCAGCGCGTCGTAGCCCAGGCCCCGCCCGGGGATCGCCCGCAGCTGCTCCTTCACCGACTTCAGGTACGCGCCCCAGCCGGCGCCGGCGGCCGGGAGGGCGAGGGCGACCGGGAAGTGGGTGGTGAACCAGCCGACCGTGCGGGAGAGGTCGAGGTGGTCGAACAGCTCCTCGCGGCCGTGGCCCTCCAGGCCGATCACCAGGCGGTCCCGGCCGGTCCAGCCGGCCAGGGTCCGGCCCAGCGCCGCCATGAGCACGTCGTTGATCTGCGTGCGGTAGGAGGCCGGTACGCGGTGCAGCAGCGCCTCGGTCTCCTCCCGTCCCAGCAGCACCTCGACGGTCCGCTCGTGGGCGGTGGTGTTGGCCCCGTCCCGGTCGGCGGGCAGGGCGGGGGCGCCGTTCGGGTCCACCGCGCGCCAGTACGGGACCTCGGAGTCGAGCCCGCCGGACCGCACGAGCTCGGCCAGCTGCCCGGACCACTGCCGGTAGCTGCTGGTCTTCGGGCCCAGGTCCACCGCCTTGCCCTCGGCGAGCCGGTCGTACGCGGCGGCCAGGTCGGCCAGCAGCACCCGCCAGGACACCCCGTCCACCACCAGGTGGTGGACGGCCAGCAGCAGCTGCGGCGCCCGGTCCGCACCGAAGTCGAAGAAGACGCCCCGCACCAGGGAGCCGGCGGCGAGGTCGTGGGACCGCTGGGCCGCCAGCGCCGCCCCGTGCATCACCGTGCGGCGCGAGGGCTCGTCCAGCGCGGTCAGGTCGCACACGTCGAGCAGGCCGGCGTCCGTGCCGCCGCCGTACTCCTGGACCCACTCCTCGCCCTCGCGGCGAAAACGCATCCGCAGGGCGTCGTGGTGCGCGACCACGGCCTCCAGCGCACGGCCCAGCAGCCCGCTGTCGGCGTCCGGAGCCAGCTCCACCTGCACCGACATCGCGTAGTGCTCCGGGGCCACGGTGTGCGCGGAGAAGAACCAGCGCTGGATCGGGGTGAGTTCGGCCGCACCCGGGCCGGTGTCCGGGGCCGCGGGGCCCGGCTCCTCGTCCCTCGTCACCACGGCGGCCAGCGCGGCGACGGTCTGGTGCACGAAGAGCTGCTTGGAGGTGAGCCGGTAGCCCGCCTGGCGGACCCGCGAGACGACCTGGATCGACAGGATCGAGTCGCCGCCCAGGTCGAAGAAGTTGTCGTGGATGCCGACCCGCTCCGCACCCAGCGCCGCGGCCCACGCGGCGGCCAGCACCTCCTCGGTCTCGTCGCGCGGGGCGGCGTACTCCGCGTCCGGTGCGGCATCCTGCGCACCGGGTTCGGGCAGCCCCCGGCGGTCCACCTTGCCGCTGGGCGTCAGCGGCAGCCGCTCCAGCCGTACGAACGCCGCCGGAACCATGTAGTCGGGCAGCAGACCGCCGAGGTGGCCGCGCAGCTCCGCGGGGGCGAGCTCGCGGCCGGTCACCAGATAGGCGACGAGCCGGCGGCGTCCGGAGCCCTCCTCCCGGGCGACGACCACCGCCTCCTCCACGGCGGGGTGCGAGCGGACGGCCTTCTCCACCTCGCCGAGTTCGACCCGGAAGCCGCGGATCTTGACCTGGTCGTCGGCCCGGCCGAGGAACTCCAGGTCGCCGCCGGGCAGCCGCCGGGCGCGGTCGCCGGTGCGGTACAGGCGGTCGCCCGCCACGAACGGGCTCGGCCGGAACCGCTCCGCGGTCTGCTCCTCGTTGCCGTGGTAGCCGCGGCCGACGCCCGCGCCGCCGATCCAGATCTCGCCGGGTACCCCGACCGGCACCACCCGCATCCCGGAATCCAGCACGTACACGCGGGTGCCCGGCAGCGGACGGCCGACCGGTACGAAGACCCCGTCGCCCAGGCTGTCGAGCCGGGGCAGGAACACCGTCGAGTCGATGGTCGCCTCGGTTCCGCCGTAGGCGTTGACGACCAGGGTGCCGGGGTCGATCCGGCGCAGCAGTTCCCGGCAGTCCTCCACCCGCCAGCCCTCGGAGCCCACCGAGATCAGCTTCAGCGGCGGGAACGGGCTGCCACGGCGGGCGGATTCCGCCAGCACGGCGTTCAGCAGGGACGGGACGATCTCCAGCCCGGTGGCGCCGGTCCGCTCGATCAGCGCCAGCAGCGCGGGCGGGTCCGTGGTCACGTCCCGGGAGGCGATGATCAGGGCCCCGCCGAAGGGCAGCGAACGGATGAGGTCGGCGAAGAACAGGTCGACGGAGATGCTGGAGACGGACAGGAACCGCAGCGCCAGGTGGGACAGGCCGTACTGCTGGTCCCAGGCCCCGCAGATGTGCGTCGTATTGCGGTGCTCGATCGCCACGCCCTTGGGGCGGCCCGTGGAGCCCGAGGTGTAGATGACGTAGGCCAGGTCCGAGGGGGAGACGGCGACCCCGGGCGCGGTGGCGGGGGCCGCGGCGATCGCCTCGCGGTCGGCCGTCAGGTCGACGAGGGCGGCGCCCGACTCCGGAAGCCGTCCGCGGACCGCCTCATCGGTGACCACCAGGGCCGCACCGGAGTCGTGCAGCATGTGCGCGAGCCGGTCCGCCGGATAGTCCGGGTCGAGCGGTACGTACGCCGCACCCGCCTTGAGGATGCCCAGCAGGCCGACCGCCATGGCGGCGCCGCGCGGTACGCAGAGCCCGACCGGCGTGCCCGCTCCCGCGCCCCGCTCCCGCAGGACGTGGGCCAGCCGGTTGGCGCTCTCGTCCAGTTCCCGGTAGGTGAGCGTGGCGTCGTCGGCGACGACGGCCACGGCGTCGGGGGTGCGCGCCGCCTGCGCGGCCACCCGCTCGTGGACCGGCGCCGGGTCCCCGGCCTCCGTTTCCGTCGCGTTCCACTCCTCGACGGCCTGCCGGTACTCGCCGTCCGTCAGCATCGGCAGGTCCGCGAGGGCCTGGCCGGGGTGTGCGGCGGCCGAGGCGAGCAGGGTGGTCAGGTGGCCGGCCAGCCGGGCCGCCGTCGCCTCGTCGAAGAGTTCGGTGCTGTACTCGATCAGGCCGAGCAGCGCGCCGTCGCGCGCCTCGAACTCCACGGTCAGGTCGCACAGCGAGGCGTCCCGCTCCAGCGGGTAGGGCGCCGCGGCGACACCGGGGAAGCCGACCGACCCGGCCGGGGTGTTGTGCAGCACCACCATCGCCTGGACCAGCGGGGTACGGCTGGGGTCGCGCTCCGGCGCGAGCGCCTCCACCAGCCGGTCGAACGGCACGTCCTCGTGCGCGAACGCGTCCAGCACGGTCTCCTTGACCTGGCCGAGGAGCTCGTCGAAGGTCATCTCCGGGGCCACCCGCGAGCGCAGCACCACCGTGTTGACCAGGAAGCCGACCAGCTGCTCCAGCTCCTCCTCGCGGCGGCCCGAGGAGGAGGTGCCCAGCGCGATGTCCTCCTGCCCCGACCAGCGGGCCAGCACCGTGCCGACGGCCGCGGTCAGCACCATGAACAGGGTCGCGCCGCGGGACCGCGCCAGCTCCGCCACCGCGTCGAGCGTCGCGCCCGGCACCTCGAACCGCAGGGCCGCGCCGGCCGAGGACCGCACCGCCGGACGCGGCCGGTCGGTGGGCAGCTCCAGCGGGGCGAGCCCCGCCAGCCGCTCCCGCCACCAGCCGAGCCCGGCGGCGAGCAGCCCGCCGTCCTCCAGCCGGCCGCGCTGCCAGGCGGCGAAGTCCGGGTACTGCAGCGGTACTTCGGCCAGCCGCGGCGCACGGCCCTCGACCCGGGCCGCGTAGAGCTCGCCCCATTCGCGGGCGGCGATCCCCATCGACCAGCCGTCGGTGACGATGTGGTGCATCCCCAGCACGCAGACGTGCTCGGTGCCGGACAGCCGCACCAGCAGCACCCGCACCAGCGGGCCGCCCTCCAGGTCGTACGGACGGCTCATCTCGGCCCGCACCCGTTCGCGCACGCGCTCCTCGCGGACGGCCGGATCGGTGTCCGACACGTCCACGAGCGTCCACTCGGGGGCCAGTTCGGGGCGCAGGACCTGCACGCCCTTGCCGTCGGCCAGGCCGAAGGAGGTGTGCAGGGCCTCGTGCCGGGCCACCAGGTCGCCGGCCGCAGCGCGCAGCGCCCCGGCGTCGAGCGGGCCGGTCAGGCGCAGCGCCTCCGCCAGGTGGTAGTCGGTGCCGCCCGGTGCGAAGTCCTCCATGAACCAGAGGCGTTGCTGTCCGAAGGACATCGGGAGGGGCTCGGAGCGCGGGACGCGGGGAACCGCGAGACCGCCCGGGGCGGCGGAGCGGCCGGCCAGACGCTCGGCGAGGGCCGCACGCAGATGATCGGGGAGCGCGGCGATCCGGTTCTCGCGCGAAGACGGGGTGTTCATGAGGACTCCTAGAAGACGTGGGCGCCGGGGCGCACCACGGAGCGTGTGCTCGGGTGGGGAAGGGAGGAGCGGCGCGGGCAGGGCCCGCGTCACGGAGCGGCGTCGCCGGTCTCCAGCTCCGCGAGGATCCGGTCCTCGATCTCGTGCGCGGTCTCGGCGACCGTCGGCCGGTCGAAGAGGGTTCGGGGCGAAAGGTCGGTGAGGAAGGCGGCGTTGATGCGGGAGGCCATGCGCACCGCCAGCAGCGAGTCACCGCCGGACGCGAAGAAGTCGTCGTGCACGCCGACGGGTTCGGTGCCCAGCAGCTCCTGCCAGATCCGCACCAGCACCTCCTCGGTCGCCGTGCGCGGTGCCTCGTACGCCTGCCCGCCGGCGACCCGGCCCTCCGGAGCGGGCAGGGCCGCCCGGTCCACCTTGCCGCTCGGGGTCAGTGGCAGCCCGTCCAGCGGGAGGAACACGGCGGGCACCATGAACTCGGGCAGGAGGGTGAGCAGATGGGCGCGCAGTTCCGCCGGGTCCGGCTCGCTCCAGCCCGGCGCCACGACATGGCCGACGAGGAAGGTGCGGTCGCCGTCCGCACGGGCCGTGACCGCCGCGTCGGTGATCCGCGGGTGCGCGACGAGCGCGGCCTCGATCTCGCCGGTCTCGATCCGGAAGCCGCGGATCTTGACCTGCCCGTCCGCGCGCCCCAGGTAGACCAGGGCGCCGTCCGCCCGCCACCGCGCCAGGTCCCCCGAGCGGTACACGCGCTCCCCGGGCCCGGCCGCGCCGCCGAGGGGATGGGCGGGGAACCGTTCCGCGGTCAGCTCCGGCCGGCCCAGATAGCCGCGGGCCAGACCGGCGCCGGCGAT
Organism: Streptomyces sp. NPDC046303; assembly: GCF_055588085.1. Taxonomy (NCBI): domain Bacteria; kingdom Bacillati; phylum Actinomycetota; class Actinomycetes; order Kitasatosporales; family Streptomycetaceae; genus Streptomyces; species Streptomyces sp. NPDC046303. The sequence goes on from NZ_JBVJFA010000002.1 coordinate 39,508, forward strand.
GTACAGCTCGCCCGTGACCCCGACCGGCACCGGCCGGCCCGCCGCGTCGAGCAGCAGCACCTGGTAGCCGGGCAGGGGCCGTCCCACGGCCATCGGGCCGCCGTCGGCCACGTCCTGGGCCGTGATCTCCTGGCGCGTCACGTACACCGTGGCCTCGGTGGGGCCGTACATGTTCACCAGCCGGGCCGGCCCGCCGCCGAAGCGGTCGAACCACGTGCCCAGGTGCTTCGGCTCCAGGGCCTCGCCCGCCAGGATCACCCAGCGCAGGCCGGGCAGGTCCGGGCTGCCGGCCGCGGCCGCGCTCTCCACCAGGGCGCGGAACATCGAGGGGGTCTGGCACAGCACCGTCACCCCCTCCTCCCGCAGCAGCGCCCAGGCGGCCTCGGGCTGCTGCGCCCAGTCCCGGTCGACGAGCACCAGCCGGCCGCCCGAGGACAGGCACCCCCACATCTCCCAGACGGAGACGTCGAAGGCGTAGCTGTGGAAGGCGCTCCACACGTCGCGCTCGCCGAACCCGTAGGCGGGCCGGGCGTTCTCGAGCAGGTTCAGCACCGAACGGTGCTCCACCGCCACGCCCTTGGGCCGTCCCGTGGAGCCCGAGGTGTAGATCACGTACGCGAGGTCCTCCCCGGACACCGCCACCTCGGGCGCGGAGGCGGGCCGCCGCGCCAGGGCCGCCCGGTCGCCGTGCAGATCGACCACGGTCACCCCCTCGGCGACCGCCCCGGCGACCGCCCCGGCGGGGTCGCTGCCGTCGCCGACCAGGATCGCCGCACCCGAGTCGCGCAGCATGAACGCCAGCCGCTCCGCCGGGTACGCCGGGTCCAGCGGCACGTACGCCGCACCCGACTTCATGATGCCGAGGAGGCCCGTCACGAGGTCGGTGCCGCGTCCCGCCGACAGGCCCACCGTGCTGCCCGGGCCCGCGCCCAGGGAGATCAGGTGGTGGGCGAGCCGGTTGGCCGCCTCGTCCAGCTCCCGGTAGGTCAGCGAGCGGCCGGAGGCCGAGACCGCGACCGCGTCCGGGGTGGCGGCGGCCTGCCGGCCGATCCGCTCGTGCAGGCAGCCGTCCGGCACGGCGGGCCGCTCGGGCGCGCTCCACGTGCGCACCACCCGCTCGAACTCGCCGCCGGTGAGCATCGGCACCTCGGCGACGGACCGCCCGGCGGTGCCGCCGTCGTCGGCGAGTCCGGTCAGCAGGGCGGTGAAGTGCCCGGCCAGGTGCCGGACCGTCGCCTCCTCGAACAGCGCCGGGTCGTACGCGAGCGTGAACGCGAACGCCTCGTCGGTGTAGGCCAGCAGATTCAGCGGGAAGCTGGTGATGTCCATGCCCTCCAGCCCCTTCAGCACCAGGCCGCTGTCCCCCGTGGGCCGGTCCTCCCGGGGATAGTTCTCGAAGACGACCAGGCTCTCGAACAGGCTGGTGCCGGGGGCGGCGCCGCTCCAGCCCTGGATCCGCGGCAGCGCCACGTAGTCGTACTGGCGCGCCTCCACCTGCTCGCGCTGCAGCCGGTCCAGCCACTCGGCCACCGGGGCCCCGCCGTCGACGTCCACCCGCACCGGCAGCGTGTTGATCAGCATGCCCGCGATCGAGTCCGCACCCGGCAGGTCCGCGGGCCGTCCCGAGACGGTGGCACCGAAGACCACGTCCCGCTCACCGGAATACCGCGAGAGCAGCAGCGCCCAGGCCGCCTGGACCAGCGTGTTGACGGTCAGCCGGCGGCTGCGGGCGAAGGTGAACAGCGCCTCGGACGCGGCGGGGGACAGGCGGGTCGCCAGCCGGCCCGTGGAGCGCGCCGAGTGGCTCGTACGCGGACTGCGGTCGTACGGCAGCGCCGTCGGCCCGGCGGCTCCGGCCAGCCGCTCGCGCCAGTAGGACTCGGCCTGCGCTGGATCCTGCCGCTCCAGCCATTCCACGTACGCCCGGAACGGCTGCCGGGCGGGGGCCGCGGCCGCCCTGCCCGCCGCGAGCGCACCGTACCCGCTGTGCGTCTGGGACAGGACGGAGAAGGCGCTCCACCCGTCGAGCAGCAGGTGGTGGAAGGAGCACACCACCCGGACCGAGCTGTCGGTGAGCCGGATCAGCGCCAGCCGCATCAGCGGAGCCGCCGACAGGTCCACCCCCCGGGCCCGCTCCGCGGCCAGGAGCTCCGCCAGCGCCCGCTCCTGTTCCCGCCGGGACGCCCCCCGCCAGTCCAGCCGCTCCACGGGCAGCGCGGCACGGCGGCGCACCACCATCAGGGGCCGGTCCACGCCCTCCCAGACCACGTGGGCGCGCAGCACGCCCAGCTGGTCGGCGGTCTGCTGCCAGGCCGCCGCCAGCAGGTCCGGCTCGGTGACACCCTCGAGCACGTACGTCATCTGCTCGAAGTAGGTGGGCGAGGCGGGATCGGCGAGGGTGTGGAAGAGCATGCCGGCCTGCATCGGGGTCAGCGGATGGATGTCCTCCACGTCCCGGCCGTCGCCCGCGATCCGGTCCACGCCGGCCTGGTCGAGGCCGGCCAGCGGGAAGTCGGAGGGGGTGGCGCCGCCGCTGCCCTCGGCCAGGCAGTGCGCGATGACCTCGCGCAGCGCCGCCAGGAACTCCGCGGCGAGCCGTTCGACCGTCTGCGGGGTGTGGTTGCCGGGGGAGTGGATCCAGTCGATCCGCAGCTCGCCGTCGCTGACCGCGGCCACGACGTCGATCAGGTGCGGGCGGGGCAGACCGGCGGCCTGGTCCCGGCCGAGGCCGGGCAGCCGCTTGCGGATCAGCCCGTCCGTGCTGGTCGAACCGTCCCACTGCCCCAGGTAGTTGAAACTGATCGCGGGGGCGCGGGCCGCGTCCCCGGGGAGCCCGGAGCCCTCCGGAGCCAGGTGGCGCAGCGCCCCGTACCCGAGGCCGCGGTGCGGGATGGCGCGGATGCGCTCCTTCACGGCCTTCAGGCCGCTGCCCCAGTCCTCCCCGGGCACGTCGAGGGCGACCGGGAAGGCGGTGGTGAACCAGCCCACGGTCCGCGACAGGTCGATGTCCTCGAACAGGTCCTCGCGGCCGTGCCCCTCCAGCGCGATGGTGACCGGCGCCCCGGACCACCGGTGCAGGACCCGGCCCAGCGCCGTCAGCAGCACGTCGTTGATCTGGGTGCGGTAGGCCGACGGCACCTGGTGGAGCAGCGCCTTCGTCTCGGCCCTGCCGAGCACGGCGGAGACGGTCGAGGAGGAGCCGAAGGTGTTCGGCGCCGTCCCGTCGCGCGGCACCGCGGCGCCCGCCGGAACGCCCCGCCAGTACGGCAGTTCGGCCGCGAAGCCGCCGTCGCGGGCGTGCTCGGCCAGCCGCTGCGACCACTGCTGGTAGCTGCTGGTCCGGACGGCCGGCTCGGCGGGACGGCCCTGCGCGAACCGCGTGTACGCGGCCGACAGGTCCTCGAGGAGCACGCGCCAGGACACCCCGTCCATCACGAGGTGGTGCGCGGTGAGGAACAGCCGCGGCAGCCGTCCCGCGCCCAGCCGGAAGAACACGCCCTTCACCAGGCGGCCGGTGGCGAGGTCCAGCGAGCTCTGCGCCGCGAGGGCGGCCCCCTCGACGGCCGCGCCCTGCCCGGACTCCTCGAGACCGGACAGGTCCCGGACGGTGAGCAGGGCCGTCGCGGCCGGTTCGCCGTACTCCTGGACCCACGTGCCGCCCTCGTGCGTCAGCCGCATGCGCAGGGCGTCGTGCCCGGCGACCGCGGCGGCCAGGGCCCGCTCCAGCAGGGCCGGGTCCGTGTCGGAGGCCAGCTCCAGCTGGACGGACATCGTGTAGTGGTCCGGTCCTTCGGGGTGGTCCTCGAAGAACCGCCGCTGGATCGGCGTGAGTTCCACCCGCCCGGAGACCTCGGAGGGTTCGGCGCGCGCGTCCGCGGCCACGCCGGTGGCCGGCGCCAGGGCGGCGATGCTCTGGTGGACGAACAACAGCTTCGAGGTCAGCTGCAGACCCGCCTGCCGGGCCCGCGACACCACCTGGAGCGAGAGGATCGAGTCGCCGCCCAGGTCGAAGAAGTTGTCGTGGACCCCGACCCGTTCGACGCCGAGCACCTCGGCCCACACGGCCGCCAGGATCTCCTCCGTCGCGCCCGCCGGCGCCACGTACGCCGGACCGCCCGGCCGCCCCGCGGCGCCCTCCGGCTCCGGCAGCCGTCCCCGGTCCACCTTGCCGTTCGCGGTGAGCGGCAGCCGGTCCAGGGGCACGAACACCGAAGGCGCCATGTACGCGGGCAGGGAAGCGGCGAGGTGGGCGCGCAGCTCCCCGGCGGGCACCTCATGGCCGGAGACGAGGTACGCGACCAGCCGGCGGTGTCCCGAGTCCCCCTCGTACGGGACGACGACGGCGTCCGTCACGGCGGGGTGCTGCTTCAGCGCGTTCTCCACCTCGCCGAGTTCGATGCGGAATCCCCGGATCTTGACCTGGCCGTCGGCCCGGCCGAGGAACTCCACCGCACCGTCCGACCGGCGGCGGGCCAGGTCGCCCGACCGGTACATCCGGGAGCCCGGTGTGCCGTACGGATCGGCGACGAACTGCGCCGCGGTCAGGCCCGCCCGGCCGAGGTAGCCGCGGGCCAGGCCGGGTCCGGCGATGTACAGCTCTCCCGGCACCCCGGCCGGGGCCGGCTCCAGGTCCGGCGTCAGCACGTACACCCGGGTGTTCCCGATGGGCATGCCGATCGGGACCGGGGAGGCCGTGTCGAGGTCCGCCCCCAGCTCGTGCACCGTGGTGAGGGACGTCGCCTCCGTCGGCCCGTAGCCGTTGTGCAGCCGCAGGCGCGGATGCGCCGCCAGCACCCGGGCGCAGTGCTCGGGGGAGACCGTGTCGCCGCCGGCGATGACCTGCCGCAGCCCGCGCAGGGCGTGCACGTCGTCGTCGACGACCTGGTGGAACAGGCCGGCCGCGATGGCCAGATGGGTCACTCCGTGCTCCCGCAGGAACGCCCCCAGCTCGCTGCCGGTCGGCGCGGCCGGCGGATGCACGGCCAGCCGCGCACCGTGCAGCAGCGCCGCCCACACCTCCAGCGTCGAGGCGTCGAAGGACAGCGAGGCGAACTGGGCGACCGCGTCCCCCGGCCCGACGTCCAGGAAGCCGGACTCGCGCACCAGCCGGACCACCGCGCGGTGCGAGGTCATCACCCCCTTGGGGGCCCCGGTGGAACCGGACGTGTAGATCACGTAGGCCAGCTGGTCCGGGCAGTGCGCCACCTCGGGCGCGGTGGCCGGGAACGGGCCGTCGGCGCCGCCGGGGCCGTCGGGGCCGTCCACGGTGAGCACGCCGGCGCCGGTGTCCGGCAGCCGGTCGCGCAGCCCCTCCCGGGTGAGGAGGAGCCGGACACCGGCGTCCCGGACCAGGTACGCGAGGCGCTGCTGCGGATAGCCGGGATCCAGCGGGACGTAGGCCGCCCCGGCCTTGAGGACGGCGAGCAGGGCCACCACGGCCTGCGCTCCGCGCTCCAGGCACAGGCCCACCAGCACCTCGGGGCCCGCGCCCGCGGCGGCCAGCCGGTGGGCGAGCCGGTTGGCGCGCGCGTCGAGCTCGCCGTACGTCAGCCGCTCCGGGCCCGACACGAGGGCCACGGCCTCCGGCCGCTCGGCCGCGACCGCGGCGAAGAGCTCCGGCAGCGAAGCCTCGGGCAGCGGGCGCCGCGTGTCGTTCCAGCCGTGGACGGCCTGCTCGAACTCGGCGCCCGACAGCATCGGGAGCTGCGCCACGGGCCGGTCGGGATCCTCGCCGGCCGCGTCGAGCAGGACGTTCAGGTGCCCGGCCAGCCGGGCGACCGTCGCCTCGTCGAACAGGGCCGTGCTGTAGATGATCCGGCCCGCGATCCCCGCACCGTGCTCGGTGAACTCCAGGGTGAGGTCGAAGGGAGCGGCATGGTGCTCCACCGGGTGAGGTGCGACCTGGAGACCGGGCATCCGCACCTCGCCCCCGGGGGCGTTCTGCAGGACGACCATCGTCTGGATCAGCGGCGTACGGCCGGCGTCCCGCTCGGGCTGCACCACCTCCACCAGCCGCTCGAACGGCAGGTCCTCGTGTGCGAACGCGTCGAGCACGGTTTCCTTGACCCGGTCGAGCAGCACCCCGAAGGACGCGGCACGGTCCACGCGCGAGCGCAGGACGACGGTGTTCACCAGGAAGCCGACGAGCTGCTCCAGATCGCGGTGGCCGCGCCCGGAGGTGGCCGTGCCCATGGCGATGTCCTCCTGGCCCGAGTGCCGGGCGAACACGGCCTTGACGGCGGCGGTGAGCACCATGAACAGCGTGGCGCTCCGCTCCCCGGCCAGGGCCCGGGCCTTGGCGACCGTCTCCGGCGCCACCTCGAACAGGAACTCGGCGCCCGCCGTGGAGCGCACCAGCGGCCGGGGCCGGTCGGTGGGCAGCTCCAGCGGGGTGATGCCCGCCAGCCGCTCCTTCCACCAGTCGGCCTGCCGGCCCACGACGCCGCTGTCCTCGATCCGGCCGCGCTGCCAGGCGGCGAAGTCGGCGTACTGCACCGGTGGTTCGGCCAGGCCGGGCCGCTCCCCGCGCACCCGGGCCGCGTACAGCTCGCCCAGCTCGCGCGAGACCACGCCGGTGGACCAGCCGTCGGTGACGATGTGGTGGATCCCCACGACCAGGACGTGCTCCTCGTCCGACAGCCGGACGAGCAGGAGCCGTACCAGCGGCCCGTTCCGCAGGTCGTACGGGCGGGCGTGCTCGGCGCGCACCAGTTCGAGCAGCCGCTCCTCGCGCAGCCCGGCGGCCGTGCCGGACAGGTCGGCGCTGTTCCACTGGGGCGCCAGCGACGGGTGGACCACCTGGACGCCCTGGCCGCCGACCACGCCGAAGGTGGTCCGCAGCGCCTCGTGTCGGTCCGTCAGGTCGCCGGCCGCGGCCCGCAGCGCCCGCGCGTCGACGCGGCCGGTCAGCCGCAGCCCGAAGGCGGTGTGGTACTCGGCGCTCCCGGGGTCGAACTCCTCCAGGAACCACATCCGCCGCTGCCCGTACGACATCGGCAGCAGGCCCTCGCGCGAGACGCGCGGGATGGAGATCTCCGCCGCCCGCTCGGCGGAGCCGACCGAGGCGGCGAGCGCGGCCACCGTGGGGGTGTCGAAGAGCACCCGCAGGGACAGGGTGATGCCCAGGGCCTCGCGCAGCCGGGCGGCGGCCCGGACGGAGAGGATCGAGTTGCCGCCCAGGGCGAAGAAATCGTCGTGGACGCCCACCCGGTCGAGGTCGAGGACCTCCGCCCAGACCCCGGCGATGGTCTCCTCCACGGCGTTGCGCGGGGCGGCGTACGCGCTGTCGGCGGCCTGCGCCGGACCGGGCGCGGGCAGCGCGCGCCGGTCCACCTTCCCGTTGGGGGTCAGCGGGAGGGCGTCGAGCACCACGACCGCCGAGGGGACCATGTACTCCGGCAGCCGCTCCGCCAGGTAGTCGCGCAGCGTCTCGGCGGCGAGCGGAGCCCGGCCCGAAGGCACCGCGTACGCCAGCAGGTTGGTGTTGTGCGTGATGACGACGGCCTGCGCCACGTCCGGCCGCCGGGCCAGCGCGCCCTCGATTTCCCCCAGTTCGATGCGGAAGCCGCGGACCTTGACCTGGTCGTCCGCCCGGCCCAGGTACTCCAGGGTGCCGTCGCCCTTCCAGCGGGCCACGTCGCCGGTGCGGTACATGCGGCTGCCCGGTGCGCCGAAGGGGTCGGCGACGAAGCGCTCCGAGGTGAGGCCGGGGCGGCCGTGGTAGCCGCGGGCCAGTCCGGTCCCGGCGATGTACAGCTCGCCGCGGACCCCGGCCGGCACGGGCCGCAGCGCGCTGTCGAGCACGTGGATGCGGGTGTTGGCGATCGGGGCGCCGATCGGCGGGACGGCCGCGCCGCCGAGCGGGCCGCTCATCGTCGCGCACACCGTGCTCTCCGTGGGCCCGTACGCGTTGATCATCCGGCGTCCGGCGGACCAGCGCTCCACCAGGGCGCCCGTGCTGGCCTCGCCGGCGACGATCAGGGTGGCCCCCTCGGGCAGGCCGCGGCCCTCGGGCAGTACGGCCACGGTGGTGGGGGTCAGGGTGGCGTGCGTGACGCCGTGCTTGCGGGTGTAGGCGGCCAGCGGCTCGCCCGGCTGCAGCGCCTCCTCGGAACCCATGACGAGCGCGGCCCCGTTGAGCAGGCCCATGCAGATCTCCCAGAACGCCGCGTCGAAACTGGACGAGGCGAACTGCAGGACACGGCTGTCCGGGGTGACGTCGACGTGCGCGGCCTGCACGGCGGCCAGGTTGCCGATCCCGGCGTGTGAGACGAGGACGCCCTTGGGGCGGCCGGTGGAGCCCGAGGTGTAGATGACGTACGCCAGGTCCTGCGGGGCGGGCGCGGCGGCGGGAGCGGTGTCCGGCCACTGCTCCAGGGCCACCCGGTCGCGGTCCAGGTCGACCAGGACGGCATCGGTCTCCGGCAGCCTGCCGAGGAGGTGCTCCTGCGTCACGATCAGGGCGGCCCCGGAGTCCCGGAGCATGTAACCGAGCCGGTCCGGCGGATAGTTGGCGTCGAGGGGCACGTAGGCGGCGCCCGCCTTCATGATCCCCAGCAGCCCGGTGATCATCCTGGCGCTGCGCTCCACGCACAGGCCGACCAGCACGTCGCGGCCGGCTCCGCGGGCGATCAGGTGGTGGGCGAGGCGGTTGGCCCGCTCGTCCAGCTCGCGGTACGTCAGCGAACCGAACTCGTCGATCACGGCCACGGCGTCGGGGCGCGCCGCCACCTGGGCGGCGAAGAGCTCCGGGAAGGTGCCGCCCGGGACCTCGAGGCCGGTGGCGTTCCACTCGTCCGCCATCCGCTCGTACTCGGCGTCCGTGAGCAGCGGCAGGGTGGCGACGGCCCGGCCGGGGTCGCCCGCCGCGCCCGCCAGCAGCCGGCCCACGTGGCCGCCCAGCCGGCCGGCCGTCGCGGCGTCGAACAGGGCCGTGCTGTAGTGCACGCGCCCCGTCAGCGTGTCGCCGGTCTCGGTGAACTCCAGCGCGAGGTCGAGCGGGTCGTACGGCGCCTCGGGCGCGGGTTCCGCGCCCCGCAGGACGACCATGGTCTGGATGAAGGGGGTCACGCTGGTGTCCTGCTCCGGCGCCAGGGCCTCCACCAGCCGGGGGAAGGCGACCCCGTCGTGGTCCAGGGCGTCCCGCACGGTCCGCGCCGCCCGGTCGAGCAGCCGGGCGAAGGGCTCCTGGGCATCGACCGGGGCGCGCAGCACCACGGTGTGCCCGGTGCGCGGCGAGACCGTGCCGACCGCGATGTCGTCCTGGCCGGAGTAGCGGGCGAACAGCGCCCAGGCGGCGGCGGTCAGCACCTCCAGCAGGCCGGTGCCGGTGCGCTCGGCGAGCGTGCGCAGGGCCGTGGTGGTGTCCGCGGGGACCGTGAACGCGTGGGTGGACGTCTCGGTCGACCGGACGACGGGGCGCTGCCGGTCCAGTGCCAGGTCGAGCGAGGTGATCCCGTCCAGCTGTTTCCGCCAGAACTCCACGTGCTCGGGCAGGGGCCGGCCAACCGGTGCTGCGGCGCGAGTCAAGCTGTGCCTCCATGAGGGACTGACCTCCGCGCCGGAGCCCGCGGCCGGTGGCCGCACGGAACGGGGGAAGTCGGAAGAAGAAGGGGACGAAGGGGTGCGGCGGCCCTCAGGCCGCGGGGCGGTCGACGCCGCGCAGGCGCGTGGCGGATCGCCCCGCCAGCTGCATCAGGTGCACGGCTCCCGTGACGGGGTCCGGGACGAAGCGTCCGGGGTAGGGCGCGGCGGCGGTGTCGGTACGCCGCGCGCTGAAGTGGAGTCCGTCGTACAGGACGAGGTCCGCGAGCAGACCGGACGGGTCGCTCAGCCGGATGCCCCCGCCGTGCGGGCGGACGGAGAAGACGGTGTCGCCGTTGGCGTAGTCGCCGAAGAGCGGTGCCGGGTCCGCCGCGGCGCGGTCCGCGACGGGGGAGGAGGGCAGGGCGCCCGTGTAGTCGGCGACGTCGAGGCCGAGGGTGCGCAGTTCGCGCAGGAGGCCGGACCACAGCCGGGTCCCGGTGGTGGCATTGGTGGTCAGGGCCACGGCCGCGCCCGTCGCCGGGTGGAAGCGCAGGTGGCAGGTGGCGCCGTCCACGGTGCCGTCGTGGCCCAGCCAGTGGCCGTCCGCGCCGTACCGGGCGAGCCCCAGGGTCCAGCCGTCGGCCATCCCGAAGGCGTCGGCGGCGGGCTGCCGGGTGTGCATTTCGGCCCGGTCCTGCGGGCCGAGGAGGGTGGCGGCGCCGGCGGCGGCACCGGTGTGCAGCCGGGCGAAGGAGATCAGGTCCCGCGCGCTGCCGCACAGACCGCCGGCCGGCGCCCAGGTGGGCGGTAAGTACAGGCCGACGGGCCGGGCCTGCCGCTCGCCGGGACGGACGGCGTGACCCTCCGCCGGTACGCGGCCGCTCGGGCCGGAGCCGTGCAGGAAGTGCGGCCGGATGTCCAGGGGGCCCAGCAGGAAGTCCCCCAGCGCGGTCTGCCAGGACGTGCCGGTGACCTCCTCGACGAGGCGGCCCAGCAGGTTGTAGCCGGTGTTCGCGTAGCTGAAGGTGCTGCCGGGTCCGGCCAGCAGGGGGAGTGCGGCGACACTCGCCGCGTACCGGGCCAGCGACCGCTCGCCGGGGTCGGGGAGCTGGTGGTCGGAGACCAGTCCGGCGGTGTGGGACAGCAGGTGGCGGACGGTGATGGCGGCGGCGGCCGCGTCCTTCGGCCGCCGGAACTCGGCCAGCGGGTCCGCGAGCGGATCGTCGAGTCCGATGTCGCCGTCGGATACGAGCTGCATCACCAGGGTCGCCGTGAACGCCTTGGTGACGGAGCCGTAGGCGAACGCCGTCCCGCAGTCCACGGGGACGCCGCTCCCGGTCCGGGTGACGCCGGTGGCCGCGGACACCACCTCCGTGCCCGTGTCCACGGCGAGCTGGGCGCCGGGTACCGCGTGTTCCTCCGCCAAGGTGCGCAGCAGGTCGGCGGCATGCCGCATGTTCATGTCCTCCCCCATCGCTCGACATCGCTCGACCGGCACTGCCCAGGCGGCACGGACGTGTGCGCGCAGTGCGTCTTCCGGCACGCCGGCGGAAGGTGCAGACGGCGGCCCGGAGGGTGTGCCACCGCTCTCGTGACGGCCCCCCGCTGGTACGGCTATCCGCACCATCAAGGGTGTGGCTGCCCGTACCTCCACATCCTTGATCGGACGCACGGTCGCGGGCAAGGTGTTTCCCTGGGAGGAAAGTGCGCAGGTCAGAGCGCCTGTTGGGAGGTCGGGGCGGGCCGCGTCCGGCAGGGGGCGGCGCCGGCCAGGCCTAGGGTGGCGCGCATGTCGGCAACCCGATACGTCTATCTCGGCCCGGAGGGAACGTTCACCGAGGCCGCCCTGCACACCCTTCCCGAAGCGGCGACCAGGGAGCTCGTCCCCGTGGTGTCGGTGCCCGCGGCGCTGGACGCCGTGCGCGGCGGCGAGGCCGCCGCCGCGCTCGTGCCCATCGAGAACTCCGTCGAGGGCGGGGTCACCACCACCATCGACGAACTCGCCCAGGGCGAACCGCTGATGATCTACCGCGAGGTGCGCCTGCCCATCGCCTTCGCCCTCCTGGCGCGCCCCGGCACGGTGCTCGCGGACATCAAGACCGTGACCGGTCACCCGGTGGCCCAGTCGCAGGTCAGGCGCTGGCTGCGCGGGCATCTCCCGTACGCGGTCTGGGAGTCGGCGTCCTCCAACGCCGACGGCGCCCGCCTGGTGCAGGAGGGCCGCTACGACGCGGCCTTCGCCGGGGAGTTCGCGGCGGCCCGCTACGGGCTGGAACCCCTGGTCACCGGCATCCACGACGCCGAGAACGCCGAGACGCGGTTCGTGCTGGTCGGCCGGTCGGCCAGGCCCGCCGCACCCACCGGGCGGGACAAGACCTCGGTGGTGGTCTGGCTCGACGGCGACCGGCCCGGGGCCCTGCTCGGCCTGCTCCAGGAGTTCGCCGTCCGCGGCGTCAGCCTGATGCTGATCCAGTCACGTCCGACGGGGGAGGGGATCGGCAACTACTGCTTCGTGATGGACGCCGAAGGCCACGTCACCGAACGGCGGGTGGGCGAGGCGCTGATGGGCCTGAAGCGGATCGCTCCCAAGGTCCGCTTCCTGGGCTCCTACCCGCGCGCCGGCGACCTCGGCGAGGCCTCGGCCGTACCGCGTCCCGGCACGGCCGAGGGCGACTTCACGGCCGTCGCCGACTGGCTGGGGCGCATTCAGGACGGGCGGTACTGACGGTGCGGCCCCTCCGGCGCATCCCGGCCATACGGCCCGTCCGGCCGGCGCGCCCCCAACCGCCGCCGCCGTCAGGCGGATTCGCCCCGCAGGTGGGCCAGGACGGCGAGGACCCGCCGGTTGCCCTCGGCCGGGTCCAGGTCCAGCTTCATGAAGATGTTGCTGGAGTGCTTGACCACCGAGGCCTCCGTGACGCTCAGCCGCTGCGCGATCGCCTGGTTGGTCAGGCCCTCGGCCATCAGCGTCAGCACCTCACGCTCACGGGGGGTGAGCCGGTTCAGCGGGCGGCTCGCCGTCTGCTGCTGGAGCAGTACCCGGACCACCTCGGGGTCGATGACCGTCTGGCCCGCGGCGACCCGCCGCAGGGTGTCCAGGAACTCCGAGACCTCGCCGACCCGGTCCTTGAGCAGGTAGCCGAGCCCCGCCGCGCCCGTACCGCCCCCGCTGACCAGCTGGGTGGCGTACGCGGTCGCCACGTACTGGGACAGCACCAGGACGGGCAGCCGCTCGTGACGGGCCCGCAGCTCCAGCGCGGCCTTCAGACCCTCGTCCCGGAAGTCCGGGGGCATCCGGACGTCGGTGATGACGATGTCGGGCAGTTCGGCGTCCACCGCGCGCGCCAGCGCCTGCGCGTCGCCGACCGCGGCGACCACGTCGTGGCCGCTGCGGGTCAGGAGTTCGACGAGTCCTGCACGGAGCAGCACTGCGTCCTCGGCAAGGACTACGCGGAGCACGGGACCTCCACTCGGAGCTGGGTGGGACCGCCGACCGGGCTGGAGACCAGCAGCCGGCCCCGCAGGATCGCCATGCGGTCCGCCAGCCCGGACAGACCGGTGCCCTTGTCGGGATCCGCCCCGCCGCGCCCGTCGTCGGTGATCAACAGGATAAGCCGGTCGCCCTCCAGCCGGCCGACGACGGAGATCGCGGAGGCCCCGCTGTGCTTGACCGCGTTGGCCAGCGCCTCCGTCACGGCGAAGTACCCCATCGTCTCCACCTGGCCCGGCAGCCGGCGCGGCAGGTCGATGTCCACGGTGACCGGGACGGGGTTGCGCAGCGCGACCTCCGCGACGGCGGCGGCCAGCCCGTGATCGGTCAGCACCTGCGGGTGGATGCCCCGTACGAGGTCACGCAGCTGGTCCAGAGCCCGGCGGGCCTCCCCGCGGCCGCGCGCGACCAGCTCGGAAGCCGCAGGACTCTTGTCGCCCAGCTCCATCTCGGCCAGACCCAGGGTCATCGTCAGGGCCACCAGCTGCTGCTGGGCGCCGTCGTGCAGATCGCGCTCGATACGGCGCCGCTCGGCCTCGAAGGCGTCCGCCAGCCGGGCCCGGGACCGGGTCAGTTCGATGACCCTGTGATCGTCCTGCGCCTCGCGGGGGGCCAGCAGGAACCAGGCCGTCCGTACCTGCGCACCCGCCAGCATCCCCGCGGCGTACGCGGACAGGGCCACTCCCAGGGCCCCGCAGAGGCTGAACGGCAGCGCGGCCAGCGGATGGCCGACCGCCTGACCCGGGATGATCATCACGGTCTCCGGTGCCAGCGCCCACACCACCACGGGCGAGACCAGCAGCATGCCCGAGAACGCCAGCAGCGCGGTCACCCCCAGGCCCGCACCGGCGAAGACGACCGCCAGCAGCGCCGTGTACCCCAGCTCCCGCCACGTCGCCGGCTCCCGCAGCCTGGTCCGCAGCCGGGCCCAGGGACCCATGTCCAGGAGCGGGCCGTGCGGATCGGCCGGTACGGACGGCTCCATCAGCCGCATCCGCCGCCGCTCCGCCCGGGCCACGGGGATCCCGAGCAGCGCGGTCGCCGCCAGCACCAGCAGACCCACCCCGACCACCGACAGGACCACCCCGAGGGCCACCAGCACGGCCAGGCACAGCAGCACGCCCACGCCGAACAGCGCACCGCTGAACAGGTAGGCCCAGCTGCGCAGCGGCCAGCGCGACCGCAGGAAGTGCCGGGGACCCGACCTCATCGCCTCCCAGACGGCGACGGCCTGCCCGGCCGGTTCGTGCGGCAACGGCTGCCCCGGCATCTGCGCACCCTTCGTGGAGACCGGCGCGTCCGGCGTCTCCGGCGCCCGGTGATCTTCCCGGAACTCTAGTCCGGCCTCCGCATCCTGTCGGTAGGGAAAACCCACCCCCCAGGTCTCCCCTCAGGCCCACTGCGCCCGGGCACCCCCCGGTGCTGGACTGGAGGCGTTCCGCTTCCTCCCCCGCCACCCTCCCCAGCCCACGCCAAACGCCCCCGCCCCCACCGCATCGGCAAAGGATTCACGACATGGCACTTCTCACCGACATGAAGGTGTCGGCCGCACGGCTGGTCTCGGTGTCCAAGACCTACCCGGGCGCCACGGGACCGGTCCTGCACGAGGTCACCGTGGAGTTCCCGGCCCGCGCCATGACCGCCGTCATGGGCCCCTCCGGTTCGGGCAAGACGACCCTGCTGCACTGCGCCGCGGGACTCGACCGGCCCTCGGCGGGGCAGGTGCTCCTCGGCGACACCGACCTGGCCGTCTGCGACGAGGAGCAGCTGACCCGGATCCGGCGCCAGCGGGTGGGCTTCGTCTTCCAGCAGTTCAACCTGCTGCCCATGCTCACGGCCTACGAGAACGTGGCGCTCCCGCTGCGGCTGAACGGCCGGCGGCCCCAGCGGTCCGTGGTGCTGGGCGCCCTCGCCCAGGTCGGCCTGGAGCAGCTGACGGACCGCCGCCCCGCACAGCTCTCGGGCGGCCAGCAGCAGCGGGTGGCCATCGCCCGGACCCTGGTGGCCGAGCCGGAGGTGGTCTTCGCCGACGAGCCGACCGGCGCGCTCGACCGGGCCACGGGCCGTCAGGTCATGGCCCTGCTGCGGGACTTGGTGGACCGGGCCGGGGGCACCGTGGTGATGGTCACGCACGACCCGGTGGCCGCCGCCTACGCGGACCAGGTGGTCTACCTGGTCGACGGCCGCGTGGTGGGCACCGACGCGGCCCCCACCGTCGACCGCATCACCGCCCGGCTGAACCGGTGGGACGCGTGATGTGGCACCTGTCCCTGCGCTCGGTCCGTCACCACGCGCCGCTGTTCCTCGGCACCTTCGTCTCGCTTGTGCTCGGCGTCGCGCTGATCGCGGTGTCCTCGGCGGCCCTGGCCGCCACCTTCGACGTCCGGCAGCCGTCCGCGGAAGGCCGCCCCTCCATCACGCTCGAAGACGGCCGGGGGACCGCCCACACCCTGGTCAGCGGGGGACTCGACCTGGGCGGCATCCAGACCGTGCTGGTGATGGCCGGGATCGTGTCCGCCTTCGTCACCGTGTTCGTCATCGCCGGCACCTGCGCCTTCAGCGTCGCCCTGCGCCGTCAGGACATGGGCCTGCTCCGGATGGTCGGCGCGGGCGCCAAGCAGGTGCGGCGCATGGTGATCGGGGAGAGCCTGGCCGTCGCGGTGCCCGCCGTCGCGGTGGGCTGCCTGCTCGCCGTGGTGACCGCGCCGTGGGCCGTGGACGGGCTCAACAGCACCGGCCTGTCGCCGGCGGAGCTGCGGGCCGGCCCGCTGGGCGGACCCCTGCTGATCGCGGCGGCCGCCGGGCTGGTCATGGCCGTGCTCGGGGCGGTGGCCGCCTCCCGCCGCGCCTCCGGGGTCGGCGCCACCGAGGCACTGCGCGAGGCCGTACTGGACTCGCGGGCCATGACCGGGGGCCGCTGGGCGGCGGGCCTGCTGCTGCTCGCCGCGGGCGCGGTCATGGTGGGACTGGCCCCGGGGGCGGGCCTGGAGGGCTCCATCCCGCTGGCGCTGTTCGGATCGATGGCGCTGACCCTCGCCGCGTCCTCCCTGGGCCCGGCCTACCTGCCCGCGCTGACCCGGCTGCTGGCCGCACCGGTCCGGCGCTCGAGCTCCGTGGCCGCCCGGCTCGCGGTGGAGTCGCTGGGCACCTCCAAGCTGAGGACGGCCTCCCTGGTGGGGCCGGTCCTCGCCATCGTCGCCGTGGTCGGGGTGTTCACCTCCGTCCTGTCCACCACCGGCGCCACGATCAAGTCCGACGACCGGGCGCGGACCCTCGGCCACCTGGTCGTGGAAGAGGCCTCCGGCGGGCCGCTGGGCGAGGACGCGCTGGCCGCGCTCCGCGCCGACCCCCGGGTGCTCGCGGTGTCGGCGCCGGCCGGCCTCGAACTGGCCGTGGCCGACCGGTCCTCCGTACGGCAGGACCGGGGCGCCGTGGCCGACCTCCCCGCGCTGGCCCGCACCCACCGCATCGACGTGATCGAGGGCGCCGTCACGGAGCTCGGCCCCGGCCAGGCCGCCGTCTCGCGCGAGTACGCCGGCTGGTACGGCTACCACGTGGGCACCCGGCTGACGTACGGGCTCTTCGGCGGGAGCCCCGCCACCGCCGAGGTCACGGCGGTCCTCGACGGCGGAACGGCCGTACCGCACCTGGTCCTCGGCCCCGGTGTGCCCGGGGCCCCCGAACCCCGGCGGGCGACCGTACTGCTCGACGGCGCCTCGGCCGGCGCGGCCCGCACGGTGGCCCGGGAGCTGACCTCCCGGCTCGGCGCGGACCGCGTGCGGGTGACGGAGACCACCCAGTGGTTCGCGAACTCGTCGAGCGATCAAGAGCGGCTCAACATGCTGGTCCTGGTGGTCCTGGCAGGACCCGCTTCCGCCTACGCATTGATCTCCGTGGCGAGTACCTTGGTGATGTCGTACAGCAGGCGCACCCGCGAGTTCGCCGACATGCGCCTGATCGGCGTCAGCGAGAAGCAGTTGAGGAGCATGGCCCTGTGGGAAACTGGGTGCACGACCACCGTGGCGGCCGTGGTCGCGACGGCAGTTGTCGCTTCGGGACTCCAGGCCTATCGTGCAGCGCTGCGCGTGACGTATGACGTGGTTCCGCTGAGTGTGCCGTGGGGGGCGCTGTCGGGGTTGGTCCTCGCGTGCGTGGCGGTCTCGGCGGCCGTGGGCCTGATGGCGACCCGGCGGCTCCTCGGGAAGGCCGGCATCACGATGGCGACCACTCGCCAGTAGCAAGGGGAGAGACTGTGCGCGTCCTGATCGCCGAAGATTCCGCGCTCCTGCGCATGGGAATGCAGCGGCTGCTGGAGGATGAGGGAATCGAGGTCGTCGCCTCGGTGGGCGATGTGACCGACGTCCTCCAGGTGGTCGCCGGGTGCGAACCCGATGTGGCGATCATGGACGTGCGCATGCCGCCCACCTTCACCGACGAGGGCATCAGGGCGGCGCGGGACATCCAGCGCGCCTGTCCCGGCACCGCCGTCCTGGTGCTCTCGCAGTACGTGGAGTACGAGTACGCCAAGGACCTGGTCCGCGACGCCCGCGGCGGCACCGGCTACCTGCTCAAGCAACGGGTGGGCAGCATCGACGACTTCCTCACCGCGCTGGAGCGGGTCGTGGCCGGGGAAACCGTCCTGGACGCCGAGATCTACAAGAAGTTCGTCGGGAACCCGAGCGAGCGGCGGGCCGCGGAGCTCCTCACCAAACGGGAGCGCGAGGTCATGGAACTCGTGGCGACGGGCCTGTCCAACACGGGCATCATGGCCCGGCTGGACATATCCGAACGCGCCGTGGAGAAACACGTCACCGCCATCCTGTGCAAACTGCAGATCCCGAGTTCGGGCGAGGGCAACCGGCGCGTCCTCGCGGTCCTGGACTATCTGCGGGGAATGGGACGGGACAGCGTCGCCTGATGGGCGCGCTCGTCACGGAGGCCCCGACCGTCCGGTCCCGGCAGTCCGTCCAGTCCAAGGTCGCGGCCGGGGCCATCTACCTGTCCGTCGGCAGCCTCGTCGGCGTGCTGCTGGTGCCGCTCACCCTCGTGGCGATCGCCCTGCGGCTGCTCTCCCTCTGCCTCGCCGTCCTGCCGCTGGCCGGCGCGCTGTTCGTGAGGGCGGTCATGAAGGCGGTGCGGCGGGTCCTGCCGCACGCCGGCGCCGAACCCGTGCCGGCCCCGCCGCCGGGACCGACGTGGCGCAACGCCTGGCACTGGGTCGCCGGGGTCACACCCGACGGCCTGCTCGGCATACCGCTGCTGCGCGCCGCCGCCGACCTCGAACGCCTGCTGGCGGCCGCGGTGCTGCAGACCTCGGACGACGACGGGACCGCCGGGAAGCCGGCCCCCGCCCCCCGGCCGCGGAGCGCCGCCGTCTGGGGCGACCTCGGATACCTGGGCCTGCTGCTCCTCGGCCTGATCTGGCTGATGCCCGTCCTCGCGCTGTCGCTGCCCGTGGTCGCCTTCGTGGTGAGCCTGCCGTTCGGACGCACCGAGCAACTGTCCTTCGGCGAGGGCAACACCCTCGTCGTCGAGGGCGCGATGACCCGGATCGGCGTCGGGCTGGGCGCCACCGCCCTGTTCGTCCTCCTGGTCATGCTGCTCTTCTGGCTGGGCAGGCTGCGGGCGCGGCTCGTCCGCAGGATCCTCGGCCGGGTCGACGAGGACGAGCGCCTGCGGCGCGAAGTGCTGGCCGAACAGCAGCGGATCGCCGCGCTGCGGGTCAACGACGCCGACTACCGCAGGATCGAGCGCGACCTGCACGACGGGGCCCAGGCCCGGCTCGCCGCGCTCATGATGCGGATCTCGCAGGTCACCCGCCGCTCCGGGCAAAGTGCCGAGGACCTGCGGAAGGTGCTCCAGGAGACCCACCACGAGATCGACCGGGCGCTCGACGAGATCCGCGACCTCGTGCACGGGATCCAGCCCCCGATCCTCAGCGACCGCGGACTGCGCGCCGCCCTCGCCTCCCTGACCGCCACCTTCCACGTCCCGGTCCGCCTGGACTGCACCCTGGAGCGGCGTCCGGCCGTCAACGTCGAGGCGGCGGCCTACTTCATCATCGCGGAATCCCTGACGAACGCCGTCAAGCACGCCTCGCCCACCCTGATCACGGTGGACCTGGCGCAGGAGGGGAACCACCTGGTCGCCGTCGTCACGGACGACGGGGTGGGCGGCGCCACGCCCCAGGGCGGCACCGGAGTGCGCGGCATGGCGGACCGGGCCACCGCACTGAACGGCGAGGTGGTGCTCACCAGCCCGCCCGGCGGGCCCACCACCGTCCGCGTGGTCCTCCCGTGGTCGCCCGCACACCTGTGAACCCCCCGTTCCGAGGGCTCTGACCTGCGAACTTTCCTCCCAGGGAAACACCTTGCCGCCGCACATACGTCCGATCAAGGATGAAGGGGTACGGCTACCCGCACCGTGGCGTGCGGCAGGGCCGGAGCGATCGAGGGGCTGCCGCCGAACCTCTCGCTGCCACTGATCTGGAGATCCTTGATGACACAGCTGAACGACGTACGCGCCGGGGCACCGTCCGTGACCGTGTCGCAGGAATGGGACGGACGCACCCTGCCGGCCCTGGTCCGTGCGGATGTGCCCGGCATCGACCTGGCCGACTGGATCACCGCCCGCAAGCCGCTCGTGGACGACCTGGCCCGACGTGCCGGGGCGGTCCTGTTCCGCGGCTTCGCCGTCACCGACTCCGCCGCGTTCCGTACCGTGATGGGGGCGCTGTCCGAGGAGGTCCTCAAGTACGGCGAGCGCTCCTCACCCCGTACCGAGGTGTCGGACCACATCTACACCTCCACCGAACACCCCGCCGACCAGCACATCCTCCTCCACAACGAGCAGTCGTACACGGAGAATTGGCCGCTGCGGATCGTCTTCTGCTGCGAACGGCCCGCCGACCGCGGCGGCCGCACCCCGCTCGCCGACTCCCGCAAGGTGCTGGCCCGGCTGCGCCCGGAGACCGTCGCCCGGTTCGAGCGGCTCGGCGTGCAGTACGTGCGCAACTACATCCCCGGCATCAGCCTGTCCTGGCAGGAGACCTTCCAGACCGACGACCCGGAGCAGGTGCGCGCCTACTGCGAGGGCGCCGGGATCTCCGTCGAGTGGGTGGACGGCACCCAGTTGAGGACCCGTCAGACCCGCCCCGCGCTGCACCGCCACCCCGTGACGGGGGAGCGGACGTGGTTCAACCACGCCGTCTTCTTCCACGTCACCTCGCTGGCCGAGGAAGTCTGCGCGGGACTGCGCGCGGCCCTGGGCGAGGAGAACCTGCCGTACAACACGTACTACGGCGACGGCACGCCGATCGAGGACGAGACCCTCGCCGAACTGCGGGCCGCGTTCACCGCCGAGACCACCGGCTTCGACTGGGAGCTCGGCGACGTGCTCCTCGTCGAGAACATGATCACCGCGCACGCCCGCGAGCCCTTCGAGGGCCCCCGCCGCATCCTCGCCGCCATGTCCGACCCCGTCGCCACCGTCCGGGAAGGAGCGGCCGCATGACCGCCCAGGACGTCCGGGCCCGGTTCACCGGACCGGTGACCGCCGCCCCGCTCGACCCCGAACCCTTCCTGCTGCGCATCGAGGCGACCGCGCCCGGACTGCGCCTCGACGACTGGATCCGCGCCCACCGCGCCCGGCTCGGCGAGGAACTCGACCGGCACGCGGCCCTGCTCTTCCGCGGCTTCGCCGTGGACAGCCCCGAGGAATTCGGCGCCGCCGCCCGCGCGTTCTCGCCCGAGCTGCTCGACTACCTCGAACGGGCCGCCCCCCGCACCGAGATCGCCGACAAGGTGTTCACCTCCACCGAGCTGAGCCAGGACCAGTGGATCGCCTTCCACCACGAGATGTCCTACTCCCACAACTGGCCCGGCAGGCTCTACTTCTACGGCGACCGGCCCTCGCGCACCGGCGGCGCCACGCCCCTCGCCAGCGAACGGGCGGTCTTCCCCAGGATCCCGGCCGAACTCCGGGAGCGGTTCCAGCGGCACGGCGTCTGCTACGTGCGCAACTACGGCCCGGTGCTCGACATCCCCTGGCAGGTCGTCTTCCAGACCACCGACCGGGCCGAGGTCGAGGCGTACTGCCGGGCCTCCCACACCGAGTTCGCATGGGTGGGCGAGGACGGGCTGCGCACCCGGGCGGTACGCCAGGCCGTCTCCCGGCACCCCCGCACCGGGGAGGCGGTGTGGTTCAACCACGCCCACCTGTGGCACGTTTCCGCGCTCCAGCCCGAGGTGGCGGAGTACCTCCTCGGCGCGTACGGCCCCGAAGGGGTGCCGCGCAACGCCTTCTACGGGGACGGCACACCCATCGAGGACGAGGCCGTCGCCCTGATCGGGAAGCTGTACGAGGACAGCGCGGTCTCCTTCCCCTGGCAGCGGGGCGACGTCCTGGTGGTGGACAACCACCTTGCCACGCACGCCCGGGAGCCGTTCCGCGGCGACCGGCGCATCCTCGTGGCCATGTCCGACCTCCAGACCGGCCGGGGCCTCGGCTGACCGCCGTGGTGGGGGAAACCCGACCCCCACCTCTCGACCTACCTGTCATGACCCCACCCCTGCCGCTCGGATGCAATGAACGGTGTGCTGATGCGACAGGCTGGAACCGCAATGACCGCAATGACCGCCGCGGCGGACAAGGCCGTGCGCCGGGTGGGCCGACGGCGGATCCGGGTGGGCGGCTGGCTGCTCGCGGCGGCCTGGGCCGCGCTCTTCCCCCTCGTCTCGACCCTGGACACCCACCGCGTCTGGGGCACGTGCGCGGCGGCCGGCTACGGGGCCGCGGCCCTCGCCTCCTGCCTGCTGCCCCGCCCGCGCGCCCGCACCTGGGCCGTGGCCTGCGCCCTGCTCGGGGCGCTCGTCCTGCCGCTGCTCCACCTGCTGCTGACCGGCAACGGGCAGAGCGAGGTGGCGGTGATCGAGCGGTCCGCCGAGCTGATGGCGAGCCAGGCCACGCCCTACCTGGCGGACCCGCAGACCGTCACGGACTACAACCCCTACCTGCCGGGGATGGCCCTGTTCGGCCTGCCCCGCGCACTCCTCGGGGACGGCGGCCCCGCCGGGCCCCTCGGGGACGCCCGCGTATGGTGCGCGGCGGTGTTCCTGCTGAGCCTGTGGGCGGGCCGCCGCGTCCTCGCCGCACCCGCACCCGCGCACGGCCGGGCCGGTCCGCGGCCGGCGCATCCGGCGTCCCGCACACCCCTGGCCGTCCTCATCGCCTCCCCCGTGGTGGCCCTGCCGCTCTGCGTCAGCGGGGTCGACCTGCCCATGACGGGACTGTGCTGCCTGGGGCTGGCCCTCGCGGCGCGCCGCCGGCCGGTGGCCGCCGGCCTGGTGCTCGCCGCCGCCTGCTCGCTGAAGTGGACGGCCTGGCCCGCCCTCGCCGTCGCGGTGGCCCTGCTCGCCGCTGGGTCGTGTCGTCAAAGTCCCTCCTCTGTGACGACACTCCCTGGGGGCGGATCCCGCCCTGCCCTGCGCTGCGCGGGGACGGCACTGGCCGGCACGCTCGCCGTGCTGCTGCCCAGCGCCCTGCTGGCGCCCGGCCCGATGGTCCAGCAGGTGCTGGCCTTCCCCACCGGCCGCGCCCCCGTGGCCACTCCGGCCGCCAGTCCGCTGCCGGGCCGGCTGCTCGCGGACCTGGGTCCCGTCGGCTGGTACGCGGCCGTCGCCCTGCTGCTGTGCGGCGGGATCGCCGTCGCGGTCTCGCTCGTCGTGCGGCCGCCCGCCGGGGTGGTGGCCGCGGCCGACCGGCTCGCCCTGGGCCTGTGCACGGCCTTCCTGCTCGCCCCCGCCGGACGGTTCGGCTACCTCGCGCTGCCCCTCGTCCTCGTCGTCTGGCCGAGGATCACCACCCGGTCCGACCGCACAACGGCCCGGCCCACAGCGGTCGCCAGGGCCGCCGCTCCCCGCCGCCCCGCACCGGCCGTCACCGCCGGAGGCGTGCGATGAGGGCGCCGCGTACGGCCGGCCGGCGCACGGCGGGCGTGGCCGGGGCCCTGCACTGGGCCGCGGCCCGCATGCCGTTCGTGGAGGACGAGGTCGCCGGGCTGCGGGAGTTCGTCCGGCCCGGAGACGTCTGCCTCGACGTCGGCGCCGAGTACGGGCTGTACACCTGGACGCTGTCCCACCTCGTCGGCCGCACCGGACAGGTCCACAGCGTCGAGCCGCTGCCCGGCCCGGCGCGCTGGCTGCGCCTGGCATCGCGCACCCTGGGCTGCGCCAACGTGGTCGTCCACCGCACCGCGCTGGGCTCCCGGCCGGGACACGGCGTGCTGAGCCTGCCGATGCGCCGCGGCACGCCGGTGCACGGGCGCGCGTACCTCACCGACGGCGCCCACGGCCCCGGCCCCAACGCGGAGTTCCGCACCGCCCGGCCGGTGCCGACCACCGTGGACACCCTGGACCGGCTGGTGCGCGGCGCGGGGCTGGAGAAGGTGAGCTTCGTCAAGGCCGACGTCGAGGGGGCCGAACCGGCCGTCCTGGAAGGCGCCCGCGACACCCTGCTGCGCCACCGGCCGGTGCTCCTGCTGGAGATAGAGCGCAGGCACCTCGAGAAGTACGGGGCGAGCCCGGCGGACCTGGTCCGCCGGCTCCGGCCGTTCGGCTACCGGATGCGCCGCTGGCACGGCGGCCGCTGGGCCGAGACCCGGGAGATCCGCGACGACTGCCGCAACTACCTGTTCACCGACTGAAGCCGCCCACGATCGACATCGTCCGGCCCCCGAGGAAAGGAGCCTGCCCCATGGGCACCACTCTGATCATCACCAACGACTTCCCGCCCCGGCAGGGAGGCATCGAGACCTTCGTGCACGCCATGGCCACCCGCGTGCCGGACAACGACGTCGTCGTCTACACCTCCTCCGAGCCCGGCGCCGCCGCGTACGACGCCACCCTGCCCTTCCCGGTCATACGGGACTCCGCCCGCACCCTGTTACCGACGCGCCGGGCCACGGCCCGCGCCCTGGACATCGCCCGCCGGCACGGCTGCGACCGCGTCTGGTTCGGTGCCGCCGCTCCGCTGGCGGCGATGGCCCCCGCGCTGCGCCGCGCCGGGATCCGGCGGATCGTCGCCACCACGCACGGCCACGAGATCTGGTGGGCCCGCGTACCCGGCGCACGCCGCCTCCTGCGGCGGGTGGGCGACAGCGTGGACGTGGTGACCTACCTCGGGGAGTACACCCGGGCCCGCATCGCCCCGGCGCTGGGGCCGCGGGCCCGGATGAGCCGCCTGGTGCCGGGAGTCGACCCGGACGTGTTCCGCCCCGACCTCACCACCGGCCGCACCCTGCGCCGCCGGTACGGACTCCAGCACCGCACGGTCATCGTCTGCGTGGCCCGGCTGGTTCCCCGCAAGGGGCAGGACACCCTCATCCGCGCCATGCCGCTGATCCGGCGGGCGGTGCCGGACGCGGCGCTGCTGGTGGTGGGCCGGGGACCGGACGAGCGGCGGCTGCGCCGGCTCGCCGACCGGCACGCCCCGGGGTCGGTGGTGTTCGCCGGGGGGCTCGAACACGCCGAGACGCCCGCCTGCTACGCGGCGGCCGACGCGTTCGCCATGCCGTGCCGCACGCGCCGGGCCGGACTGGAGGCGGAAGGACTCGGCATCGTGTTCCTGGAGGCCTCCGCGAGCGGTCTGCCCGTGCTCGCGGGGGACTCCGGCGGAGCCCCGGACGCGGTCCTCGACGGCCGGACCGGCAGGGTCGTCGACGGCCACGACGTGACCGCGGTCGCGGACGCCCTGGCCGGGCTGCTGGTCTCCCCGGGCCGTGCGGCGATGGGCGCCGCCGGACGCCGGTGGGTCGAGGAGGAGTGGTCCTGGGAGGCCTCCTCCCGGCACCTCACCCGGCTGCTGACCCCCGTGGACGTCCCCACGGCCAAGCGGTCGTGAACTGGGCCTTTTCCTTGCAGGGAAACTTCTTGCCCCCGGTGTGAGGTCTGAACAACGATGAAGAGGTACGGCTACCCGCACCACTGAGGTGCGGGTAGCCGCACTTCCACCGCCCGGGCCGGCCGTCCGGTCGCCCGTGAGGCCCCGTCACCGGGGCCCCGGCCCGGGGCCGTTGCCCGCACCGGCGGCTTCCGCCGTCCGGTCCGCCCGCGGCCGGCGGGACACCGCGCCGTATCCGCACCGGCGGCACGCCGCGCCGCGCCGCCCTGCCGGCCCCGCGCCCATGTGAGAGGGACACCCCATGAGCAACCCCTTCGAGAACGACGACGCCTCCTACCTCGTCCTGGTCAACGACGAGGGGCAGCACTCGCTGTGGCCGGCCGCCACCGAGGTGCCCGCCGGCTGGCGCTCCGTCCACGGCGCGGCGGGCCGCCAGTCCTGCCTGGACTACGTCGAGGAGCACTGGACCGACATGCGGCCGCACAGCCTGACCGGCTCCGTACCGCCCGCCGCGTGACCTCCCCCGCCCGCGAGCCGAGCGAGGAGCCCGCCGCACCATGACCTCAGCCCCCGCCACCGTCCCGGACCTGACCGACCCCCTCACCCACCTGCCCCCCGACGGCCTGGACGAGACCTGGGCGCACCTGCGCAGCGAGGACCCGGTCCACTGGCACCCGGGCGGCACCGACACCCCCGGCTTCTGGGTCCTCACCCGGCACGCCGACGTCTCGGCCGTCCTGCGCGACTCCACGCGCTTCACCTCCGAGCGCGGCAACGTGCTCGCCACCATGCTGCACGGGGGTGACAGCGGGGCCGGCAGCATGCTCGCCGTCACGGACGGGCCGCACCACACCGCCCTGCGCACCCTGCTCCTCAAGGCGTTCTCCCCGCGCGCCCTGGAGGGCGTGGTGCGGCAGGTGCGCCGGACCACCCGACGGCTCGTCACCGAAGCGCTGGACAAGGGCGGTTGCGACTTCGCCCAGGACATCGCCTCGTACGTGCCGCTCGCCACCATCTGCGACCTGCTGGCCGTGCCCGAGTCCGACCGGGAGTACATCCTCACCCTGACCAAGTCGGCCCTGGCGTCGGACTACGCCAACCTCCAGGAGGGCGAGGACCGTCTCGCCCGCGCCGAACTGCTCCTGTACTTCCACGACCTGGTACGCCACCGCCGCGCGCACCCCGGCGCGGACGCCATCAGCCTGATGGCGACGGAGCCCGCGGGCTCCACCCTGCTCGACGACGACGCCATCGTCCTCAACTGCTACAGCCTGATCATGGGCGGTGACGAGACCAGCCGCCTCTCCATGATCGGCGCCGTGCGGATGCTGGCCCACGACGCCGGGCAGTGGCAGGCGCTGCAGTCGGGCGCGGCCCCGCTCAAGGAGGCCACCGAAGAAGTCCTGCGCTGGACCACCCCCACCCTGCACTTCGGCCGGGCCGCCACCGAAGACGTCGCACTGCACGGCCGCACCATCGCCAAGGGCGACCTGGTCACCCTCTGGCTCTGCGCCGCCAACCGCGACGAGCGGGTGTTCACCGACCCGTACCGCTTCGACCTCGCCCGGACGCCGAACAAGCACCTCTCGCTCGGCTACGGCCCGCACTTCTGCCTGGGCGCCCATCTCGGCCGGGTCGAGATCACCGCGATGCTCGACGCGCTGCGGACCTTCGTCGGCTCCATCGAGCAGACCGGTGCGGAGCAGCGCATCTACTCGAACTTCCTCACGGGCATGAGCAGCCTGCCCGTCTCGCTCAGCCCCCGTACCGGGCCGCTTCCCGCCTGGCAGGAATGACCGCCGGAACCTGCCCTTCTTCCCGTACCACCACCAGAGCACGCGGAGGTCGCAGTGAACAGCAACACCGGCCGGAATGCGCACCCCAGCCCCGACGTCTGGTTCAACTGGAACAGCGTCGAAGCGGTGCCGGCCACCCCGGCGCCGGCGTACACGGGGAAACTCTTCGACGAGACGCTGCGCGACGGACTCCAGGCTCCGAACATCCGCAACCCGTCACTGGACCAGAAGCTGGCGCTGGTGGAGCACATGGCCCGCACCGGCGTCCACTCGGCGGACCTCGGCTTTCCCGGCTCGGATCCGGTCGCCCTGAAGGAATGCGTGGAGATCGCCCGGTACATCGCCGACCACCGGCTCCCCCTCGTCCAGGGGTACGCGGGCCGCACCCACCCGGCGGACATCCACGCGATCTGCGAGATAGCCCAGCAGGCCTCGGTGCCCGTCGACGCCTACCTGTTCATCGGCGTCAGCCCCATCCGCCAGTACGTGGAGGACTGGGACCTGTCCACCATCCAGCGCCACGTCCGCGACGCCGCCGTCGCCTGCCGCGGCGAGGGAGTGGAGTTCGTCCTGGTCCTCGAGGACGCCGTACGGTGCACGCCCGAGGTGCTCGCGGGGGTGTACGACGCGGCCGTGGAGTCCGGGGTGTCCCGCCTGACCCTGTGCGACACCGTGGGCGCGGCCCTGCCGGCCGGCGCGGCCTCGCTCCTGCACTGGTCCCGGCGCCACTTCCTGGACCGCGGCCATCCGGTCGCCTTCGAATGGCACGGGCACAACGACCGCGGACTGGCCCTGGCCAACTCGCTCACCGCCCTCGCCCTGGGCTGCGAACGCGTCCACGGAACGATCCTGGGCATCGGCGAGCGGGCCGGGAACGCCTCCCTGGACCAGCTCATCGTCAACACCCACCTGGACGGGCACGACAGCTACGACCTCAAGGCGCTGCGCGACTACTGCGACTACGCGGCGCCCGTGCTGGGAGTCGACATCCCGCAGAACTATCCCGCGCTGGGCCGGGACGTGTTCAAGACGAGTGCCGGAGTGCACGCCTCGGCGATCCTCAAGGCCCACGAGAAGGGAAACCTGCTCGTCAAGGACAGCGTGTACTCCAGCGTCCCCGCGAGCTTCCTGGGCCGCGAACAAGAGGTCCTCATCGACGAGGCCTCCGGCACCAACAACGTCAAGTACTGGCTCACCGTCAACGGCTACGACAGCTCCAACGCCGCATACCTCAAGAAGGTGCTGGCGAAGGCCAAGTCCACCCGCGGCCCCCTCACCGACGAGCAGATAAGGCAGATCATTGCGACCGCCGAGTGACATCACGGACGGCGCCGCCGAGCGCCGCACGATCCGCCTCCGGGGCAACGTCCTCGTCGTGACCGAGGACACGGACGCGCTCGCCGCCCAGCTGGACGGCGGCAGCGGCCTCACCACGGCCCAGCTGCTGCGCACCCCGCTCATGAACAACATCTCCACGGACGAGATGATCCCCGGCTGGTGCTGCTACTGGTACGACGAGAAACTCGGCGACTACGCCTATCTGGGCCTGCGCGGCAAGCGGGTCGGCGAGGGGGCCCTGCGCGCCTTCGGCCCGCAGATCATCGTCAGCGGTGAGGCGAAGGGCTGCGGCTCCTCCCGGGAACACGCCGTCTACGCCGAGAAGTACGCGGGCGTCGAAGTGGTCTTCGCCCGTTCCTTCGAGCGGATCTACGAACAGAACTGCCGCAACGTCGGCATCGTCACCTGCGACGACTTCGAGCTCCTCGACGCGCTGCTGGCAGGCGAGGAACTGCCGCTGGAGGCCTTCACCCGGCGGGCCAACGACATCGAGCGCGCGATCATCGACCTCGGGGGACTCTTCGGCTTCAACCGGGCCGGCTCCCGCATCGAGCCCGCGTTCGAGGCGGGCCGCCCCCTCAACGTGGTCGAGAAGATCATCCAGAGCCGGCTCTCGGACCGGAACCGGCTGCCCGCGGACGCGAGCATACGGATCGGCCAGTCCTACTTCGTGAGGACGGACGTCCGCTTCTCCCACGAATACGTCACCCCCATGGCCGCGGGCATGTTCACCCAGCAGTTCGGCCCCGGCGCCGCCCTGGCCGACCCGCGGTCCGTGTACTTCTTCCAGGACCACCTGTCGCTGGCCGCGCCGGTGCTCGCCCGGCGCGCGAACGGCGCCGAACTGATCGAACGGGTGGAGAACCTCGGAAGCCGGCAGCAGGAGTTCGCCGCCCTCAGCGGCGGCAACTTCATCGGTCCCGCACCGGACGGCGGCAGCCGCGCCATCTGCCACAACCACATCGTCGAACACGTCGCCCGCCCCGGAGACGTGATCATCGGCACCGACAGCCACACCTGCACGGCCGGCGCCGTGGGCGCGTTCGCCTTCGGCGTGGGCGCCACGGACATCGCCAACTCCTGGTACAACCGCGAGATCCTGCTGAAGGTCCCGGCCGTGATCCGGATCAACCTGCTCGGCGCACTGCGCCCCGGGGTCTGCGCGAAGGACGTCATGCTCGGCCTGCTGCGGCACCCCGCCATCGAAGGCAGCCAGACCCTGGGCAAGGTCCTCCTGTTCACCGGACCCGGCTGCGCCGGACTGTCCATGGACGAGCGCGCCACCCTGTGCAACATGGCCGTCGAGGCCGGCGGCATGACCGCCCTGTTCGAGCCCGACGCGATCACCCACGCCCACCTGGCCCGGCGCGATCCCGCCGAGCCGCCCGGCAGCACCCTCACCTCGGACGAGGACGCCGCCTACGCCGCGGTCGTCGACATCGAACTGGGCGCCACCGAGCCCATGGTGGCCCTGCCCGGCGACCCGCGGAACTCCGTCCCCCTCGCCACCCTGCGCGAGGAGGTGAAGGTCGACAAGATCTACGGCGGCTCCTGCACCGGCGGCAAGGCCGACGACATGGACATGTACGCCAGCGTGTTCGAGCGGGCCCGGGCCCGCGGCGCGCGGGTGCCCGCCGACGTGCAGGCGTTCATCCAGGTCGGCAGCGAGGCCGTGATGCGGTACGCGTCCGAGCGCGGCTACCTCGAGCTCTTCTCGGAGGTCGGCGTGACGGTCCTGCCCCCCTCCTGCGGAGCGTGCATCAACGCCGGTCCGGGGGTCTCCGAGAACCCGACGGAGGTGACCGTCAGCGCCCAGAACCGCAACTTCCCCGGGCGTTCGGGGCCCGGACAGGTCTACCTGGCCTCGCCCTACGTCGTCGCCGCCAGCGCCATCGCGGGCCGGCTCAGCTCGGTGGAGGACATGTTCCCGATGCGGACGGGCTCATGAAGATAGCGGTGGTTCCCGGCGACGGCATCGGCCGCGAGGTCGTCCCGCCGGCCCTGGAGGTACTGGACCTGCTCAGCGAGGAGTTCGGCCTCGGGATCGGGTACGAGGTCTTCGGCTGGGGCGCGGACCAGTGGCTGAGCACCGGCGTGGGGCTTCCCGAAGGGGCGCTCGGCATGCTGTCCGAGCAGTACGCGGCGGTGTTCCTGGGAGCCCTGGGCGATCCCAGGATCCCCGACATGGCCCACGGCCGGGACATCCTCCTCGGCATGCGCAGAGGACTCGACCTCTACGTCAACCACCGCCCGCTGACCCTGCCGACGGGACCGGTCGACGTCTACCGCGAGAACACCCAGGGCCTCTACGCCGGGGTCGGCGGCACGGTGCTGCAGGGCGGGCTGGCCGGAGTCGCGATCGACGAGTGCGTGTACACCCGCCCCACGGTGGAGAAGTTCGTCCGCTACTGCCTGCGCCGACTCGCCGAGGGACACCGCAGGCGCGTCGTGCTCGTCCACAAGTCCAACGCCGTACCGCACACCGGGAGGCTGTGGCAGGAGGTCTTCCGCCGCGAGCTCGAGGACTTCCCGCAACTGGAGGGGTCCGAGGAGTACGTCGACTCCTTCTGCTACCACCTCGTGCGCGATCCGTCCCCCTACGAAGGCGTCGTCACCTCCAACCTCTTCGGCGACATCATCAGCGACATCGGCGCCGCCCTGATGGGCGGCCTCGGCCTCGCCGCGAGCGCGAGCATCTGCCCCGAGACGGGGTTCGCCCTCTTCGAACCGGTGCACGGCAGCGCCCCCGACATCGCCGGAAAGGGGGTGGCCAACCCGTACGCCGCCCTCCTCTCCCTGGCCATGATGCTCGACCACCTCGGGCACGGGGCACCGGCCGCCGTGCTGCGCCGGGCCCTGGCCGGTGCGCTGCGCAGCAGCGCGGCCACCCCCGACCTCGGCGGCCGGGGGACCACCGCCCGGTTCACGGCCGAGGTGACCACGCGGATCTCCCAGGAACTCGAGGTGCGCCGTGCGTAGACGCGTCCCGCCGCCCGGGCTGGCCCGCCGGACCGACACGGCCGGCAGCTCGGTGATCCGCGAGGCCCTCGCGCTCACCGCCCGGCCCGAGGTGATCTCCTTCGCGGGCGGCCTGCCCGCCTCGGAACTGATCGACACCGACGGCATTCGCGCCGCGTACGACCAGGTGCTGCGCGAGGCCCCGCACCGGGTCCTGCAGTACTCCGTCACCGACGGGGACCCCGGCCTGCGCGAGGCGGTCGCGGCGCGGCTGGTCCGCGGCGGGCTCGCCGCACGCCCGGACGGCCTCCTCATCACCACCGGCGCGCAGCAGGCCCTCACCCTGCTGGCGACCGTCCTGCTCGAACCGGGCGACACCGTCCTCGTCGAGGAACCCACCTACCTGGCCGCGCTCCAGTGCTTCGGCTACGCCGGCGCGCGCGTGGTCCCGGTGCCCACCGACCGGCACGGCATCGACGTCGAAGCCCTGGCGGAAGCCGTCGGACGCGAGCGGCCCAAGCTGCTCTACCTGGTGCCCGACTTCCAGAACCCGACCGGGCACACCCTGCCGCTGGAGCGGCGCCGGGAGGTGGCCCGGCTGGCCTCCGAGCGTGGGTTCTGGATCGCCGAGGACGATCCGTACGGCGAACTGCGCTTCCGCGGCGCCCGGCTGCCGTGGATCTCCGCCCTGGAGGGCGCCGCGGACCGGACCGTGCTGCTCGGCAGCCTCTCCAAAGTGGTGGCACCGGGCATCCGGCTGGGCTGGCTGCACGCGCCGCCCGGCCTGCGCCGGGCCGCCGTACTCGCCAAGCAGGCCCTCGACCTGCACAGTTCGACCGTCGACCAGGCGGCCGCGGCCCGCTACCTCCGCGACCACGACCTCGACGCCCGCCTGGGCCCGGTCAGGGACCTGTACCGCGAACGCTGCGACACCCTGCTCGACGCGCTGCCGCAGGTGCTGCCCGCCGGCAGCACGTGGAGCCGTCCCGACGGAGGCATGTTCGTCTGGGTGCGGCTGCCCGACGGCTGGGACGCGGCGGCCCTGCTCCCGCACGCCGTGGCGCAGGACGTCGCCTACGTGCCCGGCGCCCCGTTCTTCGCGGGGCGCCCCGACCCGGCCACGCTGCGGATGTCCTTCGCCGGCCACGGACCGGCCGACATCAGGGAGGGGACGCGCAGGCTGGCCGTGACGTTCGCGGGGGCCGCCGCGCCGCAGCGGGTCCAGCTGACATGCTGACGACGAAGGTCTAGCGGAAGATGGCCATCGCCTGGACCTCCAGGACCCCCTCGTCCGGGTTCCACTCCTGGACCTTGCCCAGGCAGCGGGCCGAGAAGGTGCCCCGGGGGACCTGGTTGCGCAGGCCCTCCGTGGCGCAGGTGACCCGGACCCGGGGCCCGCGGGACGGGTCGGCCGGATCCCCGTACGGGGCGAGGAACACGGTGGAGCCGGCGCGCTCAGGGTCGTCGCCGGTCGCCCGGAACCGCCCCCGGATCAGGACGAAGCCCTCGATGTCGCGCAGCCGGACGGCGCCCTGCGCGCCGGAGGCCGTGCGC
Source organism: Streptomyces sp. NPDC046303 (assembly GCF_055588085.1). Lineage (NCBI taxonomy): Bacteria > Bacillati > Actinomycetota > Actinomycetes > Kitasatosporales > Streptomycetaceae > Streptomyces > Streptomyces sp. NPDC046303. The sequence continues at coordinate 72,067 of NZ_JBVJFA010000002.1, forward strand.
AGCAGGGCGGGGCTGCGGGTGACGGAGTGGCTCGGGAGGTCGACGTGCACGATGACGCGCTTCTCCTCGAGCACCTTCATGATCAGGCCGATCACCGTGATCGGTTCCGCGACCTCCAGGTAGCGGCTGACGATCTCGGTGTTCTCCTTGCGGCCGCCGTCCGCGCCGACCCCGAAGACCTTGGCGCGGACGGTGCCGTCCTTGCTGTCGCTGGTGCGCTGTTCGACCTCCTTGCGCAGGGCGGCGGTGTACCCGCGCATCTGGTAGTGGTCCATGACCGTCTTGTCGTGCAGGTAGAAGCAGATGCCGTCGGTGAGGTCCTGGGCGGCGGCCCGCCGGGCGCGGACCAGCCGCAGCACCGCCACGGCCAGGAGCGCCGCGAGCCCGGCGCCCGTGGCCGCCCACAGCAGCATCCAGGGCCACCACACGGCCCACCACGCTTCACTCGTGACACCCACGGATCTCCTTGAAGGCGTTGAGGAGGGACTGCCCGGTGGCGTCGGCCATGTGCCCGCCGGTGGCCCGGGCAGCCCGGTCGAGCTCCTCCGGGTCGGCCTCGCCGTACCGGACGGTGTACGTGCGGACGGCGCGGGCGGCCGGCGGCAGGGCCGCGTACCGGGCGAGGAACGTGTCGAGGCCGATCCCGGCGTTGTTCTCGCCGTCGGTCATGAGCACGAGGGAGACGCGCTGTCCGGCATCCTTCGCCACCGCGTCGGCCGCCGTCCGGTAGCCGTGGTCGAGCGCCGACCACACGGCGGTGCTCGCGTCGAAGCCCTCGCCGGCGACGGCCGCGCGCAGCCGTTCCAGGTCGGCTTCGCCCGTGTACGTCACGGTCTGCTCGTCCAGGACGCGGCCGCCGAAGCGCACCACCGTGATGGTCTCGCCCTGGTGGAAGCGGACGAACTTGCCGGAGCGGGAGCCGTCCGCCCCGCTGAGCCCGGCCATGGTGGCGCGCAGGCCCGCGATGCGCTCGCCGCGCATGGATCCGGAGAAGTCCAGCAGAAAGATCACCCGCGCCCGGCGGCCGCTGCGCGCCTCGCCGTAGTCGGCCAGCAGCCGGTCGATGACCGCCTGGCTGTCCGGGAAGTACAGGGCGTTGCCGAGCGGGGCGCGCAGGCTGGGCACGCGCGTGAGGCCGGGGTCGACCGGCCGGCGCAGCGTCCGTTCCATGATCTTCCGCTGGACCGGCTCGCTCCGCAGCCAGGCCGTCAGCCGGTCGTACGCGGCCCGCCGGGCCGGATCCAGCAGCATCAGCGGGTAGTCGGACAGCACGATGCCGTCCTTCGGGTAGACGAGCTCCAGGGGCACGCGCAGGGTGCCCGCGCGGTTGAGGGCGAGCAGCTCGGACTCGTAGGTGATCAGCCCGTCGAGGCCGTCCTCGCCCCGGGCGTACGCGTCGGTGAGGCGGCCGGAGGAGTCCTCGGTCACCGCGTGCCCGGCGAAGAAGCCGCGCAGCCGGTCGCAGGAGACGTCCTCGGGGCGCAGCGCGCCGCCGGTCCCCGCGGCCGCCGTCGCGACGCCCACGAGTGCGGCGAGCCCGCTGTGCGCGGTGCGGGGGTCGGCCATGGCGTACTTCAGCGTGCCGGCCGCGGCGGCGTCCGCCAGGTCCGCCCACGACAGCTGCCCGTCGGGGGCCGCCCGCCGCAGCCGCTGGGCCGCCTCGGGCTTGAGGCCCACGACGACGGGGGAGCGCATGGTGCTCGTCGACAGCGGACCGTCGGACTGGCGGCCCCTCTCCTTCAGCAGGAGCTGGAGCGGGCGGGAGGAGGAGAGCCAGGCGAGGTCGTGCCGGTAGTGGCCGCCGGCCAAGGAGGCGGTGGCCTCGACGGTGCCCTGGTACTCCATCGCCAGCGTGATCCCGGTGTCGCGGCGAAGGTCCTCCAACAGGGGCTCCATGTCGGCCAGTTCGGAGCCGGCGAGCACCCGCAGCGTCACCGGTTCGTCCCGGTCCCCGGTGCAGGAGGTGAGCGGGGCCAGGACGCACAGGCAGGCCGCCAGGGCGAGCGCGGCCAGCGCCCGGCGGCGGAGCCGGCCGGGAGCAGGCGGGGCCGTCACGGCGCCCCGTCCGGCAGCGGCGCGGGCGGGCAGTCGCCGACGATGGAGATCATCTGCTCCAGGTGGCGGATACGGGGCATGGGCGAGCGGGTGTTGTCCGTGCGCAGGGCGGGCACCGGCACCCTCCGCTCGGTCAGGAACCGCGACAGCTGGTCGCCGGCGATCTCGCCGGCCGGGTCCAGGATCCGGAAGCCCAGCTCCATGGCGCGCCGGCGCAGCTGCGGGTCCTTGAGGACGAGGTCGCCGAGCCGCTCGCCCCGGGCGTTCAGTGCGATGAACTGGGGCTGGGTGACGAACTGGCTGGAGGGGTAGAGCAGGACGCGCTCCGTGTCGAGCCGGCCGGACTCGGAGCGGTGCCGGACCTGGTAGGTGAGGTACTGGTGCTCGTACGCCACGACCACCGGGGCGATCCCCTTGCCCTCGGGCGAGAGGTACGTCCGGAACACGTCGGCGGCGGGCAGCCCCTGCTCCATGAGGTGCTTGACGGAGTTCGCCCGGCTGGTCGCCTCCTGCGGGGTGGAGGGGACGTCGGGGCCCTCGCCGCGCCAGGTGAAGGAGACCAGTGCCAGATAGGTCCCGGCCGAGTTGGAGGTGCACACGTCGGGGCTCTGGGCGACGATCCGGTTGGCGTTGGAGATCCCGTGCCGGCGGATGCCGAGGTCGTTCCAGCGCTGTTCCCGGTGGATGTGGTCGAGGAACTTCTGCATGTCCAGCGCGTAGTAGAGCGGCTGGTCCGCGCCCTCGGCGGGCAGCGGCGCGGCGATGCCGGCGTCGTGCAGGGTCTCGGCGTACTCCCGGTAGGTCGCGAGCACGATGGGGCTCACGAACGGCCGGTGCACCTTGGCGTACTGGCCGGCCGCCCCGCGGACGCCGGTGATCAGGTCCCCGGCCGGCTGGCCGGAGGGGAAGACGAAGTCGAAGGCGGCGAGGTCCCGCAGGGCGACCTCGCGCGAGCCCGAACTGGTGATGTGGACCTTCACGCGGTGTTTCAGGAGGATTCGCTGGACCTCCTCGTCCTCGAAGAAGTCCCGCTTGGAGGCCATCTTGCCCTCGAGCACGACGATGCTCTCGAAGGGCAGCAGCAGATTGCCCGACACGGCCAGCGTGGTCAGCCCCGTCAGTACGGTGGCCAGCGCCGGCAGGAAGAACAGCAGCAGGCCCCGCCGCGACCACGAGCCGGACGGCCGGCGCCGGACGGCCAGCCGGGGCTCCTCGACGACCGGTCTCTCCCCGACAACCACCCATGCCCCCCAGCACGCCAGCGTCACCCTTGAAGCGGCAGCATCCACCGCCCGGTTGGCCATTCACTCACAGCCGGGCCAATCCCGGATGAACAACTGGGTTGAAAACGTGGAGGGTTGGCTCAGGAACCGGCGTCTTCCGGCCATCCGTAACCCGTGCGCGGATCGGGAGGTACGGCGCCCATCGCGGCCAGGTCCCGGTCGGCGGCGCGCATCAGCTGACCGGCCAGGTCGCGCATCGCCCTGCTCGCCGCGAGCTCGTCACCGATCGCGGGGACGTCCAGGTCCTGCGGATTGCAGCGTGCCGCACCGCGGCCGACCATCGTCGACTTCCCGTTCTTGTCGAGCACCGCCCGGGCCTTGGTCGTACCGCCCTCCTCGATCAGGTAGACGCCCACCTTCCATTCCTCGGCGTGTGTCATGACGTGCCTCCTCACACCCCGGATCCGCCCTGTCTCCAGGATGCATCCGGGTGCGCGGTACCGGCCACTGCCGCTACTCGGCGATCTCCGTCCGCTCCCACCACTCGTACACGGGCAGCTGCCCCTGCGGGCTGTCCTGGAGCCGCGACGTGGGCTTGAAGTGCTCGTATCCGCCTCGGTGCGGGATCTTCAGGTCTTCTCCCGGGGAGGGGGCCGCGACGATCCGCTCGGGCAGGTCGTCCGGGCCGCCCACGAGTGCTGCGCTGTCTGAAGCCATGCCTCCAGTCTTCCGACCCGCGCGCGCGTCCGCATGTCGAACCCGGGGCGCTCAGCGCCCGCCGTCCCCCGCCGCGCGGCCGGGCCGGGGGCCGGACAGGAGGTCACTGTGCGCGGAGCGGGCCTTGACCGGTGCCGGTACGGCCGGCCCCGCGGCGCCCACCGCCTCCGCATGCGGGTGCTGGTCCGGGTCCGGGGCCTGGTCCGGGTAGAGCAGGCCGTGGCACCGGCGGGCCTCGGCGTCGGCGTCCGCGCGGGACACCAGGACGTGCTCGGCCCGCCCGTCGGCGTGCACCGTGGTGATCAGGCACAGGCCCTCGTGCCGCCGCCCGGCGCCGAGGTGCCGCGCCGTACCCCTGACCCCGCCCGGCACCACCAGATACGTGCCGCTCGCCGCGTCGAACTCCGTGGTCCGCAGCCCCTCCGCCAGCAGCCCCCGGGCCGCCGCCCTGCGCTCCGGCCCGGACCGGAAGCGCCAGACGTCGCTGCTCTTGTGCGCGACGACCGCGGCCGCCTCGGGACCCTCGCCCACCACGGTCCCGTCCCCGCCCGCGCCGCCGGTCCACGGGAAGGGCCGGCAGTGCAGCCGCACGTCCCCGCGCTCCGCCCAGTCCACGGCGCTCTCGTGGACGACCTTGGCGCCGTGCCGCGACATCCGCCGCACCCCCTCGTAGCTGATCGCGGGCAGCGTCCGCGCGGCCGGCACCAGATAGGGGTCCGCCGTGCACACCCCGGGCACGTCGGAGAAGAGCACGCAGGTGCCGGCGCCCAGCGCCGCGGCCATCGCCGCCGCCGACAGGTCGGAGCTGTTGCGCCCCAGCATCACGGTCCGGCCGGCCGCGTCGACCGCCTGCCCGCCCGGGACGACCAGGACCGGACGGTCCTCCAGACCCGACAGCAGCGCCGCGGGATCGGCCCGGACCAGCTTCGCCCGATCGGCGGGCCCCTCGCCCAGCAGCCCGGTGCCGGCCGCGGAGAGCGCCAGCGCGGGGACGCCCCCGGCATGGAGCGCGGCCGCGAGCAAGGCCACGCTCACCGTCTCGCCGCTGGTCAGCAGCATGGCGGCGACCGGTGCGGGCGGATCGTCGGCCAGCACGCCGAGGGTCTGCTGGAGCCTGCCCGTGGTGCCGGACATCGCGCTCACCACGACCACCACGGGCCGCTTCCCGGCGGCCACCCGACCGGCCGTGTACCGGGCCACCCGTGTGTAGCCGTCCAGGTCCGCGAACGCCGATCCGCCGAACTTCACCACCAGCGGGCCCCGGTCCGGCGAGGCGGCGCCGCCGCCGGTCAACCCCACCACCCCTTCTCCACGGCGAGTTCCACGATCTGCAGGGCGTTGAGCGCCGCCCCGACCCACAGGTTGTCGGCGACCACCCACACCGCCACGGCCCGCGGGTCCTCCGGCTCGACCCGGATGCGGCCGACGTGCACCAGCGCCCGGTCCTGCGGCCGGGCGAAGACGGAGCGGGGCATCGGGTACGAGGGGCTGTCCGACCGGGTGTAGACCCGCAGCCCCGGGGTGGCCGTGAGCGCCTTCTCGACGGCCGCGGTGGTGACCGGCTCGCGCAGCCTGACGTGCACCGCCTCGGAGTGGCAGTGGAAGACCGGCACCCGCACCGCCGTGGCGCTCACCCGCAGCTCCGGCAGGCCGAGTATCTTGCGCGGTTCGCGGACGAGTTTGCGTTCCTCGTGGGTGAGCCCGGAATCGTCCTGGAGACCGATCTCGGGCACGAGGCTGAAGGGCAGCGGCTGCCCGAACCGCCCGCCCGGCCCGCCCTGCGCCCCGGGGTCGGCCAGGATCGCCCGGGATCCCGAGGCCAGTTCCTCCAGCCCCTGCAGTCCGCCGCCCGACGCCGCCTGGTAGGTGGCCACCACCACGCTGTCCAGCGTGGCGAGTTCGTGCAGCGGCTGGAGGGCGCGCACCAGCTGGATGGTCGAGCAGTTCGGATTCGCCACCAGGCCGGAGGCCGGCCGGACCGCGAGGGCGCCGGGGTTCACCTGCGGTACGACGAGCGGCACGTCCGGCCGCATCCGGAACGCGGAACTGTTGTCGACGACCAGCACACCGGCCGCGGCCAGCCGCTCCGCCTCCCGGTTGCTGACGTCCACGCCCGCGCAGAAGACGGCCGCGTCCAGACCCCGGGGGTCGAGTTCTCCGACCGTGACCAGCGGGGCCATGGGCAGGGACAGCCCGAGTTCGGCGCCCAGGTCCCGGCCGAGGCTGCGGGCCGAGCCGACCGGCACCACCTGTTCCACCGGCACGATCCCGCCGTCGAGCAGGGCCAGGCACTCCCTGCCCACAGCGCCGGTGGCGCCGACTATCGCGATGCGCAGCATTCCCGTCCTCCTGTTCGCCCGGGCAGGGGCCCGGTGTGTGTGCCGTATCAGGTGAGAGAACCCCGGAAGGCGCGCCGGTAGGCGTTCGGGGTGGTGCCCAGCGAGCGGACGAACTGGTGGCGCAGGGCAGCCGCGTTGGGGAATCCCGTACGGGCGGCCACCGCCTCCATCGTCTCGTCCGTCTTCTCCAGAAGCCGCTGGGCGCTCAGTACCCGCTGCGCCAGCAGCCAGCGGTACGGGGTGGTGCCGGTCTCCATGCGGAAGCGCCGGGCGAAGGTCCGCGGCGACATGCACGCCAGGGCCGACAGCTGTTCCACGCTGATCTCCTGGTCCAGGTGCTCCTCGGCCCAGGCCAGGACGTCGCGCACGCCGTCCTCGCGGAACTCCGCCACCGGCCTCTCGATGTACTGGGCCTGGCCGCCGTCCCGGTGCGGGGGGACGACCATGCGCCGGGCGATGGCGTTGGCGACGTCGCTGCCCTGGAGCTTGCGCACCAGGTGGAGGGCCGCGTCGATGCCCGCGGAGGTGCCGGCCGAGGTGAAGACCGGATCCTCGTCGACGTACAGCACGCCCGGTTCGACCTCCGCCTTCGGATAGCGTGCCGCGAGCGCATCGGCGTACCGCCAGTGCGTGGTGCAGCGCCGCCCGTCCAGGAGCCCGGCGGCCGCCAGGACGAAGGCCCCGACGCAGACGCTGAGCACCCGGGCGCCGCGCGCCACCGCCTGGCGCAGGGCTTCCAGGAGCTCCGGCGGGAAGTCCCTGGTGTGGAAGTCGTCCCCCACGGGGATGGCGATGAGGTCCGCGTCCGCGAGCCGGTCGAGGCCGTAGGGCGTGCTGATGGTGAATCCGGGGACCGCTCGCACGGACGAGGATTCCGCGGCGACGAGCGCGAAGTCGTAGGCGGGCAGCCCCTCCTCCTGGCGGTCGATCCCGAACACTTCGCATACGACGCCCAGCTCGAAGGGGTGGACGTTGTCGAGTAGCACCGCGGCTACGTTCTTCAGCATGGGATCCAATGTGGCAGGGATTCGTGGTGTTCTGACAGTCCCACCACTGTCAGGTGGCCAAAAGCTCCCGCACACTGACGGCATGGATCCCGCAATCATTCGCCGATGGAGACGATACCGCCGCGGATTCCCATGACGACGGCTTGGGTTCGATCGGAGGCGCCCACCTTCGAGAAGACGGCGGACAAATGGTTCCGCACGGTCTTCTCCGATATGCCGAGCGAACTGGCGACCCGCCGGTTCGACTTCCCCTGGGAGACGAGGACCAAAATCTCCCGCTCGCGCGCCGTCAGGGAGGAAAGGGGTTCCCGGGACGTCGGATCCGCCGGGGGAGCGGACGGGGCGGGATTCGCCTCCGGCTCTTCTCCGGTATCCGTGCGCAAGACCTCGATCATCTGCTCCTGGGCTTCCAGCGCATCCTGCACCTCACCGAGGGCCTTGTGCATCCTGTCGACCGCTTCGGCCAGGGCCGTAACGGGCTGCGGTGGCGCACCGCAGAATTCGCAGCACCTCTCGCCATTCAACTCCACAACTCGCCTCTGCACGACACGTGCCATCAGGTGCACTCCCTTGATGCAGATGTGATAACCGAACCGCTCTTTTCGGTGAGGGGTCAAGAAGGAAGCTGCGTGTGGAGGGCCACTGTCTTGCACCGCGTGTATTCGCGCAGCGCCTCCAGCCCCTTCTCCACGCCTATGCCCGAGCGCTTGTATCCCCCGAAGGGAAGCTCCACGCCTCCCGCCGCGCTGTAGTTGTTCACGAACACCTGCCCCACCCGCAGCCGCTGGGCGAGCCAGTGGGCGGTGGTCACGTCGGAGGTCCAGACACCGGCGGCCAGCCCGTAGGTGGTGTGCTCGGCGAGCTCGACCGCTTCGTCCAGCGCGTCGAAGACGGTCACGCACAGGACCGGGCCGAAGATCTCCTCGTTGAACACCCGGTGTTCCGGTGCCACGCCGTCCAGCAGGGTGGGCTGCACGTAGAACCCTCCGGCGTGGCCCTCGCCCTCGGGTACGCCGCCGCCGGCGCGGACCTCGGCGTGCCGGGCGCCCTCGGCCATGTAGCCGAGCACCCTGTCGCGCTGTTTCGCGGAGATGAGCGGTCCCATGTCGGGATCGCCGATGCCCGGGCCGATGCGCAGGGCGCGGAACGCGTCCGCGAGGGCCGCCACCAGCTCCTCGTGCACGGACCGGTGGACGAGCAGCCGGCTTCCGGCCGAACAGTTCTGCCCCGCGTGCTCGGTGATCGAGTCGACGATCAGCGGCACCGCACGTGCGGCGTCGACGTCGGGGAGCACGATGTGCGGGGACTTGCCGCCGAGCTCCAGGGTGACCGGAACGATGGTGCGCGCCGCCGCCGCCATCACGGCCTCGCCGACCTCCCGGGAACCGGTGAAGGCCAGGCGGTCCAGGCCGGGATGCGCGGCCAGCGCGGCGCCCGCCTCCTCTCCGTACCCCGGCACCACGTTCAGCGCGCCCGCCGGGAGCCCCGCTTCCAGGACGATCTCCGCCAGGCGCAGCGAGGTCAACGGCGCGTCCTCGGCCGGCTTGAGCACGCAGCAGTTCCCGGCCGCGAGGGCGGGTGCGACCGTCCGGGCGGCGATCTGCAGGGGGTAGTTCCACGGGATGATGTGCCCGCACACCCCGTACGGCTCGCGGAGGGTGAAGGCGAAGCGGTCCGCTTGGTGCAGGATCGTTTCGCCGCCGAGTGCTTCCACCGCACTGGCGTAGAAGTCGAAGTAGCGTGCGGCGACATCGGCGTCGACCAGCGACTGCCCGAGCGGCTTGCCGGTGTCGAGGGTCTCCAGCACGGCCAGTTCCCGGCGTTCGGCGCGGATCGCCGCGGCGATCCGGCGGCAGACCCCGGACCGCTCCGCCACCGTGGCGAACCGCCAGGAGGACTCGTACGTGTGCCGGGCCGCGTCCACGGCGTCGGCGACCTCGGCCGCGCCGCAGCGGGCCACTCGCGCGAACGGGCGGCCGTTCGACGGATCGAGGACGTCGATCCACGCCACCGCGGGAACCTTCTTTCCCGCGATCACGGCCGTGTACTCGGTTAAGTCTGCTTCGCTCACGGGGGTCTCAAGCTCCTTGCATGGGGGACCGCAGCACTCGTCGTCAGCCGGTCATCGAACCGCCGAGGATTCTTTCCAGATCATGAGCGGCGACGCGGCGCGGGCAGCACACCAGCAGGCGCTGCTGTTTGAGCGCGCCGTCGACAAGCGCAGGGAGATCCTTGCCCGAATAACCGAACGACGCAAGGCCGCCTGGTCCGCCGGTATCCGACACCAGCCGTTGTAAAGTGGCCGGAAGTACATCCGCTCCATGGGACGTTGACACTCCGGCCAGATTCGCGCCGAGCAGCTCGGCCGCACGCAGATGGCGTTCGGGCGATGTCGGATAGGTGAATTCGAATGCCGCGGGGGCGGTGGAGACGACCGCGGCGCCGTGCGGCACCATCGCGTGATCGACCGCATATCCCTCCGGCCGGTAATCGCGTACGAGTCCGGCTATCGGATAGGCGCACGCGTGCGGAATATGGGTTCCGGCATTGCCGAACCCCATTCCCGCATAGCTTGCCGCCTGGCTCATTCCGATACGGGCTTCCAGATCGTCGGGGTTGAGCACGGCCCGCCGGAGATAGCGGCCGACCAGCCGCAGTGCCTGCTCCACCCACACGTCACTGATCGGGTTGGCGCCGACGTACAGCGGCCGGTCCTCCGGAGCGGGGTAGGGGGGACGCCGGTCGTAGGGGCGGGCGGTATACGACTCGCAGGCGTGCGTCAGCACGTCGTACCCCGAGGACGCGGTGACCGCCGGCGGCAGCGTGAGGGTGTTGGCGGGGTCGACCAGCGCCAGGGCCGGCAGCAGCCGCAGGTCGCTGATCCCCGTCTTCACGTTCAGGCCCGACACGCCGAGGGCGACCATGGCGGTGCACTCGCTCCCGCTCCCGGCCGTGGTGGGCACCGCCACCAGCGGCTTCAGCGGGCCGGGGATCCTCAGTCCGGCGCCTATCGGCGCGTTCAGGTAGTCGCGTACCGACCGGCCGGGGTAGGTGAGCAGCAGGTTCAGCATCTTGGCGGTGTCGATCGCGCTGCCGCCTCCGAGGCCGACGTACCCGTCCACCCGGAGGGACGCCAGTTCGCGGGCGGCCCGGGTGACGCTCTCGTCGGTGGGCTCCACCTGGGCGCGGTCGAAGACCGAGACCGCGATCCCCTCCCGCTCGATGAGGCCCGCGACCCGGGCCGGCAGGCCGAGGCCGGCCAGCACCCGGTCGGTCACCAGCAGGACCGACCGCAGGCCCGCCCTGCGCAGTTCGTATCCGATCTCCCGCGTGGCGCCGACCCCGATCTTCAGTGGCGGGGCCTGCCAGCCGATGATCCTCTCGTGCTCTGGAGAACTCATCCCGACCCACGCAACCGGCTCCACCGTCTGCCCTCGCCCTCTTGGCCGCCCGGCAACATTACGTTGCATATTCCCACCGCATTTGATCAGGTGAGAGCCACATTAGTCGGGTGAATTCGACCTCACCATAGGACTCTCGTCCCATGCGGAAAGGGGCGGGGTGGCCGAATTCCCACCCCGCCCCTTTCCGCTCCCCACCCCGCCCCCACCAGCGGTCAGACGGTTTCCACGGTCAGCCGCGCCTCGATCTCCTTGACACGGACGGTGTCCGCGTCAACGGATTCCTGACTCGGGCCGGCGAGAATGACCCAGCCCAGACTGGTGAACAAGTCCTCCGTGCACGGCACCAGTTCACCGTTCGCGTACGGCAGGCCCAGCCGCTGGAAGGTCGGCAGGGCCCGGACCGCGTCCAGCGCCTCGGCGTTGCGCAGGATCCCCTCGCGCGGACTGGACAGCCACACCACGCGCACCGGCTGCACGATCTCGTAGCCGGGGGTGAACGTACCGTCGAGGTGGTGGCGGACCGTGCGGTCGATCTGGCAGTCCCCGGTGGCCAGCCGCGCCGAGTACTGCAGACAGCTCCCGGCCAGCCGTGCGGCCGTCTCGATCAGCCGCGGGCCCTCGGCCGTCAGCATGACCTCCGTGTGCGTGCAGCCGGTCCGGATCCCGACCGCCTGCGCCACCTGCCGGGTGTACTCGCCCAGCGCGATCGCGATCGGGTCCTGCGGGGCCAGGTAGTCGACCGCGTCGTAGATCCCGATCCTGTCGTTCTTGGCGGACTTGCTGTAGCGGCTGACCGAGACCAGCCCGAACTTCCCGTCGACCGAGTACGTGTCGACGATGTACTCCGTCCCCTCGGCGAACTCCTGCACCAGAACGGTGTCGTTGCGGAGGTCGAAGCGGTTGACCGAGCCGAGGAGGCGGTGGAAGTACGGCCGCCAGTCCTCCCGCGCGCCGACCTTGTGCACGTCGTCCGTGCCCCCGCTGCGGCGGGGCTTGAGCACGAGCGGCCGGCCCTCGAGGCCGTTGTCCCGGATCCACGCGGCGACCTCTTCGGGGTCGTCGGTGGCGATCTGCCGCAGATGCGGAATGCCGGCGGCGGCGACCGCCTGGCCCATGGGCCATTTGTCACGGCGCGCTTCGGACAGCTCGAACACGTTGCCCGTGCCCGGCATCAGCTCCTCGATCAGCGCGTCGACCAGCATGACCGCGGATTCGTTGCCCGGGACGATGGCGACGGGGTCGTACTCCTTCACCGTCCGGACGAGCTCGGCGAAGTCCCCGTCGTGGTGGTGGGTACGGAAGAAGGCGTCCGGATTCCAGGTACGCCGGTAGGAGTTGAGCGGGCCGGGCGTACTGAGCACGGCCACCGGTTCGACGTCTCGCGCCCGGAAGGCGTTCGCGTACTCGGCCGCGCCGGAGTAGGGGTCGACGAGGATCGCGTAGCGGGGCATTTCTTCTCCTCCTGAGTAGTGCGTGGGCGCTGCCTGCCTCACCTGCCGACGGTGGCCTCCGTGCCGGTGCCGGTGCCGGTGCCGGTGCCGGTGCCGGTTCCGGTTCCGGTCCCGGTCCCGAGGCCTTCGCCGGACCCCGTGCCGCCGTCCGGCTCCGTGCGCGGAGGCTTGCGGTCGGCGGCGGGCGAGGGCCGCACGCCCAGCCAGGCGGCGCCCACCGCGAGCAGCCCCAGGGCCCCGCACCCGAGCCACAGGCCGTCTCCGAACCGGTTCCAGAACATGACGCCGAGGAACGGGCCCACCGCGGTGCCGAGTCCGTACAGCGAGTTCGACGCGCCCAGGTAGCGGCCGCGCAGTTCGGGCGGTCCGGCCTGCGCCGGATAGGCGAAGAAGAGCGTCGGATAGCCGATGATCTCGCCGAGCGACCAGACGAGGGTCGCGATCACCAGCGCGGCGATCCCCCAGGGCAGTGCGTACAGGCTCATCCCGATGCCCGTCAGGGCCACACCGGCGATCACCGCGATCCTGGCCGGCCAGCGCTGCACGACCTTGGCGACCAGCAGCTCGCAGGTGATGACGAGTGCGCCGTTCAGCGCGACCATCGCCGCGTACACGCCGGTGCCCAGGCCGAGCTGCTTGACCGTCAGCGGAAGCGTCGACACGTACTGGATGTAGATCACCGAGCTCACGAACATCGCCAGCAGGAACAGCAGGTAGCGGCCGTCCGCCAGCACCGCGAGATAGCTCGGCTTGCGGCCGCCCGCGGCCCCGGACTCCGAGGCCCGGCCGGCCTCCTTCTGCGCGGCCGCGGCAGCGGCCGCGTCCGGGCCGCGGGGCAGGGTCACCCCGGCCACGGTCGCGAAGACCAGGATGGCCACGGCCTCGCCCCAGAAGAGGAAGTCCCACGACACCTGGACCAGGGCCGCGCCCAGCAGCGGGGCCGCCGTGGTGCCGAGGTTGATGGCCAGCCGGACCATGGCGAAGATCATGACCTGGCGTTCGGCGGGGATGAGCTGGCTGATCATGCTGGTGGACGCGGGTCGGTACGCCTGGCTCAGCGCCGCGCCGACCCCGATGACCGCCAGGATCGCCGGATAGCTGTCCAGGTAGAGGACCGCGGGGAACAGCAGGGCCGAGCCCACCAGCGTCGACATGATGGTCAGCCGCGGACCGACCCGGTCGGACATCCAGCCGCCGGTCAGCACCCCCAGCACGGTCCCCGCGCCGTACACGCCGAGTGCGACGCCGGCCTGGGCGTCGGAGAACCCGCGCTGCGTCATGTACAGCACCATGAAGACCTGGATGAAGCCGCCGAGTCTGTTCACCGCCGTGCCCACGAGCAGGGACTTCACCGCGGTCGGCGACTCCCGCCAGACCGTCTTGACGCCGACATGGACGGGCTCCGGCTCCGTCTCGTTCACTGCGGAGGGGGAATCGCTGCTTGCCATGGGATTACTCTGCGGTGGGGCAGGCCGCGCCGACAGTGGCCAGACTGACGACCATCCACGATTTCCTGCCACGCGCGGTCATCCGGCGTCCCCCGGCTTCGCCTCCGCGAGACCGGCCAGGGCCTGGGCGAACACCTCGCGCGCCCGCCGGCCGATCTGCTCGCGCCACACCGGGTCCTGCGCGGGGCAGAACGCCGCGCGGATCAGCTGCTTGAGTTCGGAGCGGACCGCCTCGGCCGGCGCGAGGTGCCGGTGCAGCCAGGCGTCCGCGCACAGCGCCAGCAGCACCTCGGGACCGGGCTGCGTGCCGAACTCCAGGGTGATGGCCGTGAGCAGGCTGCCGGGGCCCAGGCCGTCGGCCACCGCGGTCGCGGTATTGCCCACGATGGGCGTGGAGGAGGAGGTGCCCAGCTCGGAGGCGGTGAGCGCGTCCCCGTACCAGCGCCGGGCGCGCTCGTGGGCGCGGGTGTCCCGGCCGCCGCGGAAGATGGGTTCGCCGACACCGCGCTCACCGAGTCCGGTGTGCAGGTCGATGTAGGCGACGTGCGCGGCGCCGGCGATCTGCTCGGCGACCACCGTCCGGAACACCCGCTGGGACCAGGTGGGCCGCAGTCCGCCGTAGAACAGGCCGTCGGGGTGCCGGTATTGGCCCCGGGTCACGGCCTCCTGCAGCATCTGCGGGCCGAGCCGGTCGCGGAGCGCGGTCAGGCCGGCCACCAGTTCGCTCGGGGAGAACGCGGGGGACTCCAGCGGCACCAGCGCCGCGTGGACGGCGTCGTACGCGTCGTTGTGCGGCGGAGCCCCGTGGTCGACGAAGTTGCGGTTGAGGTCGACATTGTCCTCGTTCACGCGCCGCAGGTACGCGAAGCCGTACGGATTGAGGGCGTGCACCAGCAGCACCCCGGTCCCCGGCCCGGCCTGCCGCGCCACCCCCTCCCGCAACAGGATGCCCGTCTGGCACGCCGAGCCGCAGAACCCCTCGATGCCGTGCGTCCCGGAGACCGTCACCAGCAGCTTCTCCGGACCGGCCGGACCCACATAGGCCGTGTCGACGTGCAGTTCACCGCCGTCCGGCCCGCGTTGCCCCGGCAGCGCGAACGTCCTCAGCCGCGCGCCCGCCGCTGCGGCGGCCTCGAGGAAGTCCGCGCGGGCCTGCGCGTAGTCGGAGGGGAAGACGACGTCTGCCATGGCTGTCTCGCGTTCCTGGAGATGCGGGTACGGAGTGGCGGGGCCGGGCCCGGGCCCGGGCCCGGGCCCGGGTCCGGGCCTCAGCCGCGCCCGGTGGGCAGCGGCACGCCCAGGGCCGCGAGGATCGAGTGCGCCCCGTCCCGGGTGGGGACGTGCAGCATGCACAGCACCCGGTCCCCGGGCGCCGCGTGCCGCTCGAAGTACGCGTTCGCCTCGGGGACGTAACTGGTGGGCCGCTCCCGGTAGAGGTCGCGCGGGCGGCCGATGCCCGGGAACACGCCCAGAGCCGCGTCGAAGGCGGCGCCCGGCGCGAGCGCCGCGGCCACCTCGGCGGCCAGCGCCGCCAGACGGTCGTCCTTGCCCGTCAGATCCGGGTACATGCCGATGTCCGGATGCCCGCTGAACGCCGACATCGCGCAGTGCACCACGGGGTTGTACGTCTTGAGCGCGATCACCTCGGGGAACGGGCGCCCGTCGGCCAGCAGCCGGGCGAAGTGGACGGACCAGCTCTTCCCGAAGACCGGCCCGTTGCGGTACTTGTCGCCCACGAACTGGATCATGACGTGCAGGCAGGAGCGCCCCGAGGGCATCTGCGCCCAGTGGGAGGTGAGCAGCGAGACGACGCGGTCGCGCTCCCGGTCCACCCCGGCCACGATGTAGTCGGCCTCGGTCAGCATGTCCCGGCGGAGCGTGAACAGCTGCCGGGCGTGCAGGCCCGGCATGGCTTCCACCAGGCCGTCCACGATCCACTTCTCGGTCTCGGTCGGCAGCTCCCGGCCGGGCGGCAGGGCGATCACCTCGACTCCCTGCCGCCCGTTCGGCCGTGCGGCCCCGTCGTTGTCCGGCACGGAAGGGCCCCGCTCAGACGTCGGCCGACGTGGGCAGCGGGATCTGGGAGCCCGTACGGCCGAGCACGGTGAGCTGGTGCAGCTCCACGAAGTAGAGCTTCCACAGCCAGTACACGTGGTTCAGGTGCTCGACGACCTTCTGCTCGTCCGCGTCCGTCGTGACGAGGGTGGACATCACCCGCCACACGAAGTCGTCGTGGTCGTCGTCGAGGTCGGTGTTGACGTGGGCGCGCGCACCCTTCACCTTCTCCTGGCCGAGGACGTTCTCCAGGTTGTCCAGCCACTCGGGCTGGGTGCGCGTGGTCACGTACTCCACGAAGTACACGCTGGTGATCAGCGCGAGCGGGCTGTCCTCGAACTCCATGCCGTACTGGAGGTAGCCGGTGAGCAGCTTGGTGGAGAGCATCGGCTCGGTGGAGTAGATCTGGTCCTTGGTGACGCCGACCTTGGCGAGGTCCGCGGCGAACAGCCGGTCGTGCAGCATCTCGTCGTCGGTGTAGTGCGCCCACGCCTTGGCCTGCACCGGGTCGACCTTGGTGAAGTACTTGATGGCCAGCGCGTCGATGGTGCGCTTGCGGCGCAGCCGCAGGATCGTCTCGATGTTGTGGCGCTTGTAGTAGTCCAGGTGCAGTTCGGCGGCACTCTTCTGGTGCTGGGCGAACGGCACCGTCTCGTAGAAGTCCTTGATGAAGGTGTCGAGGATGGCGTCGACCCGCTTGCGCAGTTCGGGGTTGATCGTCATGGGCTTGCTTCCCTCCTGGGGGTCAGTGACAGCCGCAGCTCGCGCTGGAGACGCGCTGCATCCGGCCGCGGCGCACCGCTTTGCGGGCGCCGAGCACGGCCGTTCCGTCCGATGTCAGCAGCGAGCTGCGGGGGCAGAGGAAGGCCAGGGCGAAGCGCGTGGCCGGGGTGATCCCCAGACCGAGGTTCACCACGCCGCCGCCGGCGCCGTACACCTCGTTGGGCCCGCAGTTCGCCGGAATGACCTCTGTGGTGGTGTTGATGCCGAAGCCGAGTTCCCAGATGACGCGGTACCGCGGATCCTCGGTGAGGAGCTTGTCCAGCTCGGCCGCGGCCGGCGCGGCCCCCGGGGTCTGCGGGGTGACGCCCTCGATGCTTCCGGCGGTGACGTGGAGCGTCACGGCGTGCGAGACGAGGGGGGTGAGCGCTTCGAAGAGCCGCTGCTGCTCGGGGCCGTCGGCGGGGTCCGCGTGCCGGTGCACGATCGGCCACCCGCGCAGGGTCAGGTCCCCGTGGAGACCGAGCAGCCGGGCTTCCGGCGCGAAGGTGGTGATCTCCGCGGCGGTGACGCTCACCTTGCCGGAGGGGAAGATCTGCTGATCGCCCGGCTCCAGGACGCCCGCCTGCATGTTCCACACGCAGTCGCCCACCGTGTGGTCGAAGACGGCCTCGGTGCCGGCCGCGTCGTCGACGATGGTCAGCCGGTCGCTGTCCCCGACGAGGTCGAAGAACTCCTCGGCGGTGGCCGCCTGTCCGGCGACGTCGGTCTTGGCCGCGGAGCGCAGGAAGTAGCGGACGTATTCGTCGGTGAGCGGGGTGGAGCCGGCGGGCAGCACGGCCAGTTTGCGCGCGCCCAGCTCCTGAGGCGTCGGCGAGTCGAGGAAGCGGCCGGGGCAGACGGCCAGTACGTGCGCGTCCGGCGGAACGCCCTCCTCGATCAGGGTGCCCAGGCGCGTCCCGCGGGGCAGGGTCAGATGGACCACGCGCGCGTACCCGTCACCGGGAAGCAGCGAGAGGGCCTCGCCGGCGTCCTCGCTCGTCACCAGACAGAACGTCTCGGCCGGCTCGCCGAATTGACTGAAATCACGGGTGCTGAGTTCCAGCGGTGACACGTGCGCGCTCCTTACTGAAAGACGACGAGAACCCCGTGGCGGGGCATTCGCATGCCCCGCCACGGGTCGGTACTCAGCCCAGGAGCGTGCCCAGGTAGTTGCGGTTCTTCTGCACCTTGATCTTCTTCATGACAGTCACCTCCCGCCTCCATGGATTCCTTTGTGTTCACCCCGAACGGTCCGAAGGCCGAAAGCCGCTAGTCCGCGGTGACGACCCTCTCCACCGTGGGGTGGTCCGGGTGGCCGATCAGCGCCAGTCCATTGCTCGTGAGGACGCGCGTGTCGGGCGAAATGATGTCCAGGTGGTATTGGGTGTACGGGGTGAGCCCGAGGCCGTAGTGGAGACAGCCTTCCGTGCCGCCGTACACCTCGTTCATGGCGTGGTTGCCGGGCAGGATGTCGAGGGACGTGTTCAGCGCGTGGCCGATCTCCCAGACGATCCGGTAGCGGGAGTCCACCGCGAACATCTGCTCCAGCATGTCGACGGCCGGCGCGGCTCCCGGGTCCAGCGCCTCCAGGCGCGTGATCCTGCCGTCCTCGACCTTGGCCTTGATGGCGTGGTCGCGCATCGTCCAGAGCCGGGAGTGGATGCGGGCCTGGTCGGTCCGGGAGAAGGACGGGGTGCCGTTGTGCAGGATGGGGTACCCGCGCAGCGTGATCTCGCCTTCCAGCGGCAGCTTCAGGGCCTCGTCGAACTCCCTGATCTCCACCGGCAGCACGCTGATCTCGCCGGACGGCACGATCTGCTGGTCGCCCCAGTCCAGCGGACCGGCCTGCTGGTTCCACACCAGGCCGTCGCGGAGGTGGTCGAGTACGGCGCGGGTGCCGTGCACGGGGTCGCTGTACACCAGGTGGTCGGCCTCTTCGGCGAGCTCGAAGAAGGTGTCGCAGAACGCCGCCTGCTCGGCCGACGAGGTCCGCTCCATGACGCCGAGGAAGTGCCGGATCTCCTCGAGGGTGGTCGGCGTCGAGTTGCACGCCATGCCCATGATCTTGCGCTGCCCCACCAGATCGGGATCCGGGGACGCGAAGAACCTGTGGGGTGAGACCACCAGGACGTGCGCGGGCTCCGGTATCCGCTTTTCGAGGATGTCCTCGAAACGGTCGCCCGTGCCCATCGGAATCGTGAGGCAGGCCTTGTACGCGGCGGATTCGACGATCTCGAACTGATCGACCAATTCGGGGTTCGTGACCAGGCAGAAAGTGCTTCCGGTGGCCTCGCCGAACTGGCTGAAGCGTCCGGGATCTATGGATATCCGAGTCATGGTCACTCCCTCATGGCCTGCGCCGCTTGCCCTCGCCGTGGTCATCACTCTGGCTTCCGGGAGCTGTCGGGCGCTATAGGACCAATGTCCCGGGGCGCTCCGTGCCCGGTCAGGACGCCGCGGAGCCGTCCGGGCGGGCCTTTTATCCGACGTTTAGGGACGTGTCAAGTCCCGACTTTCCGGAACATGACCGGGGTGTGGCCCCCGGGGCTTACTTGTGGTGCGGGCCTCACCGGAAACGAAACGAGGAAACCGCACCCCCCGAATTACCGGGACCTCGCAAATTCATCGGAATAGGTAGGAGAAAGTCATGAACCGCAAGATTCGAATCGCCACCCTCGTTGCCTCCGCTGCCGTCATCGGCGGCGGGATCGCCCTCCCGGCCACGGCGTCCGCGGCTCCCATGCCGAGCCACGTCGTCGCCCTCGTGGAGGACGGCGGCGCCGGAGGCAACGGCGGTAAGGGCGGCGGCGGCCTCATCGGCGGCGGCGGTGGTTCCGGTGGTGCCGGCGGCGGCAGCGTCCTGGGCACCGGTGGTAAGGGCGGCGACGGCGGCGCCGGAGGGGACGGGGTCCTCGTCGGCGGTGGCGGCGGCGGTGGCGGCGGCGGCGGTGAAGGCCGCATCGGTGGCGCCGGAGGCAACGGCGGCAAGGGCGGCTCCGGAATCTTCGAAGGCGGCGAGGGCGGCGGCGGCGGTGGCGGCGGCGACGGCTGGCTGGTCGGCGGCAAGGGCGGCAACGGCGGCGACGGCGGCTTCAGCATCTTCAAGGGCGGCAAGGGCGGCAACGCCGGAGACGGCGGCTTCGGCGGCCTGATCGGCGGCCTCGGCGGCAACGGCGGAAAGGGCGGTGGCTCCCTGTTCTGACCGGCACACCCCGCCCCACGGGGGAGGCCTCCGGGCCTCCCCCCACCCCCCAACCCCTTCTTGACCACACCAACGGAGACCCCCATGTTCACGATTTCCTGGCAGCGTCCGCTCGTCCTGGCCGCGACCTCGTTCGCCCTGGTGACCGGTACGGCCTGCGCCGCGCAGGCGTCGGTGCACGACGCTCCGGCAGGCATCAGCACGGCGGCCGTGTCCGCCGACCTGCCCTCCCACTGCATCGAGGGCGGCAAGGGTGGCGAAGGCGGGAAGGGCGGCGAGGGCGGCAAGGGCGGGCAGCCCGGCCAGCCGGGTGAACCCGGCAAGCCCGGCCGGGTGGGCTGCCTCCTGCAGTTCGGCGACCTGCCCGACAAGGAGAAGTCGGAGCTGACGGTGGTGGACAAGGTCCGCATCGTGCTGACTCTGCTGGCCGACGACTCGGACGAGACCAAGGAGAAGATCGCCAAGAAGTACGACATCTCGCAGGAGCAGCTCGACACCTGGAAGCGGCAGTACGTCGACGGCGACTGGTTCGCCCTGATGGGAAGCGGCCTCACCTGAGGCAACGGGCCGGCGGATGAACCGCCGGTGAGGCACCGGGCCGGCGGGTCGACCGCCGGTCCCTTCCGATCAACCGATTTCTTGGCAAGGGAGAATCTCATGCGCACGCGACGTTCTTGGAAGTTCCGTCTCGGTCTCGTCGTTTCGACGACTCTGCTCGGCGCCGGTGCGATGGCCCCCGTCGCCACGGCGGCGCCGGCACCGTCGGTCCAGGCGGTCGAAACCCTCGGCAGCCAGCAGAACGGTCTCGCCTACGGCGGGGACGACCGGCAGGGCGGGAGCCGCTTCGGCGGGGGCTCGGCCTTCGGCGGCGTCAAGGTGGGCAACGGCAGCGTGCGCGTCGGTGACAAGGTGTGCGCGGGCAACTGCACCGGGTCGGTCAACGGCACGAACGGCGGCAACGGCGGGGTCTGCGCCGGCCTCTGCAACGGCAGCGCCAACGGCGGCAACGGCGCCAACGGACGTCCGGGCGGGGGCAACGGCCAGAACGGCGGCCACGGCGGCGTCTGCGCCGGGGTCTGCCACGGCAGCGTCAACGGGGGCAACGGCGGCAACGGCGGGGCGGCGCCGGCCGGCGGCGACGGCGGCGCCGGGGGCTGGGGCGGCAACGGCGGCATCTGCGTCGGCGTCGGCTGCCAGACCAGCGGCCAGGGCGGCCGTGGCGGCGACGGCGGCGAGGGGTGATCCCGACCGGCCCGAGCAGCCCCCGCTGCCCGTCACCCGCCCTCGCGGCGGGTGACGGGCAGCACGCGTGTGGATCACTCGATAGACTTCTCTGTACGGCTGGTCACGGACGATCGAGGACGGGGTCGGCATGACGGCACCGAACCTGAGCAGCTACGCGGGCCGGCCCTCCGCCCTGATCGGCAAGCAGATCGCGGGCTACCGGGTCGAGCGGATGCTCGGCCGCGGCGGCATGGCCGTCGTCTACTGCGCCAAGGACCTGCGCCTGGACCGTACGGTCGCGCTCAAGCTGATCGCCCCCGAGCGGGCCCGCGACGAAACCTTCCGGCGCCGCTTCACCCACGAATCGCGGGTGGCCGCGTCGATCGACCACCCGCACATCGTGCCCATCTTCGAAGCCGGTGAGACCGAAGGCGTCCTGTACATCGCCATGCGGTACGTCTCCGGGCTGGACCTGCGCGCCCTGCTGGACCAGGAGGGCCCGCTGCCCGTCGCGACCGCCCTGCGCATCGCCGCCCAGGTGGCCTCCGCCCTGGACGCGGCCCACGAGCACGACCTGGTGCACCGGGACGTCAAGCCCGCCAACATCCTGGTCGCCGCCGGAACCGACAGCGAGCACCCCGAGCACATCTACCTCACCGATTTCGGCCTCACGAAGAAGGCGCTCGCGATCACCGGGTTCACCACCACCGGCGAGTTCGTCGGCACCCTCGACTACATGGCGCCGGAACAGATCTCCGGCCGGCCGGTCGACGGCAGGTGCGACCTCTACAGCCTCGCCTGCGTCGTCTACGAATCCCTCGCGGGCGGCCCGCCCTTCGAGCGCGACGACGCCGCGGCCCTGCTGTGGGCGCACCAATACGACCAGCCCCCTCTCCTGACGGAGAGGAGGCCGGATGTCGCACGTGCTGCCGACGAGGTGCTGGCGAAGGCACTGGCGAAGGTCCCCGAGGACCGCTACGGCTCGTGCCTGGAATTCGTGGCGGCCCTGCGCGCCGCCACCGGGAACGGGGCCGGCCATCGGGCCGGCCCGTCCTCCCCGGTGGACGCCCCGCACCCCGGGACCGTGGGCGTCCCCCTCGCCCCGCCGGAGCCCCCGGCCTGGGCCAGGCCGGTCTTCGGAAACCTCTAGAACCCCCGTACCGCGCCGATCAGAGGAGGCTGCGATGGCCGATCACCCGAACATCGAGGTGTTCCACCGGACCCTGGAGGCGTTTTCGGCCGGCGACATGGAGGCGCTGGCGGAGGTGTTCCACCCGGACGTGGTGTGGCATCTGGGCGGCCACGGGCCGCTGGCCGGCGACTACCGGGGCCGCGACGCCGCCTTCGCCATGTTCCGGCGGGAATTCGAGCTGACCGGCGGCACGTACCGCCCCCAGCTCCACGACGTGCTCGCCAACGACGAGCACACGGTCGCCCTGCTGCACGTCACGGCCTCGCGCGAGGGCAAAGAGCTGGACATGAACGAGACGATCGTCTTCCACATCCGGGACGGCCGGATCACGGAAGCCTGGGGGCTGTGGTCCGACCAGAAGGCCTACGACGCGTTCTGGTCGTAGGCCTTCTGGTCGCACCCCTGAGGACCGGTCCGCTCAGAGGCCCATGGAGATCGCCAGCCGGGTCATTTCCGCCGTCGTGTTGATGCCCAGCTTGGCGCGGATGCGGCGGAGGTAGGCGTCGACCGTGTGCTTGGAGAGCCCCATGTTGCGGGCCGCCTGCAGGTAGGTGCAGCCTGCGGCGATGTGGCGCAGTGCTTCCTGCTCGCGGGGGGCCAGCGCGGTGGCGGGGGCTTCGGTGTGCGGCGCGACGAGGGTGAGGCTCATGATTTCCTCCGACGGATCGGCTCGGTCATCACTGCTCACGCCCTCGGAAGCAGGGGACTTATTGGCGAATGTCGCCGTTTGTCCCTGATAAAGAGATTCCTCTCCCTACTTCATGACGCTGTCCGCCGACTGTCACAGGCGTGTCACAGGGGACGCCACACGCCCGCACGCCCCGCGAAAACCCGCCCCTCAGAGCCCCACGAGCGACTGCTCGGCCCAGATGGTCTTGCCGATCGGGGCGTGCCGGGTGCCCCAGCGCTGGGCGAGCTGGGCGACCAGCAGCAGGCCCCGCCCGCCCTCGTCGAAGGTCCGGGCACGCCGCAGGTGCGGGGCCGTGTTGCTGGAGTCGGAGACCTCGCAGATCAGCGTGCTGTTCTCGTGGATCAGCCGCAGCTGGATGGGCGGCTGGCCGTAGCGGATGGCATTGGTGACGAGTTCGCTGACCACCAGCTCGGTGACGAAGGCGGCCTCGTCGAGCCCCCAGGCCGTCAGCTGCTCGGTGGTGTGGCGGCGGGCGCTGGCGACGACGGAGGGATCGGGGGGCAGGTCCCAGACGACGACCCGGTCGGAATGCAGGGCCCGGGTCCGCGCCACGAGCAGGGCGACGTCGTCATCGGGAGGGTGCGTCAGCATGGCCGTCAGCACCCGGTCGCACACCGTGTCCAGCGTGGACGCCGGGCGGGAGAGCGCCGCGAACATGTTGTCCAGGGCCTCGTCGAGGTCGTATTCGCGGGCTTGCAGCAGACCGTCGGTGTACAGGGCGAGGACGCTGCCCTCGGGAAGCTCCACCTCGAGGGGCTCGAAGGGCAGGCCGCCGAGGCCCAGCGGCGGGCCGGCGGGCACGTCGAGGAGGTACACCGAGCCCTCCGGGGACACCACCACGGGCGGCGGGTGGCCGGCCCGCGCGACCGTGCAGTGCCGGGTGACCGGGTCGTAGACCACGTACAGGCAGGTGGTGCCGATGCCCCCGGCGGACTCCCCGGCGGCGTCCCGGTCGGCCTCGTCGGCGGCCAGGTGGATGATCAGGTCGTCGAGGTGGGTGAGCAGCTCGTCCGGCGGCAGGTCCACATCGGCCAGCGTCCGTACCGCGGTGCGCAGCCGGCCCATGGTGGCGGCGGCGCGCATGCCGTGGCCGACGACGTCCCCCACGACCAGGGCCACCCGCGCGCCGGACAGCGGGATCACGTCGAACCAGTCGCCGCCCACCCCCGCATCGGTACCGGCGGGCAGGTAGCGGGAGGCGATCTCGAGCGCCGCGTGGGCGGGCAGCGTCCGCGGCAGCAGGCTGCGCTGCAGCGTCATCGTGCTCGTGTGCTCCCGGGTGAACCGGCGCGCCTTGCGGATGCCGAGGGCGGCCCGCGTCGCCAGCTCCTGGGCCAGCCACAGGTCCTCCGGCGGGAAGGGCTCGCGGCGCTGGTGACGGCCGAAGAGGGCCAGACCGAGCGCGGCGCCGCCGGCCCGCAGCGGCACCACCATCATCGAGTGGGTTCCGTACTCGCCGATCCAGGCGGCCCCGGGGTCCTCGGCCATCCACCGGGCGACGGCGGGATCGCTCGTCGCGTACACGGCTCCGCGGCCCGCGGCCAGACACTCGACAGGAGGGGACAGCGCCGGATAGACGGTCGTCCCGCCGACCGCGGCCTGGGACGCCGGGCTCCCGCCCAGCACCGACCGCGCGGCGGTACGGGACACGGTGACCGGGCCCGCCACCGGACCCGTGGACGGCTCATCGCCGCGCGGGGGAGGCTCCAGCAGGTCGACGACCGCGAAGTCGGCGAACCGGGGAACGGCCGCGTCGGCCAGCTCCTGCGCGGTGCGGGAGACGTCCATGGTGGTGCCGATGCGGGCTCCCGCGTCGTCCGGCAGGAGCATCAGCTGGCGGTCACCCTCGATCCCGGTCCTGTCGTGCGCCGCCAGGCACACTCCGTGCACCCGGCCGTCCGCGTCCCGCAGCGGGGCCAGCGAGGTCGCCCAGCCGTGCTCCGTACTCGCACCCGTGGGACGCACGAAGGCCTCCACGTACTCGGCCTCACCGGTCTCCAGCACCGAGCGCATCTTGCGCTCCGTCTCGTCGCTCACGGGATCCGGCGCGATCTCCGGCAGGCGCAGCCCGCGCATCTCGGCCTCCGTGAGGGACAGCGTGCGCTCCATGCCGGCGTTCGCCCGCACCAGCCGCAGGTCCGCGTCGAAGACCGCCAGGAAGCAGGGGGACTGGCTGAACGCCCACTCCTCCAGCGGTTCGCCCCAGGCCGTGGGGGGTTCGCCCGGCACGGCGGAGACCACGAACCACTTGGCCGCCCCGCCGGTGGACGTCCAGCGGTGCGCGAGCAGTCCCAGCTCCAGCCGCCGGCCGTCCCGGTGCCGCAGCGCCACGGTGCCGCTCCACCGGTCCTGCCCGGGCGGGATCCGCCGAGCCGGATCGCCGGGGTCGCCGGGCTCGGCGGCGTAGTCGGCGAGCAGGCGGACAGCGGGCACGCCCAGGACCTCCGAGGGCGCGTAGCCGAGCAGCCGGCCGGCTTCCTCGCTCCACTCGGTCACGACGCCCTGCTCGCTGAGGGTGGCTGTGGCCGTGTAGGCCGGCTCATGGGAGGCGTCGCTCATCTCACCCTCGCTAGTTCCTGCCGCGGCTTCACGGCAACCTGCACGGCCAGGGGCTCCACTGACAAGCATGATCCGGCCGGGCGAGGAGCACCAACGCAGTGCCGTCAGGGCGGCGCGGCCCGGTGCGCGAGGACCAGGGCGAGGACCGCGTCGCCCGCCTGCCACACCATCGCGCGGCGCGGTCCGCCGAGTACGGGCGGCCGCAGGCCCAGGATCACGACGCGGCGCGGAGCGGCGCCGAAAACCCCGCTCCGGTCGGCCTTGACCGCGGCCTCCTTCAGCGCCCAGGCGCCGGCCAGGGCATCGGCCCGGTCCGTACCGATGAGGGAGAGCTCCCCGGGCGAGAAGGCGTGGTCCGCGACCCGCCGTACCGTGTCGGCCGAGGCGGTCTCGCACAGGTCCACCCCGAGCGGTTCCGGTCCCAGGGCCGCGGCGACGTGGTGGGCGGTGTGGCTGATCGAGACGTGCGGGGCGGGCATCGGGCTGCCGCCCACGACGGCGCGGGGACTGCCGTCGTCCCGCGGGAGGATCTCCACCTCGTGCGCGGGCACGGCGAGGAGTGCGCAGACCAGGCGCTTGGCGAGCAGCCGGCCGGCCAGCCACTCGGCCTGCCGCCAGGCCGGCAGCGCCCGGACCACGCGCCGCTCGGCCGGTGAGAGCGGCGGTGCCTGGCGGAGGCCGGCGCGCCGGGCCACGACGAGGCGGGCTCCGCCCCACCGGTGGATGTGTCCCGGCGCGATCGGCTGGAAGGCGGTGTCCGCTCCGCGCGCGGGGTGCGCGGTGTGCACGGCGACGGATGCCATGCCGATCACGCGGCCGCGGGGACCGGGTCCAGGCGCCGCAGCTCGCGCTGCAACGCGGCCACGGTGTACCGGATCTGGTCGGGTGTGTGGTCACAGGTGAGGAAGAAGCGCAGCCGGGCCAGCTCCTCGGGCACCGCCGGGTAGAGGATCGGATTGACGCTGACGCCCTGCTCGAACAGGGCCTCGGCGAGGCGCAGCGTCTTCAGCGAGTCCCCGACGATGCACGGGACGATCGCGGTTTCGTGGCTGTCCCCGGTGTCGATGCCCGCTTCCCGCGCGAGGCGGACGAACAGCGCCGCGTTCTCCGCGAGACGGGCCGGCCGCTCCGGCTCGGCACGCAGCACGCGCACGGCCGTCAGGGAGGCGGCGGCGTCGGCCGGGGTCATACCGGCGCTGAAGACGAAGCCCGGCACGGTGTAGCGCAGGTACTCGACGACCGAGCGGCTCCCGGCCACGTAGCCACCGCAGGACGCGAGGGCCTTGGACAGCGTGCCCGACCACAGCTCCACCGCGGAGCGGTCGATGCCGAAGTGCTCGCCGATGCCGCGGCCCGTCGCACCGATCGTGCCGATGCTGTGCGCCTCGTCGATCATCAGCAGCGCGCCGTGCCGGCGCTTGACCTCGACGAGGGCGGGCAGGTCGGCGATGTCCCCGTCCATGCTGTAGACGCCTTCGATGACGATGAGCACCCGCCGGTACTGGTGGCGGACCTGCGTGAGGATGGCGTCGAGGGCGGCCGCGTCGTTGTGGGGGAACGGCCGCCGGGTCGCGCCGGACAGCTTGCATCCCTGGAGGATGCTGTCGTGGGCGAGGGAGTCGTGGACGACCAGGTCCCCGGGCCCGACCAGGTGCCCGATCACGGTCACGTTGGTGGCATGCCCGTTCGCCAGGGTGATCGCGGCTTCGCATCCGAGCAGGCCGGCGAGCTCCGCGTCGAGTTCCAGGTGGAGCGGACGGCTCCCGGACAGCAGCCGGCTGGCGGACACCGAGGTCCCGTAGCGCTCGATCGCCTCCTTGGCCGCCTCGTTCACCCGGGGGTGCGTCGCCATGCCCAGGTAGTTGTAGCCGGAGAAGGACAGCAGCTCCCGGCCGTCGATCACGGTCGTGTCCGTCATACCGCCCTCGTGCACGAGGAAGTACGGGTTCGGCAGCCCCAGCCCGGAGAGGGAGGCGAGGCGCTCCCGATGGGCGGTGACCTCCGGGAAGCATTCGATCCGCGTGTGCTCCTCGGGAACCGGAGCGGTGACGGGGGCGGCCGGCTCCGAGGCGGCGGGCTCCGAGGCGGCCGGGACCACGTCTTCGCGCAGGGTGCGCTGCGCGGGGACGGCCGCCGGCCGGGCGTCCGCGGAGCGGCCCGCGATCATCGCGGCGATCCGGCCGGCGGTCGGCCGGTCTGCGGCCGATGCGTCGAACGACCACGCCGGCCACTGCCGCTTGAGGGAGGTGAACAGGTCCGTCAGCATCAGCGAGTCAAAGCCGAGCTCGTCGATCAGCAGCTGGTCCTCGCGCAGATGACCCACCGGGAACGCGCTGATCCGGGCCACGTGCGCCAGTACGGCCCGGGTGACCTCGTCGACCTCCGCGGTCGGCGACGGCTCCTCGGCGGCCGGCGCGGGGGCGGGTGCGGGCGCAGGGGCGGCCGCAGCGCCCGGGAGCGCCTCGGTGAGGCGGGTCAGCAGCGACACCTGCTGCCGGGCCAGCTCGAGCAGTGCGTCCACCGGGTCGTTCGCCGAGTCGTTCTCCGGGTGGTGCACGGGGCACTCCTCGGGGGTCTCCTCGGGCAGTACGGGCAGGGGCATGGGCGGCACGGAGGCGCGGCGCCGGTCGGACACCCAGTACGACTGGGTCTCGAGCTTCGCGACCGGCAGGTCCAGCAGGCGGCGGTCCTCGAGGGGAACCAGGGCGCGCGGGTCGACCGGCGCGCCCAGCACCGCGAGCCGGGCGAGGGCCAGTACGAGGTCCCGTCCGTCGTCCGGAGCCGGGCCGGTGGCGGGGACCACGTGGACGTCGCCGTGGCCGGTGAGGTCGCGGCGGACCGAGGTGAGGAGCGAGCTGCCGCCGGTCACCTGGACGAACACACGGGCCCCCTGCTCGTAGGCGGTGCGCACGGCATCGCCGAACCGGACCGGCGAGGACGCGTGCCGGGCCCACAGCTCGCGCAGCCCCTCGGGGCCGGTGCAGACCGCCGCGTCCACCGACGAGACGAACGGCAGGACGGGAGCGCTGATCGGGTGGCCGGCGAGGTCCTCGCGCATCGTCTCGTCGGCCCCGGCCAGCAGCGGCGAGTGGAAGGGATGGGAGACGTCGAGCGCCGCGGTGACGATCCCCGCGTCGGCGCAGGCCCGCCGCACCGCGTCGAGCCCGCCCGCCGTGCCGCTGACCACGATCTGCCGCTCCTGGTTGAAGCAGGCCGGCCAGACGTCGTCGATGCCGTCGAGGAGCCGGTGGCAGGTCTCCTTGTCGCTCTGCACGGCGAGCATCCCGCCCTCCAGGCCCGCCCCGGCCCGCCGCAGGGTGGCCCCCCGGCGGACCAGCAGCCGGACGGTGTCCTCGTCGGTGAGCGCTCCGGCCGCCGCGGCCGCCGCGAACTCCCCGACGCTGTGGCCGAGCGTGAGGTCGGGGGTGACGCCGCAGTCCGCGAGCAGGCGGGCGGCCGCGATCTGGACGGTGCCGAGCAGCGGCTGGCAGACGTCGGTGGCGGCGAGCCGCCGCCCGAGCTCCTCGGCACCGCCGTGGCCGGCCGCCGCCTCCCCGTACAGCAGGTCGGTGGGATCGGAGCCGCTGTCCGTCCGGGCCACCGCGCCGAGGGCGTCGACGGCGGCCCGGAAACCGGGGAACCGCTCGTAGAGGTCCCGCATCATGCCCGGCCGCTGACTGCCCTGACCGGGGAACAGGAAGGCGACGCGGCGCTGCTCGGCCGGCAGGGGGGCGCCGGCGGCGAAGGCGCCGTCACCCAGGTCGCCCCCGGTGCCGTCACCCGGGTCGCCGCCGGCCCCGTCGGCGAGCTGCCGGCGCGCGCGGCGCAGCCGCTGGATGAACTCCTCCGTGTCGGAGGCGACGATCGCGAGCCGTGCCGTCAGCGGCCGGCGCGCGCCCAGCGTGTGCGCCACCGCCGCGAGCGGTACGCGGGGCGTGCGGTCCAGGGTGTCGAGCACCTCGCCGATGTGCCGGTCCAGCAGTTCGCGGTTGCCGGCCGAGAGCAGGACGAGGTGCGGTCCGGCGGCTTCGGGGCGTACCGGGAGGCGGCGCAGGGCCGGGCCGGGCTGTTCCTCCAGCACCACGTGGACGTTGGTGCCGCCGAATCCGAACGAGCTGACGGCGGCGCGCCGCGGCCCGCCGGTGCCCGGCCAGGGCCGCGCCTCCTCGGCGATGCGCAGCCCCGCGGCGGAGATGCCCAGGTCCGGGTGGGGGGTGGTCTGCGGCTGCGGCACGATCGTGCCGTGATGCACGACCAGGGCCGTTTTGATCAGGCCCGCGATGCCCGCGGCGGACAGGGAGTGACCGATCAGGGCCTTGCCCGCGGCGAGGTAGCACAGGGCGGGGTCGTCGTCGGGGAACTCGGTGCGCAGCCGGCGCAGCGCCTCGATCTCGGCGCGGTCGCCGACCGCGGTCCCGGTGCCGTGCGCCTCGATGAAGCCCACGGACGAGGGGGCCACGCCCGCGTCGTCGTAGGCCCGGAGCATGGCGCGCAGCTGGCCTTCGGCGGTGGGGACGAGCGGTCCGGGAGACGCGCCGTCGTTGGCCGAGCCGATGCCCTTGATCACCGCGTAGATCCTGTCGCCGTCGGCGAGCGCGTCGGCCAGCGGCCGGATGACGACGGCGCCGCAGCCCTCGCCGAGCACGAAGCCGTCGGCCTCCTCGTCGAAGGGGCGGCACACCCCGGTGGCGGACAGGGCGCGGAGCCGGGAGAAGCCGACCAGGCTGTCGGGCGTGAGGTTGAGGTACACGCCGCCGACGACGGCGATCCGGCAGCTGCCCTGGCGCAGGTGGGCCACCGCCTGGTCGAGGGCGACCAGCGAGCCGGAGCAGGCGGCGTCCACGGCGAAGCTCGGGCCGCCGAGGTCGAACTGCCGGCTCACGGTGCCGGCCGCCATGTTGAGCAGGCTCCCGGGCAGGGTGTAGCTCTGGATGGTGCCGAGCTGCGCCGCCTGCGCCCTGATGGCTTCCGGACCGCCCCGGTCGTCGGCGGCGAGGGACTCCTCGGCCAGGGTGATGGCCCGGATCGGGGCCGCCATCAGGTCCTTGTAGTCGGACACCGACAGCCCGAGGAAGACCCCCGTGTTCTCCCGGTCGAAGTCGCCGCGGCCCATCCCCGCGTCCTCGAGGGCCTCACGGGCGACATCGAGCATCAGCCGGTGCTGCGGGTCCATGGCCCGGGCGCGGGCGGGCGGTATCCCGTAGTGCAGGGCGGCGAACCGGTCCACGCCGTCCAGGAAGGCGACCTGGTCGGTGTACGCGGCATTGGCGGCCGACCGGTTCCCGGGCTCGTGGAAGGTCTCGTGGTTCCAGCGCTCCCGGGGAACGGCGGAGAACTGCCGCTCCCCGCTCTTCAGCAGCTCCCAGTAGGCGTGGATGTCGGGGGCTCCGGGGAAGCGGCAGCCGAGTCCGGTGATGGCGATGTCAGACATGAGGGGTCTTCCTTGTCGGGTGGGTGGTACGGGGGTGCGGGAGTGTGCGGGGGTGTGGGCGTTCTGGTGGTCAGCGGCGCGCGGGAGCGCGGGCGGGCGCGTGGGCGCAGAGGCCGGTGCGTACCGGGGCCGTGCGCCGCGGCGCCGGGGGGCACCGCCCGGAGGTGCCGGGGGGCGGGCGCGGCGTCGGGCGCGGCTCCTTGCGCCGCAGCGGCCGCGGCGCCCACCAGTTCAGGTCGCCCGCCAGCCGCATGAGCGCCGGTACGAGGACGCCCCGCACGAGCGTGGCGTCGAGCAGTACGCCGAGACCCGCGCCGATCCCGAAGAACTGCAGGAGCGACACCTGGGAGGTGCCGAAGCTCAGCAGGGTGAACGCGAGCAGTGCGCCGGCGGTCGTGACGATGCCGCCCGTGTGGGCGATGCCCGAGACGATCGAGGCGGAGTTGTCCTGCCCGGCGTCGTGCGCCTCCTTGATGCGGGCGAGGACGAACACCTCGTAGTCCACCGAGAGCCCGAACACGATGCAGAACAGCAGCACCGGCATGGTGGTGCTGAGCGGTCCGGGCGTGAAGTCGAGCAGCTGGTGCAGATGGCCGGACTGGAAGATCCACACCATCGCGCCGAGGACGGCGGCGAGGCTCAGCGCGTTCAGCGCGATGGCCTTCAGCGGCAGCAGCAGGCTGCGCGTGAAGCCGAACAGCAGCAGGAACGTGGTCACGGTGATCACGGACAGCGCCAGCGGAAGCCGGTCCCGCACCGTCGCCTTCGCATCGACCAGGACCGCGCTCGGCCCGCCCACCAGGACGTCCGTGCCGGCCGGGGCGGGGACCCCGCGGATGTCGTGCACGAGCTGCTGGGCAGCGCGCGACTGGGGGTCGACCAGCGGTACCACGGAGAGCCGGGCCGGTCCGCCGCCGACCGGCTCCACGACGCCCGAGACCTGCGCGGACCGGGCGACCTGCGGGAGCGCGGACAGCCGCCGGGCGTACTCCGCCCGCTCCGCGGGGGACGCCGTACCCGTCATGACGACCGTGAGGGCGCTGGAACCCTTCATGTCGAACGCGCTGCGCACCAGGTCCCCGGTCTGCCGGCTGGACGCGCTGACCGGCAGCGCCCGGTCGTCGGGCGTGGCGAAACCGGCGTGCGCGAACGGCCCCGAGAGCACCACCAGCAGGCCGACCACCGGCAGCGCCGCGATGAGCGGGCGGCGTACGACGATCCGCGCCAGCCCCTCCCAGAAGCGGGACCGCGAACCGCTCCGGGCCCGGCGGCGCCACGGCACGGACCAGGCGTTCACCCGCGGTCCGAGCAGCGCGAGCAGGGCCGGCAGCACGGTCACGGCGCTCACCGCCGCGATCGCCACCACGGCGATGCCCGCGTAGGCGAAGGAGCGCAGGAAGTACGGCGGGAAGACCAGCAGCGTCGCGAGCGCGGCGGAGACCGTCGCGGCACTGAAACCGATCGTGTGGCCCGCGGTGCGCACCGTCCGGATGGCCGCGTTCCGCGGCCGGTACCCGGCGGCGAGCTCCTCACGGAAGCGCGAGACGATCAGCAGTCCGTAGTCGATGCCCAGCCCCAGCCCGAGGGCCGTGGTCAGGTTGAGCGCGAACACGGACACGTCGGTGACGGCGCCGAGAACGCTCAGGACCAGCAGCGTCCCGGCGATGGACAGGACCCCGATCAGCAGGGGCAGCGCAGCGGCCACCACACTGCCGAACACCAGGACCAGCAGGATCAGCGTGCCCGGCAGGACGACGGACTCGGCCCGCTTCAGGTCCGACTCCGCGATGTCCTGGAGCTCGGCGTCGACGAGCGCCGGACCGCCGACCCGGACCGTCAGGGCCGTCCCGCCCGTCCCGCCCGTCCCGGCCTTCCCTCCCGCGGCCGGGGTGCCCAGCTCGTCGCGCAGCCGCTCGACCCGCTCTGCGAGCTGTTCCCCCGCGCCGTCCACGTGCGCGACCACCATGGCCGCCTGGCCGTCCCGGCTGCGCAGCTCCGCCGCGCCGCCGGTCCAGTACGAGGTGACGCCACTCACGTGCGGTGCGGCGGCGAGGCGCCTGGTCAGCGCCTCGCCCTCGCTCCGGGCCGCGGGGTCGTCCACGTAGCCGCCGCGGGACTGCGCGACGAGGACCAGGTTGGGGGACGCCCCCAGGTGCTCGGCCGCCACCCGGGCCGCGCGGCTGGACTCGGAGCGCGGATCGTCGTACCCCTGCGTCTTCAGCCGGCCGGTCGCCTCCGCTCCGAACACCGCGGACAGCACGAGGAACACGAGGGCGGCCAGCAGGACGAGCCGGGGGCGACGGGTCACGAAGACCCCTGCGCGACGGTTCATCGAGCCCTCCGTTCCGGGTGGCGGGACGTTCCCGCTCTTGTGCGGGACGATCGGCTTCCACCGTGCCCGGGGGAGGAGCCGGGCCGTAGCCCCGGCTTTTCGTTACTTGACAGGAGGTTGTCCACAGGTTCCGGCGGGCGGTCCGGGGGTGTCGGCGCCTGCCGTTAGGCTTCGTGGATGGCCCTTCCGGACGCTTCCCCTGAGACCTCCGACGCATCGCAGGTACTGCACCGCGTGTTCGGTTACAGCTCCTTCCGCGGCGAGCAGCAGGAGATCATCGAGCAGGTGGTCGGCGGCGGTGACGCCCTCGTCCTGATGCCGACCGGCGGCGGCAAGTCGCTCTGCTACCAGATCCCGGCGCTCGTCAGAGAAGGCACGGGCGTGGTGATCTCGCCGCTCATCGCGCTGATGCAGGACCAGGTGAACGCGCTCACCGCTCTCGGGGTACGGGCCGGATTCCTCAACTCGACGCAGGACCAGTACGAGCGGCAGGCCGTCGAGCAGGCGTTCCTCGCGGACGAGCTGGACCTGCTCTACCTGGCGCCCGAGCGGCTGCGCACCGAGAGCACGCAGCGGCTGCTCGACCGGGGGAAGGTGTCGCTCTTCGCGATCGACGAGGCGCACTGCGTCGCCCAGTGGGGCCACGACTTCCGGCCCGACTACCTGGCGCTGTCCATGCTGCACGAGCGGTGGCCGAAGGTGCCGCGGATCGCGCTGACCGCGACGGCGACCGAGGCCACCCACGCCGAGATCGTGGCACGGCTCGGCCTGGAGGACGCCCGGCACTTCGTCGCCAGCTTCGACCGGCCGAACATCCAGTACCGCATCGTCGCGAAGAACAACCCGCTCAAGCAGCTGCTGGAGCTGATCCGGACCGAGCACGACGGGGACGCCGGCGTCGTCTACTGCCTCTCGCGGTCCTCCGTGGAGAAGACCGCGGCCTCCCTGGTGGAGCACGGCATCGACGCCGTGGCGTACCACGCCGGGATGGACGCCCGTACGCGCGCCGCGAACCAGGCGCGCTTCCTGCGGGAGGAAGGGGTCGTGGTGGTGGCCACGATCGCCTTCGGCATGGGCATCGACAAGCCGGACGTACGCTTCGTCGCCCACCTGGACCTGCCGAAGTCGGTCGAGGGCTACTACCAGGAGACCGGCCGCGCCGGGCGCGACGGCGAACCGGCCACGGCGTGGCTGGCGTACGGCCTGCAGGACGTGGTGCAGCAGCGCAAGCTCATCGAGGGGTCCGAGGGCGACGAGGCGCACCGGCGGTCGCTCGGCATGCACCTGGACGCCATGCTCGCGCTGTGCGAGACGGTCGACTGCCGCCGCACGCGGCTCCTGGAGTACTTCGGGCAGTCCGGCGGGGCGTGCGGCAACTGCGATACGTGCCTGGCGCCGGCCGAGTCCTGGGACGGGACGGTGGCCGCGCAGAAACTGCTGTCCACGGTGTGGCGGCTGGCGAAGGAGCGGCGCCAGAAGTTCGGCGCCGGGCAGATCATCGACATCCTGCAGGGCAAGAAGACCGCCAAGGTCATCCAGTTCGACCACGACGCGCTGTCGGTGTTCGGCGTCGGGTCGGACCTGAGCACCGCCGAGTGGCGCGGGGTCGTCCGCCAGCTGCTGGCGCTGCGCCTGCTCGCGTTGGAGGGCGACTACGGCACGCTCGTCCTCACGGACGCCAGCGGCGAGGTGCTGGGCGGGCGCCGCAGCGTCTCCCTGCGCAAGGAGAAGGCGGTCGTCGCCCCGCCCCGCAAGGAGTCCGGGTCCCGCTCGGGCAAGGGCGCCCGGGTGCCGGTCGACCTGCCGGCCGCGGCCGAACCGGTCTTCCTGGCCCTGCGCGCCTGGCGGGCCGCGACGGCGCGCGAGCAGGGCGTACCGGCGTACGTCGTCTTCCACGACGCGACCCTGCGGGAGATCGCGACCCGGCTGCCCGGCACGGTGGAGGAACTGGCCACCATCGGCGGCGTCGGCGAGGCCAAGCTCACCAAGTACGGCCAGGGCGTCCTGGACACCCTGGCGGAATGCGCCGCCACGGTTCCGGCGTCCGCGCCCGCGCCCGCGCCCGTGCCCGCTCCTGCCGCGGCCCCCGATCCTGCCGCGGCCGCCGCACACGAGCCGGCGGCACGGTCCGCGGAGCCCTACGCCGACGAGCCGCCCTTCGACCTGGACGAGATGGACCCGCCGTGGGACGACTGGCAGTAGCCGCGCCTCGGCCGGGATGAAGCCGACGTTCAGGTGCCTCCCGGCACCTGCCGCATGACGGGAACGCTCGGGATGCGTTCGAGGATGCCGCCCGCGAAGACGTCGTAGAGCGGGAGGGTCTCGAGGTGGACGTAGCCGATGTGGCAGTCGCAGACGGCCAGGGGACAGCGGCGGGGGGCCAGGGCGGCGCGGTAGGAGCCGTCGTAGAGGTTGCCGAGCTCGGTGCGCACGAAGTGGCACCGGCGCACCGTGCCCTCGCCGTCCACCGAGATCACCGATTCCCCGGTGCGGCACGGCAGTCCGGCCGAGCGGTGGGGGTGGCGGCTGTACGGGAACAGCGGGTCCAGGGCGGTCCAGTCGTCCGCCTCGGCATCGCCGTACGTGTGGCCCTCGGCCGCGTTGGCCCAGAGGTAGACCTCCTCGGGCAGGTCCGCGCGCAGCCGGCGCGCGTGGGGCAGGTTCTCGGGCAGGCCCACGATGCCGACGCTGTGGCGGATGCCCCGGTCGGCCAGCTCCCCGAGCTTCGACAGGAAGCGTGCGTAGGGGGTCTGGCCGGGGTGGTACGTGCACCACAGGGCCACGGTGGCCGGGTCGGCCCCGGCGAGCCAGTCGGTCCGGCAGCTGAGGTTCGTCTGGATGGCGACACGGGCGATGTGCGGCTGGTGCGAGAGGTCCACGAGGGCGCGCCGGTACCAGGAGCGGACCAGGCCCTCGCCCCAGGGAGTGAACAGGATCGAGAGCCGGTCGCCCCGCTGCGCGGCCGCCCAGGCCGTGAACCGGTCGAGGGCCGCGCGGTCGGCGCGCAGCCCGTCGGGGGTGTCGCGGCGCTTCGCGAACGGGCAGTAGGGACAGTCGTAGTCGCAGGAGGCGAGCGGGCCGCGGTACAGGATCGTCAGGTCCACGGCGGCTACTTCGGGTCGTAGGCGGCCATGGCGGCCCGGACGGCGGGGGAGAACAGCGCCGGGCCGAGGGCGTCGGAGTGAGCGAGCCCCTCCGGGGTCAGGCGCAGCACCCCGCCCCCCGTCCCGGCTCCGTCGAGCCAGCCGCGGGCGGCGAAGGCGGCGAGTTCGGCGGGGAAGTCCTCGTGCGGGTCGGTGCCGAAGCGGCCGCGGTAATCGGCGAGCGGCATGCCCCGGGCCTGGAGGAGGGACTGGAGGAGG
Organism: Streptomyces sp. NPDC046303; assembly: GCF_055588085.1. Lineage (NCBI taxonomy): Bacteria > Bacillati > Actinomycetota > Actinomycetes > Kitasatosporales > Streptomycetaceae > Streptomyces > Streptomyces sp. NPDC046303. The sequence continues at coordinate 108,521 of NZ_JBVJFA010000002.1, forward strand.
TGGCGGCGGCGCGCCTCGCCGCCGTCCATCTCCCAGCCGCGGTCGACGCGGCCGAAGTCCTCGGTGGCCGTGTAGTCGTCGATGATCGTCCGGATCTCGCCCATGTCGACGGCGTAGTCGAAGGAGTAGTGGAGGGCTGAGGTGTAGGAGCGGGCGCCGCAGCCGAGTCCGATCATGCCGTCCGTCTGGCAGGCGTGGTCATCGGGTCCCTGCGGCGCGCTCCCGGCCCGGCGGAACATGCGCATCGACAGCTGTTCGTAGCCGTGGGTGAGGAGGTGGTCGCGGCCGCGGCGGTAGAGGTCCAGGCGCTGCTCGTCCCACTCGGTGTCGGTGTGGGCGGTGCGCCGGGCGAGGCCGGTGAGCGGGCGGACGTACAGCGGGTAGAGGTACAGCTCCTCGGGCTGCCAGGCGAGGGCGGCGTCGAGGGAGGTGCGCCAGGTGGCGGGGGTCTGCCCGTCGATCCCGTAGATGAGGTCGATGTTCAGGACCGGGATGCGGGCCTCGCGGATCCGGCCGAGCGCGGCCTCCACGTCGGCGCGGCGCTGCGGGCGCACGGCGGCCCGGGCCTCCGCGTCGACGAAGCTCTGGACGCCGATGCTGAGGCGGGTCGCGCCGCGCTCGGCGAGGACGGCGAGACGGTCGGCGGTCGCGGTGGCGGGCGAGGTCTCGACGGAGAGGGGGACGGCGCGCAGGTCCGCGCCCATGCGGCGCTCGGCGATGTCGCACAGCCGGGTCAGCTCGTCGGCGGTGAGGAAGGTCGGTGTGCCGCCGCCGAACGCGGCGTTGGCGAAGCGCACCGGACCGTCGTCGCCGAGGGCCGCGCGGGCGGCGGCGGCCTGGCGGTCGAGTGCGTCGAGGTAGCGGCCGGTGAGTCCGTCGGGCGCGCCGATGCGGGTGAAGAGGTTGCAGAAGCCGCAGCGGACCTCGCAGAACGGTATGTGGAGGTAGAGGGAGAGCGCGCTCTTGTCCTCGCCGCGCCACAGGTCGCGCAGGGCCGGCCGGCCGGGCAGCGGGCCGTACGCGGTCTTGTGCGGGTAGGCGTAGACGTAGCTCTCGTAGGGGCGGACGGCCGCCGTGGTGACGGTGGTGGCGGTGGCGGTCATGCGGACTGCTCCAGGAAGAAGTGGGCGTACGGCACGGTCCACACGGCCTCGTGGGCGAGCCGGTGGCCGGTGTAGCCGTCGTCCCCGTAGGTCGTTCCGTGGTCGGAGCAGACGATGGCGAAGCAGCGGCGGCGGGAGCTCATCGCGGCGAAGAGCCGGCCGATGTGGCGGTCGACGTACTCCAGGGCGGCGGCGTGGGTGGCGCGGCTGTCACCTGCCTCCCGGGTGGCGCCGGGCAGGTGGAACCAGTTGGGCTGGTGCAGCGCGGACGCGTTGACGAAGAGGAACAGCCGCTGCTCCGCGGGGAGGGAGCCGACGATCCGCTCGGCCCGTTCCACCTGGGCCTCGAAGGAGGTGGGGGAGGCCACGCCGAATTCCGGCTCCCAGTGGCTCTCCTGGAACATCCCGGGCAGTACGCCGCCCAGCGCGCCCTGCTTGTTGAAGAAGCCGACGCCGCCCACGCACACGGTGCGGTACCCGGCCGCGGCCAGACCGGAGACCAGGTCGGGGGTGTCGAAGACGTAGGTGCGTCCGGCGGTGGACTCGCTGCCCGCGAAGCGCGCGGCGAACAGCCTCGGGTGCGGTCCCGGCGCGGCCGGCGTGGGCAGGAATCCCGCGAACATCGCCTGGTGGGAGGCGTAGGTGAAGCTGCCCGGGGCGTGCCGCTCCTCCCAGGCGCCACCGGGCAGGTGGCGGGCCAGGTGCGGGATGCGTCCGGCCGCGGCCAGTTCGGCCGCGACGTCGTGCCGGAGGGTGTCGAGGGTGAGCAGGAGCAGGTCGTCGCGGCCGACGACCTCGTTCATGTCCGGCTCGCTCGTGCCGGGTTCGTTCGCGCCCCGGAGCGGGCCGGTATCAGGCTGGTGCACGGTGGTGGTTCCTCGGGTGGTGGTGCCGGTGTGCGGGGTGCGGGTGCCCGCGGCGGCGTGCGTACGGCGGTCCGGCGGCGACTTGGGCGGCGTACGTGTCGAGTCCCTCGGCTCCGCTGCCCGGCAGTCCGGTCAGGCCGGGCAGCAGGTCGCCGAAGGCGTTGACCTCCGCGACGGCGAACCGCCGCCAGCCGACGGCGGGCAGCAGGTCGACGCCGACGGACAGGGTGCCGGGGAAGCAGGCCGCGGCCCGCTCGCTGATGTCCAGGGCGTCGGCCCAGCGGGGCCCCGCCGCCTCGACCACGGCGGACAGGTCGCCGCGGCGCCCGCCGAGATGGAGGTTGGTCATGGGCGAGCGGCTGGTGCGGACCACGGCGTGGGTGGCCCTGCCGGCCACCACGACGACGCGCAGGTCCGCCGCGCGGCCTCCCAGGGACGCCTTGGGCCACCAGCGTTCGACGTGCAGTCCGTCGGGGGCGAGCGCGTCGACGAGCGCGGCGGTCTCCCGCTCGCTGGTGAGGCGGCGCACGCGCAGGGAGTTGTGCAGGCGTCCGTCCGCGTCCGTCTCGACGGAGGTGGTGGCCCGGATGCGGCCCCGGCCTGCCGTCTCGACGGCGACGATGCCGGACGCGGAGGAGCCGTGGGCGAGTTTGACGAACACGCGGGGCATGCCGTGTTCGCCCATGAGGGCGCGTACGTCGTCCCAGCCGCGCACCGGTGTGCCGCCGCCGGAGGTCGGGGACCGGGGGACGGGTACCCCGGCGGTGTCCAGGGTGCGGTGGCAGCTGCGCTTGTCGAAGAGGACGGCCAGCTCGTCGGGGTCGTCGAGGCGCACGCCGCCGGTGAGGCTCCGCACGGCTGCGGTGAACCGCGCGAACCAGCGGGCGCCGCCCTCCACGCGGGTGGGGTCGTCCAGCCCGCGCAGGGCCCGGTCCACTTCGGCGTTCTCCCCCGGCGAGTCGAGGCGTACGAGCTCGTCGGGGGAGAACGCCGCACCGCCCTCGCGCAGGACGCAGGCCCACGGCACGGTGCGGGGCGCGGGCAGCCCGGCGTCGAGGACGGCCCGGGTGAACAGGGCGACGCGGCGGTTCTCCGGGTTGCCGACGACTGCCCAGCGCAGCGGCGTGTGATCCGCCATGGCCGCCGCGCTACTCGCCGACGGCGACGAAGCGCCAGATGCGGCCGTCCCAGTCGTCCTCGTCGGCGTGGCCCCGGTCGAGGTCCAGCCGCACGCCGGCGCTCTCCAGGGTGTCCCGGAAGCGCTGCTTCAGCGCATCGCTGAGGTAGTTGTGGTGGAGGTCGAGGGCGGCGAGGTGGGTGAGGGGCTGGCCGCCGAGCAGCGCGGCGCCGCCCTGGTCGGTGAGCACGCCCATGGACAGGTCGAGGACCTCCAGCCGGGCGACGACGGGCGCGGAGGCCACGGCGGTGGCGATCTCGTCCTGGATGTCGCTGTTGCGCAGCCCGAGGTGGCGCAGGCTCGGCAGGCGGCCGCCGTCCAGGATGGGCTGCACGTCGGTGAGCTCGCAGTCGCCGCCGTAGTTCGCCGTGCCGAGCCACAGGTCGAGGTGGTGCAGGGCGGGCAGGTCGCCGGCGGCGATGTTGCGGACGGCGCGGGCGGGCATGCCGCCGGTCTCGACGGTGAGGGAGCGCAGCCGCCGGTGGGTGAAGGGAGGAATGACGAGGCCGGTGCCGCCGCGGACGCCGAACTCCTCCAGTTCGGGGAAGCCGTCGAGGAGCGGGCCGACGTCGCCCTGGTTGATCCAGGATATCTCGCACTCCTCGGACTCCATGTCCCCGAGGAACAGGGCCCGCAGGGCGGGCAGTCGGGTGCGGGCGGCGAGGAGCGCGGCGATGATGTCCTCGGGGCCGCTGTCGTACGCGTCCTCCCACGCTCCCACGACGATCGCGCGGACCCGGGTGGTGTCGACGGCCGCGGTGAACCGGTCGAACGCCTCGGGCCAGGATTCGTCCGCGTCGTAGGTGTCGGAGGAGATCCGCCAGGCGACGGCGTCCGCCTCGGGCAGCCGGTCCATGCCCTTCTCGTCCCCGGACCCGGGGAAGTCGAAGACGGGCAGTCCGTACGACTCCCGCAGATGCCTCGCGTAACTCATGGTCCCCGCCGTTCCTCGTCCTTCGTGTCCGGTGCGCCAGCAAGTTGTAGCAAGCGGCGCTGACAACGGCCCGGGCGGGGGAGGGCGGAGGGCCGTTGTCAGACCCCCGCCGTAGCTTCGGAGGTGACGCGGCGCACCGGGCGGCGCGTGGGAAGGGGGACGCGGATGTACCGGCAGGGGGACGTACTCATCGTGCCGCTCGAGGAATCGGCGGTGCCGTCGTACGCGGCGGACGCGCCGTCGGAGCCGCGGGACGGGCGTGGGCGGCTCGTACTGGCGCTGGGCGAGGTGACCGGCCACGCGCACGCCGTGCTGGGGCCAGGCCGACTGGTGCGCGAGCCGGGACCGTCGGCGCCACTGCTGCTCCAACTGCCCGACGGGGGGCGGGTGGTGCACGAGGAGCACGCCGCGATACCGCTGCCGAAGGGCTGGTACCGGGTGGTGCGGCAGCGGGAATACGTGCCGGGCTCGGTGCGGATCGTGGCGGACTGAGGGATGGACGTGGCGAACGGGGCGGACACGGTGGACGTGGTGGACATGACGGAAGAAGCGGAAGAGGCGGACGTGGTGGGGGCGACGGGCGGGGTGCACGGAGTCGACGGGTGGCGGGCGGTCGCGGCGGCGACCGGGCCCGCGGACCGTGCGGCGGCGGAGGCGGGCGTGCGCCTCGCCTACCGCGCGGCGGGGCTGCCCGAACCCGAGCGGATCGTGTGGGCGGACTCGCCGCGGGCAGCGGTGGGCCTGCTGGGCGATCCGGACGGCCCGTGGGGGACGGGCGTGCGGGGGCGGAGCGTGCGGGAGGAGGTCCGCAGCGCGCCGTGGGCGGCGGAGCGCGCCCGCGCGCACGAGCGGCTCGGCCCCCGGGGCTGGAGCCGGAATTGGGCCCTGACGGGCGCCCGGCTGTGGGAGAACACCGACCGGCTGGCCGGCCGTGTCCGCACCGGGCTGGTCGAGGAGCTGGCGGAGGACGCCGCGGAGGAGGCGGAGGTCCGGCTGCTGCTCCTGGACGCCGTGCTGGGCCAGCACGACGCGGCATGGCTGTGCGCGTTCGGCACGGGGGAGGGCACCCGGCTGGAGGGGCTCGCCGCGGTGGCGCGGGCGGCGGGGTGGTGGTGGCCGTACGAGCGGCTGGCCGTGGTGTGCGAGCGCCCGGTGGAACTGCACCGGGACGAGGCGGGCCGCCTGGACCGCGGTGACGGGCCCGCCCTCGCGTTCCCCGACGGTTTCGCGCTCCACGCCTGGCGGGGGATGCCCGTGCCCGCGGATTTCCTGTCCGGGCTGGACGCGCTGACGCCCGAGCGCATCCGGCAGGAGGAGAACGCGGAACTGCGCCGGGTGATGCTGGAGCACTACGGCTACGAGCGCTACCTGACCGCATCGGGTGCCGAGCCGGTCCACCAGGACGCGACGGGCATCCTGTGGCGGATGCCGCTGCCGGGCGACGAGGACGTGGTCATGGTCGAGGTGGTCAACTCCACGCCGGAGCCGGACGGTTCGAGCCGCACGTACTGGCTGCGCGTGCCGCCGGACACGCGGACCGCCCGGCAGGGCGTGGCGTGGACCTTCGGCCTCGAGGCGGAGGCGTACGCGCCGGTGCGGGAGACCTGACGCGGCAGCGCGCGCCTCAGCGCCGGCGCGGGAGCGGCGGCGTGCGGCCGAGGATCAGGCCGAGTACGACCATGACCAGACCCAGGCCGAAGTGCAGCCAGTTGTCCGGGGAGTTGACGGGGATGAAGTTGGCGTCGGTGCCGTGGTCGACGAGGAGCCCGTACAGCCACAGGACCAGGTAGACCGCTCCGCCGCCGATCAGGAAGGTCCGCGCCATGCCCGGGGCGCGCGACATGGCGATACCGGCGAGCCCGAAGATCAGGTGCACGATGTTGTGGAGCACCGAGACCTGGAAGAGGCCGAACAGCTCGGCGCCCGATGCGTGTCCGGCGAAGGTCATCGCGTCGTAGCCGGTGGTGGGACCGGGGATCATGCCCAGCACTCCCGCCACCAGGAATACCACGCCGATCAGCAGCGCGGCCCATTGCACCAGGGACGCGGGAGCCGCCGCGCGGCGGCTGCGAGGGGACATGGCGAGCCTCCTTCGCTCAGGACGGCCCCGGGCGGGACGAGCCCCGGATCCCGTCTCCCTGCGGCTACCCCCGTTTCCGGAGGCTACGCAGCCCCACGGGGTGGCTGGTGGATCAGGGATCGGCCGGGCCGGGGGTGGTCATGAGGTGGTCGTACAGGCGGAACAGCCGCAGTCGGCCGGGGTCCTTGTCGTCGCCCGCGGCGAGGGCGTCCCAGCAGCGCAGGGCCAGGGCGCGGGCGCGGGTTCCGGGCCAGGGCTGCGGGAGCAGTTCGAGGGGCAGGAGCGGGTCGGGTGCCATCGCGGCGGTGAAGGCCGTCGCCAGTTCGATCGCGTACGTCAGCCGCTCGGTCCCGGTGGGCGGGGCGGGCTCGGAGAATCTGGCCAGGCGGGCGGCGGCGAGCGCCGCGAGGGCCTCGTGGCGGTCGGCGATCGCCCCGAGCGGCCAGAGCAGGGCGGCCAGCCGGACGGGATCGGATTCCTCGCCGACCCGTAGGTCGCGGCTGGTGAGGCGGGTGAGGGAGGGCAGGACGCCGAGGTGCCGGGCGTGGGCTTCGAAGACGTCCCCGATCGCGTTGGCGCTGACGTAGAGCCCGCCCTGAAGGGGGGCCGCGCCGAGGTGGAGCAGGGTATCGCGCAGCGTGTCGCGGGCCTGCCGGGCCGACTCGGGAATCGCGAAGCCGAACAGGTGCCAGGTGCCGTCCCAAGGGGCGAGTCCCTGGTCCTGCCGGTAGGCGTGGCGGACGTACTCCACCTCCGGCGCGATGGCGCCGGTGGGGTCGGCGGTGGCGTGCAGCCGGGCCTTGCGGCCGCGCCCTTCCTGGGTGAACCGGCCTTCGGAGACCAGCCGTTTGATGCACAGTCTGACTTGCTGGTCCGTCATGCCGAGCGCCTCGGCGACCGCGTACAGCTCTCCGGCGTCGACGGTCCCGTCCTCACGGACGAGGGCGAACACCAGGGTCCGCGTGCCGATGCCGGGCGCGGCGGGCTCCGTTCCGGGCGCGGGTCCGCTGGTCATCGCTGCTGCTCCTTGGAGGTGCCGTGGACGCCGTCACCGGGGGGCGCGGGAACGGCGCGATGCATCGTGGTCACCGCGCCGAAGCCCATCAGGCCCCTGAGGTACGGCGTCTGCTCGGTGCGTCCGGCGGTGAAGCCGTGTCGCTCGTACAGGGCGCGGGCCCGGGGGTTGACGTCGATGACGTCCAGGCGGACCCGGGAGCAGCCGTGTTCGGCAGCGATGGCCGCGACCTCGGTCAGCAGCATACTGCCGATGCCGGCGCCCCGGTGGGCAGGGTCGACGGCGATGCCGTCCATGACGAGCTCCCCCGGCTCCGGCGTCCGTTCGAGCAGGGCCAGCAGGGCGATCCGCGGCAGGCCGCGGAAGAGTCCGTACTGCGAGAGCACGTCGCGGACGCCGCCGCCGGTCAGCGCGCGCCCGCCGAGCTGGTAGCCGGCCACACCCACGACCCGGTCGCCGTCGCCCGGGGCGAGGGCGACCGCGGCGCGGTCGTGGTGGAGGTGGCCGGCGATGAACGCGCGGCCCTGCTCCGGCGGGCCCAGGCCGGCGCCGAGCTTGCGGCCGAAGGCCTCCCAGTACAGCTCGGCTACCCGCTCTTCGGCCCCCGGGGGCACGCCCCGCCGGATGACGACTGCAGTGTCCATGATCTCTCCTCGCGTTCTCCGTACGAGCATAGTACGGTCGATTCAGGAACGACCGTTTTGGATTCGATAGTTTCGAGGGGGATGGATGACGCCGACGAACACGCCGTACCGCCGCCGGGTGCTGCGGGCCGTGCTCGCGACGCTGGCCGCACTGGCCGTCGTGGCGGCCGGCCTGGGCGGGCTGGTGGTCTGGCAGAACACCTACGACCTGCGGGAGGAGCGGGTCTCGTTCCACCGGGACCGGGACCGGGAGGGCCGGGACGGCGGGGCCCTGGACGGGGTACTGGCTCTGCCCAAGGAGGGCAAGGGGCCCTTCCCGCTGGTGGTCTTCGTCCACGGGGACGGGCCGGTCGACGCGACGCACGAGACCTTCTACCGGCCGATCTGGGAGTCCTTCGCCCGCGCCGGATACGCCTCGCTGTCCTGGAACAAGCCGGGCGTGGGCGGCTCGCCCGGCGACTGGCTCGACCAGTCCATGGACGACCGCGCCCAGGAAGCCGTCGACGCCATCGCGTGGGCCCGGCAGCGGCCGGACATCGACGGCGCCCGGATCGGCCTGTGGGGCGCCAGCCAGGCCGGCTGGGTGCTTCCCAAGATCGCGGCCAAGGACGGCGGTGTGCGGTTCGTCATCGCCGTCTCGCCCGCCGTCAACTGGCACCGGCAGGGCCGCTACAACCTCCTCGCCGAACTGCGCCGGGACGGCGCCTCCGAGACCGAGGTCGCCGCCGCGCTGCGCCGCCGCGACACGGGCCTGGAACTGCTCGGGAGGGGCGCGTCCTACGAGGAGTACGTACGCGCCGTCGGCGACCCGCAGGGCATGACGGCCGCCCGCTGGAGGTTCGTCTCCAAGAACCACACGGCCGACGCGAGCGCCGACCTGCCGGCGCTGCGCGGGGTGCCGGTGCTGCTGGTGCTCGGCGGACACGACGTGAACGTGGACGTCGCCGACACCGAGGCCGCCTACCGGCGGCTGCTGCCGGGGCCCGCGCTGCGCGTCAGCCGCTACCCGGACGCCACGCACGGCCTGGTGAGGCACGAGGTCGAGAGCTCCTCGTTCCGCCTCACCGTGACCGCGCTGTGCGCGCCGAGGGCCCTGTTCGCCGAGGGATTCCTGGCCGGCCAGCGGCACTTCCTGACCTCTGTCGGCGCCGAAGGGGCGAAGCGATGACCAGTCGACCCACGGCAGGACCGGCAGGAGCCTCGGCGGGACCCGCGGCGGGGGCGGCGGCGGGGGCGGCGGCCGCACCTCGGCGCCTCTCCGACGTCGACGCCCTGCGCGGCTTCGCCCTCTGGGGCATCCTCATGGTCAACATCGCCTTCATGGCCTCGGCCTACCGGGGCACCGGCACGGACGATCCGGCGTTCGGCTCCGCGCTCGACACCGCCGTCCGCTTCGTCACCGGGGTCTTCTTCGAGACCAAGTTCTACCTGCTCTTCTCCTTCCTCTTCGGCTACAGCTTCACCCTCCAACTGGCCTCCGCGGACCGCGATGGCGCCGCCTTCCTGCCCCGCTTCCTACGGCGCTGCGCGGGCCTGTTCGTCCTCGGCCTCTGCCACGCCGTCCTGCTCTTCCCCGGGGACATCCTCACCACGTACGCCGTGCTCGGACTCCTCCTGCTCGCCGTGCACCGGATCCGGCCGCGTACCGCGGTGCGCGCCGCCGTCGTCCTGTTCGCCGTCACCGCGGTCGGCTACCTGCTGCTGGCCTGGGCAGTCGCCGCCACCGGGGGCGGCGGCATCGACACCGCCGCCGTCGCCGAACGGGGCGGCCAGGCCACCGAGGCGCTGCGCGGCGACGCCGCAGCGGTGATCGGAGCGCACCTGCGGCAGCTGCCCGACGTGGTGTTCATCCTGGCCTTCTTCCAAGCACCGGCCGCTTTCGCCGCGTTCCTGCTGGGTCTGGCGGCCGGCAAACGCTCCGTGCTCGCCGATCCCGCCCGCCACGCGCCGTTGCTCCGCCGCATCCAGTGGACCGGCTTCACCGTAGGTATCGCGGGCGGCCTGGTCTGGGCACACGCGGGCCAGTGGCATCCGGGTACGGCGTACCAGCTGGTGGCGGTGGCCGTGGACGTGGTGACCGCGCCACTGCTGGCGGCCGCCTACGCGGCCACGGTGCTGCGGACGCTGGCCGGACCCCGTGGCCGGCCGCTGGCGGCGGCCCTTGCCCCGGCGGGCAGGATGACGCTGACCAACTACCTCACCCAGTCGCTGGTCCTGGCCTTCGTGTTCACCGGTTTCGGCGCCGCGCTCGTGGGACGGGTCGCCCCGGCGCTGGTATCGGTGACGGCCCTGGCCCTGTTCGCCGTACAGCTGGTCTTCAGCCGCTGGTGGCTGGCCCGCCATCGCTACGGACCCGTCGAGTGGGCGCTGCGCGCCGTGACCCTGGCCCGTCTGCCGCGCCGGAAGGACCGGGCGGCGTGAGGGTGCCGGCGCGGGAACGGGGAACGCGGCGTGCGGCGCTGGCAGGTGGAGCAGCGGAAGCCGGCGGACGGGCCCACCAGAGGCCGTAGAGCGTCCGTTCGGGTGGCGTCATCCCTTCGCCGACCGCAAGTGCCGCTGGAAGCACCCCGGTCCGTGCTGTGCTGTGGCCACAGCCGCAAGACGGCAGTACGCGGGCCCGCCCGCTGTTCGTGGCAGGCACGCCCCAACAGCGAAGGAGGACTGATGTCGCGCAACCGGAAGGACCGGCGAAGCCGGAGCAGGATCGGCCAACTACTGGCCGCCGCAGTCGTGTTGACCGTGACTTTGCTGAACGTCTCAGGCGCCCATGCCGCCGTGGTCCACTCCAAACCGGACCCGGACTGGGACGCCATCGCCCGATGTGAATCGAGCGGGAACTGGCGGGCGAACACCGGCAACGGCCATTACGGCGGGTTGCAGTTCACCCAGTCGAGCTGGAAGGCGGCAGGAGGCCGCAAGTACGCACCACGCGCCGACCTCGCCACGAAGGCGGAGCAGATCGCGACGGCGAGGAGACTCGCCAAGATCCAGGGCATGGGCGCCTGGACCTGCGCACGCCGCCGCTGAGGAGGACCGGACGCGGGACGCGCCCACGGCCGGCAGCCGTTGCCGACCGCGTCCGTCTTTCCGCCGCGCACGACCGGCAGTTGGAGGCGTAGCCGCCGACCCGGAACGAGTCGGCCTGGTGCCTGGTGCCTGGTGGTCTGGTGGCCGCCGGGTCCGGACCAGGCCGGCTCACGCGGCGGCGCTACGCCCGCTGCGCTCGGGCGTCGGAATACCCCGGCCTTCGGGTGAACACATCCCCGAATGCTGCGAGGTCACCGCACGACGCCCTCGGCCCGCTGGAATTCGACCCGGAAATGCGCGTCGGCTTGCCGCGCTCCGGTGCTTTCCTGTCAGAGCCTGCTGAAATGAGCCACGTCAGGGCTGATTCCCTCCAGGTGACACCGGAACGTCGAAGCGTCGGGAACATCGCTCGGCATGACCGGCGCCAGCCGCCTTGACCTGGACTTTCGCCCGATCCGCGGGTCGGGGAAGCACGAGGGCGTGACCGTCTCCATGTAATCCATGCCTCCATACAAGCCGTGTCACCTCGAGCTCTCCTTGAGCCCCTCTGGGGATCGCATTCAGAGACGCGTCAGCGGCGTGTCCGTCGGGCAACTCTCCTGCTAAATTTCCGGATTCATGAACTATCGCTTGTGATAGACATGAAGAAATATGCGCGGGCATACCGGGGACCGACTCGCCCCGTGCAGCCGTCGCATGCACGACCCGACCGCTCCCACACCCCGCCGCATCCACGTCACCTCCGGGGCCTGGCCGGACACCCCGCGCCCTCCCGTGACGTGTCTCCGCATGCGCGAGCTGCGAACCCACCCACCGACATCATCGACAGTGAGGGAATTACCGTGCCGGCACACCAGAAGCTCTACCTGCGCCCGTCCGTGGTGGCCCAGCCCCTGCTGCACCGCTGGTACGCGTGGCCCTACCTGCTGGCGCCCCACACCGGCGCACTCAACCTGCGGGACCGTCTCCTGCCGATCGTGGACAGCTACCTGAAGGCACCCCACCTCCACGATGCGGTCACCTCGGACCCGCACCGCTACGGCGCGCCCTTCCTCGACCCCCAGGGCGCCACCCACGATGAAGTCCAGGCGGCGCGCGAGACCATGGTCAAGGAAGGCCAGGCCAAGCTCCAGCTCGCCGACGACATATCCGAACTCCGCGCCCTGCTGCGCGAGAAGGCGCTCGGCGGATCGATGGAACCCCTCTACCCCCTGGTTCCCCACTCCCTCCGCGGGCGGGTCGAGCTCATCTACGACACCGCCCACCGGCCCTCCTTCCGCTTCTTCGAAGCGCTGATGTACGGCTCGCCGGCGTATGAGCGCGACGCCCAGTGCGTCTCCCTCACCGCCGCACCGAGCCCCCAGCCCTTCGTGTACAGCAGCCCCGTCCTCCCGCGCCCCGACCGCCTGGACATCGATCTGCCCTTCGACTCCCCGCTGTGGAACGAACTGTTCGCGGCGCGCCTCGACCCCGTCGACGTCCCGCACCTCGCGCAGCGCCTCGGGGTCGCCGATGCCGACCTTCCGGCGTTCACCGCGCTGTTCCACGACGTGCCGCCGTCGCCGCACACCCCGCCCGCGCCCGGAGACGTCCGGATGCGGTACCTCAATCACGCGTCCGTGCTGATCGAGACCGGCACCTCGTCCGTGCTCCTCGACCCGCTCATCGGCTACACCGGCGACGGATACGAGCACTACACCATCGAAGACCTCCCCCGGCACATCGACGCCGTCGTCATCAGCCACTTCCACTCGGACCACTTCTCGCTCGAGACCCTGCTCCAGCTCCGCACCCGCATCGGCACGATCATCGTCCCCCGCGCCTCCGGCGGATCGCTGCCCGATCCCAGCCTCAAGGCGATGCTCCAGGCCCTCGGGTTCTCCAACGTCCAGGAGCTGGCCGAACTCGAAACCCACCGCGTGGCCGACGGCGTCGACGTCACCGCCCTGCCCTTCGTGGGCGAGCACGCCGACCTCGACATCCGCACCAAGATGGTGCCCCTCGTCCAAGCCGGCGGCCGCAGGCTCCTGTTCGCCACCGACATCACGCCGCTCGAACCCGCCCTGTTCGACAACGTCCCCGGCCTCACCGAGACTCCTCTCGACGCGCTCTTCATCGGCCTCGAATGCGTCGGAGCCCCCCTGAACTGGCTCTACGGGCCGATGCTGGAAGGGAAGCTCTCCCGTGAGCACAACAACGGGCGCCGGCTCAAGGGCAGCAACGCCGCCCAGGCCGACGAGCTCGCCCGCCAGCTCAACGCCCGGCACGTCTACGCCTACGCCATGGGCCTCGAGCCCTGGCTCAAGCACCTCACCGGTTCCGAATACGACCCCGAAGCCGAACCCGTGCAGCAGGCGGGCGTCCTCACCCGGCTGAGTGCCGAACGCGGCATCACCGCCGAGCTCCTGCGCGACCGGGCCGAGCGCACCTGGCCCGTGGCCGACCCGGCGAACCCGTAGGTCCGGCCGTGTACTCGAGTGTTAATAGAGGGCCCTTCGATCAGCCGGGGCTAGGCTTTGAAAATCGAGAATTGCCAATAATCCGGCAGGGGGCGTTTGTTGATGAACCATGAGGATCCGAAGACTCTGACTTTCCTTTTCGAGGAATGCGCCAGAAGATTTTCGGGTCATACTGCCCTGGAATTCGAAGGTGAGCTCCTGAGCTACGGCGAGCTGAATCGCCGGGCAAACAAACTGGCCCACCACCTGCGGGACGCGTGCGGAGTCCGCCCCGACGACCGGGTGGCGATCCTGGTCCGGCATCCGCCCGACGTGATCATAGCCATGCTGGCCGCCCTCAAGGCCGGCGGCGCCTACGTCCCGCTGGACCCCGACAACCCGCCCGCGGTAACCCAGCGGATCGTCGAGGACGTGGCACCGAGGGCCATGGTGATCGAGTCTTCAGCGGCCGCCGGCGCGATGTTCTTCGACGGCGAGCTCTTCGTTCTGGACGTCATGGGCGGCGCCCTCGACACGCCGGACTCCGACCCCGAGCCGGCCGCCGGGCCCGGCGACCTCGCGTACGTGGTGTACACCTCGGGATCGACCGGCGCCCCCAAGGGCGTGGCCGTCGAGCACCGAGCGATCGTCAATACGCTGACGTGGCGCAATTCCTATTACGGATTCGGTCCGCACGATGTGACCCTGGCCATTCCGCGGCCGTCTTTCGACAGTGCCGTGGCGGACACTTTCTGTGCCCTCACCTCCGGTGCGCGTCTGCTCCTGCCGCGCCGCGACCGAATTACCGACCGGCATTATCTCACCGGCCTGATGGAGCACCGGGAGGTCAGCCACTTCCTGATCACCCCGATGCTGTACAAACGCCTCCTGGAAGGCATGGAAGCCCAGCGGGTGACGTCCCTGCGGTGCGTCACGATCGCCGGTGAATGGTTCACGCCGGGCCTGACCCAGGAGCATTTCCTGCGTGTTCCGGACGTGCACCTGTACAACGAGTACGGGCCCTCCGAAAACGCGGTCTGCTCCACGGTCCACCGCCTCGCCGCCACCGACGAGCGCGTGCTCATCGGCAAGCCGATCGAGCACACCGAGGCGTTCGTCCTCGACGAGGACGGTGCGGCCGTGGCGCCGGGCGGAATCGGCGAGCTCCACCTGGCAGGAGCGGGCCTGGCCCGCGGCTACCTGGGACAGCCGGACCTGACCGCGGAGCGGTTCTTCACGCCGGCCTCGCCCCCGGCCGCCGGGAAGCGCCTCTACCGCACCGGGGACATCGTCCGGCAGCACGAGAACGGCGACCTCGAATTCATCGAGCGCCGCGACGGCCAGGTGAAGATCCGGGGCCGCCGCGTCGAGTTGGGCCACGTGGCCCGGGTCCTCTCGCAGGACGTCGCGGTCGGCCACGTCCACGTGCTGCACCACGCCACCGACGCCGACACGCCGCTCCTGCTCGCCTTCGTCCAGGGGGCCACCGGCCAGGACGTCGACCGGCTGCGCGCCACGGCGCAGGAGAACCTGCCGGAGTACATGGTCCCCTCGGCGATCATCCCGGTCGACTCCGTGCCGCTCACCGGCAACGGCAAGGTCGACAACAGGGCCCTGCTGGCCCTGTACGCGGATTCCGTCGGCCAGGGCGCCACGGGCCCCGAGCCGTCGACACGAGTCGAAGCCGCGCTCCTGGAGATCTGGCGGGAGCTGTTCGCGCCCCTGCCCGTCGGCCTGGACGACGACTTCCTGGACCTCGGCGGCGACTCCCTCGCCGTGATGGACCTGCTCTCCCGCGTGGAGACGCGGATCGGGGTACAGCTCGACGTCTCCGACCCGTACACGGACCGGACCATCCGGAGCCTGGCCCTCAACATCGAGAACCGACAGAACGACAAGGTGGGTACAAAGTGAGCAGGCAAAGCGGTACTGACTCCGTGTTCGGCGGTGTCGACTACGACGTGGTCATCGCGGGCGGCGGCCTCGCCGGGCTCTGCCTGGCCAAGCAGCTCAAGGACGCGCAGCCCGAGCTCTCCGTCCTCGTCCTGGAGCGCGAGCGCTCACCCATGCCGCTGTCCGCGCACAAGGTCGGCGAGTCCTCGGTCGAGGTGGGCGCGTACTACTTCCACCACGTCCTCGGCCTGTACGACTACCTGGAGGAGGAGCACCTGGAGAAGCTGGGGCTCCGGTACTTCTACGGCGGCGGCTCGGGCCTCCACGAGGAAGCCGAGTTCGGCGTCAACCGCTTCCTCCCGGCGAAGTCCTACCAGCTCAACCGCGGCTCCTTCGAGGAGCACCTGCGCGTGGTGGCGACGGGCGCCGGCGCCGAGCTGACGCAGGGCGTCAAGGTGCTCGACATCGAGCTCGGCGAGCAGGACACCCCGCACCGGGTGACGTACCAGTCCGTCGACGGGGACGGCCAGGAGGCGACCGGCGTCACCTGCCGATGGGTCGTCGACGCCACGGGCCGGCACCGGCTGCTGCAGCGCAAGCTCGACCTCACCAAGCGGTACCCCAAGCCCCACAACTCGGTGTGGTTCCGGCTCGAAGGCCGCCTCGACACCGACGAGGCGGTCGGTCCCGAGCACACCGGCTGGCACGACCGCATCACCGAGCCGCGCTGGCACTCCACCAACCACTTCATGTTCGAAGGCGGTTGGATATGGGCCATCCCGCTGGCCCCCGACCACACCAGCGTCGGCATCGTCGTGTCCGACGACCTCCACCCGGTCACCAAGTTCAACCGGATCGAGAAGGCCATCGACTTCGTCGTGGAGCGCGTTCCGGGCTTCGACCCCGCCATCCGCGAGCTGCCGGTCCTCGACTTCCGCGTACTGAAGAACTACAGCCACTCCTCGCAGCAGGTCTTCTCGCAGGACCGCTGGGCGTGCGTCGGCGACGCCGCCGTCTTCGCCGACCCCTACTACTCCGTGGGGTCGAACCTGATCGGCTACGCCAACAGCTTCGTGACCGAAATGGTCAGCCGGGACGTGAAGCAGTCCTTCGACGAGGGCTTCGTGCGGTACGCCAACCGCTGGTTCCTCTCGCTCGCCGAGGGCCTCACCATGAACATCCAGGGCTCCTACGCCTTCCACGACAACGCCGTGATCATGTCGTTGAAGACGATCTGGGACTACTACGTCGGATGGTCCTTCTCCGACCCGCAGTTCTACGGGAAGACCTTCCTGGACGAGTCGGCGAGCACGACCCTCAGCGCGCTCGGCGCCCACGCGGTGGCGACCCAGGGCACGATCATGAACCTGTTCCAGGCCTGGGCGCGCACCTACCGCGGCGTCTTCGCCTTCGACTACATCGACTACTACGACGACGTGCCCACCCTCGCCCGGCTCTTCGAGCAGAACCTGCCGGGTGACGACGTACCCGCCTTCGGTACGGTGCTCACGAGCGTGCGCGACGGTCTGGACCGCATCGAGGAGCTGGCCCACGTCATCTTCTACCTCGCCCTCGAGGACGCCCTTCCCGAGCGCCTCGAAGAGATCCGCTCGCGGGGCTGGCTCAACGTCTCGGCCCTGAGCCTGGACCCGGAACGCTGGGAGCGGGACGGCCTGTTCACGCCCAAGAGCCGGCCCAGGCTCGACGAGGTCGAGGCCCTGGAGAAGGAGCTGCGCGCCCTCTACCGCAGCACCCAGGCGCCCGCCGTACCGTAGCGGCCCGCACCGCCCGCCCACCCGGGCGAACACCCGGGTGGGCGGGCGGGTACCGTCCCGGAGGCGGAGCTCTCCGTCTCCTTCTCGAGTTCCGATCCAGCGCCGGTCGAGCGGTGTTGCGGGCCCTGTGATGCTGTCGTAGCGTCAACTCCATTGAATGCCCCCGGCGTCGGAGCCAGTCGAGGTGGGCGACCCGCACGTCACCACCGCCGCAGCCGCGCCCGAAGAGCAGCCCCGCTCCTCCGCCCCCTCTTCAGCAGCCGGTGCAGCCCGATGTGCGTGCGCCGGCCGGAAAACACCTCCCGAAGGGCTCACTGCGTTGCGTCACTCATCGACATCGGCCGATTCGGTCTACCCGCGGCCGCTGGAAGCCTACGGTTGGTCCCCTGAGCTCGACGGCCAGTTCGCCTCCCTCGCCGACGCCGCGTGGGTGCCCGGCCGGGTCATCCGGGTCGACCGCGGCCGCTGCGACGTCGTGATCGCCGACGGCGACTCCGAGGTGACCGTCGTCCACGCCGACACCGGTCCGGTCGCGAACCCCGACCCGATGAAAATGCCCTGCACGGGCGACTGGGTGGCCGTCCAGGTCGGCGCGGCCGGCACGTACGTCCAGGCGCTGCTGCCGCGCCGCACGGCGATGGTCCGCTCCAGCGCCTCGCAGCGCTCCGACGGCCAGGTTCTCGCCGCCAACATCGACACCATCGGTGTCGTCGTGGCCCTGGACACCGAGCCGGACCTCGGACGGATCGAGCGGTTCCTCGCCCTCGCGTGGGAGAGCGGCGCGCAGCCGGTCATGATCCTCACCAAGTCCGACCTCGCCGAGGACGCGGACGGCGTCCGCGAAACGGTCGAGCAGGCCTCGCCCGGCGTGGACGTCCTGGTCGTCAGCGCCACCACCGACGACGGCATGGACATCCTCGCTGCCGTACTGACGGGGACCAGCGTCCTGGTCGGACAGTCGGGCGCGGGCAAGTCCACCATCGCCAACGTCCTGATGGGCCGCTCCGTGATGGAGACCCAGCAGACCAGGAGCGACGGCAAGGGCCGCCACACCACGACCACCCGCGAGCTGATGCCCCTGCCCGGCGGCGGGGTCCTGATCGACACCCCCGGCATCCGCGGCGTGGGCCTGTACGACGCCTCCGACGGCCTGCAGCAGACGTTCTCGGAGATCGAGCAGCTCGCCGAGGAATGCCGGTTCCGGGACTGCGACCACATCGCGGAACCCGGCTGTGCGGTACGCGAGGCCATCGAGGACGGCATGCTCCAGCAGCGCCGCCTGGACAGCTACCACAAGCTGCTCCGCGAGAACCAGTGGATCGCCTCGCGGAGCGATGCCCGCCTGCGCCAGGAGCGCCTCAAGGCGCTGAAGACGCAGGGCAAGGAAGGCATGGCCAACATGATCGCGAAGCGCGGCTGACGCGAGGCAACGGCCCGGCCGGGGCACCGGGCGCCCGCACTGCGGGCCGCCCGGTGCCCCGCCCCGAAAGTGCATGGGCACCCTGTGGTGTCAGCGGTGACCTGCGGACCGGCTCGGCCACGACCCGGCGGTGCGCGGTCCCTTCGCGTCCCACTCGGTGACGGGTGTGCCCGCACGTGCCCGACGCGGTGTTCGAACCCCCATGGCCGCCCACGCGCCGGGGAGGACACCGCTTGGCCAACGGGCAGTTCTTCATTCGTCCTCGAGCAAGGAATCTGCCCATGACGTCCGACCCTGTTGTGCCCGCCACCACGATCCGCCCCCGGCGCACGGGCGCCGCGCAGTCGGCGCCGGCCCGTGCCCGGCTGGCGCTGACCGCCTCCGCCTCCGACGGCCTGGCCAAGGTCTCCGGCGGGCGCCCCCTGGAGGAACTGGTCGCCCTCACCGCAGCGACGGCAGTGGTCGTCGGTGCGGCCGAGCACACCGACGAGCCGGTGGTGGCCGTGTCCGGCCCGGCCGGGCCGGTGCTGGCCGGGATAGGGCTCGCCGACCGGTCCACCGTCGGCGATCTGGTCCGGGCCGCCGACGCGTCGCTGCGGTCGGCGCCCGTCGTGTCCGACGAGGAGGCGGCACTCGCCGGCGCGGTGCTGGTCCGCTCGGCCCGGGTCGGCGCCGGCCTCCCCGCCCGCGCGTCCCGGCAGGACGTCATCGAGCTGACCCTGACCGAGCCCGGTGCGGACGGCGTACGCGAACTCGTGGCCGAGGCCGGACCGGATCGCGCCGAGCCATGGTTCCTCGACGTCCTGCTGCGGTCGCTGGCCCGGGTCCTGGCCGGATTCGCCGACCCGCACGGCCCCGCCGCCGCACTCCCGGCGGCCGACGCGGACGATGTCGCGGCGGCCACGGCCCTCGGCCGACGCGGCTTCACACCACAGATCGCCCCCACGACGCTGACGGCGCCCATCGAAGAGGCGGTCCGTGCGCACCCGGACCGTACGGCCGTCGTCGCCGGCACCGAGACCCTGACCTACCGCCAGTTCTGGCAGGCCGCGCAGGCCGTGGCGGCCCGCCTGCACGCGGCCGGCATCGGACGGGGACACCGGGTCGGGGTGCTCACCGGCAAGACGATCCACGCCGTGCCGGCGATCACCGGCACCCTGCTCGCGGGCGCGGCCTACGTGCCGCTCGACCCCAGGTCACCGGCGGCGAGGCTGGCCGAGATCCTCGACGACGCCGCATGCGCAGCCGTCCTCGCCGCACCCGACCTGCTCACCGGGCTGCCCGCCGGCCTCACCACCCCGGTGATCGACATCCAGGCCGCGGCCGCCGGCCCCGCCGCCGAGTCCGACGCCGGCCTGCCCGGGCCCCTCCCGGACGACCTCGCGTACGTGGTGTACACCTCGGGGTCGACCGGCAGGCCCAAGGGCGTGGAAGTCCGGCACCGCGCCATCGCGAGCTACGTGCACTGGAAGGTGCGCCACCACGGTCTGGACCCCGACACCAGGGTGCTGCAACTGCCCTCGCTGGCCTTCGACAGCTCGGTCGCCGACCTCTTCCCGGTACTGGCCGCCGGCGGACGCCTCGTCCTCGCGGACACCCACCAGCTCCTGCCGCGCCGGCTGGCCGAGCTCGCCGAGCAGCACCGCGTCACCCACCTCACCACCGTCCCGAGCCTCTACCGGGTCCTGCTCGGCGAACTCCCGCGGGCCGCGGCCTCACTGCGCGCCGTCACGGTCGCCGGCGAGGCCACGACGCCCGATCTGGTGCACCGCCACCACGAACTGCTGCCCGGAGTACGACTGATCAACGAGTACGGCCCGACGGAGAGCTCGGTGGGCGCCACCGCGTTCGACCACGGCACGGCCGCCGGACCCGGCTTCCCCATCGGACGGCCCATCGACAACACCGTCGCCACCGTCACCGGCGCCGACGGCCGGGTCCTGCCGATCGGATTCGTCGGAGAACTCAGGCTGGCGGGACACGGCCTCGCCGACGGATACCGCAACCGGCCGGAGCTGACGGCGGCGGCGTTCGTGGCCGACGCCGAGGCACCCGGCGGACGGAGCTACCGCACGGGGGACCTCGTCTGGTGGCGTCCGGACGGAATGCTGGAGTTCACCGGACGGGCCGACGACCAGGTGAAGATACGCGGCCACCGGGTCGAGCCCGGTGAAGTGGAGAGCGTGCTGGGACTGCTGCCGGGAGTCCGGCAGGCGGCGGTCGCGGTGATCACCGGTCCCGACGGCGCTCCGGCGCTGGCGGCCTGGCTGGAAGCCGTGGACACGACGGTGGAGGAGATCAGGGCGGGGGCCAATGCCGCACTGCCGCCCGCGATGGTGCCGACCTCCCTCACACTGATCGACGAGCTGCCCCGGATGGTGAGCGGCAAGATCGACCGGGGTGCGCTGGTGCGGCTCGCCGAGACGGACACCGCCGAGGCACCCGCGTCCTCCCCGACGCGGACGGCAGCGGACGGCGACGCACTGGAGGCGAAGGTCGGGGCCATCTTCGAGGAGGTCCTCGCCTCCGGCCCGATCGGCGCCGACGGCGACTTCTTCGAGGAGGGCGGGCACAGCCTGCTCGCGATCTCCGTGATCGACGCCATCGAGAAGCAGCTGGGCGTGACCATCGACCTGGGCGACTTCTTCGACACGCCCACGGTCCGCGAGGTCGCCCTCCTCATCCGGAAGGCAGCGCCGGACCTCGAGGTGTAGCAGGCCGTAGCGCACACAGCACTGTGCCCGGGGCGGGAACGCCCCGGGCACAGTGCTGTGCGTGACGCGGCACTAGCCGATCAGGCGGGAGCCGATGGACCGGCGCATGGCACGGGACTTGCGGAGGTCGTGGGTGACGTTGACCCGCTTGAGCCAGCGGTCCGTGCCGTCGTAGCGCGCCTCGAAGGCACTGCGGCTGTGCACCACCCGGTGGTTGTTCATGAAGACACAACTGCCCGGCTCGAGCGGGCAGTCGGTCAGGCCCGCGTCGAGCAGCTCCGCCGCCGCCGCGAGGGCCCGGACGGCCTCCCGGTCCTCCTCGGGCGCCGACATGTGCGTCGCGTCGAAGCACAGCAGGGGATGGGACCGGGAACCGGTCAGCACGGGCACCGGGCCCAGCCCGTCGATGAGGCGCGCGATGTTCTCGAAGACCAGCCGGTCCTCGTCGGTGCGCACCGTGTTGTTCTCCGGCAGGTGCGAGGTGTCCGGCACGATGCGGAACCGGCTCTGGAACAGCACGTCGAGGACGTCCTGCGGCAGTACCGAGAAGTCCGCCTCCGCGACGGTCACCGGCACGGCGTCCGGATTGCGCAGCGCCGACAGGATGATGTAGTCGGCGCGGTAGGGGTGGAAGGCGTCCTCGGTGTGCAGGGTCAGCGGTGTCTTGCTGCCCGTGCCCAGCAGCTCGCGCTCGTACTCGCGGATCGGGAACACGTCGTTGACCAGGTGCCCGTCCTGCTGGGTGGCCCAGCCGAACGGTTCGCCGAGCAGCGAACCGTAGAGGAGCACGAGGATCTCCTCGGGCAGTTCCCGGTGGACCCGGGTCTCGTCCTTCCAGTGCGCGGGCGTGGGCCCGATGCGCTCGTCGTCCACGAGATGGCCGTTGACCACGCAGAAACCGCGCGCCTGGTCGAGGGAGAAGGCACGCAGGAAGCGCCGGACCCGCTCGGGCAGCCCGGTGGCGAGCAACGGCAGCTCCTGGAGGAGCCGTTCGTCGTCGGCAGCGCGGTACTGCCCGGCGAGGCGCAGGGTCAGTTCGGACACCTGCCGGGCCTCGGCCGCGGACAGCCGCAGCTCTGTCCCGGTCCGGGGCCTGATGGACGTCGTCATGGTTCATCTCCTCATGTGCAGGGGCAACAAGTCGGTCAGGCGTCGAACCGGAAGCCGCTGAAGGCCCGGGGCGCCGACGCCGCTTCGGGTTCGGGCTCCGCGGGGTCCTGCAGGAGGCGCTCCACCTCGTCACCGAGCCGCCGCACCATCCGCTCGGCGGTGTCCGCGGCGTAGCGCACGGTGTCGTACTGGAGCCACAGCCGCATGCCGTCGGCGTGTTCCACGAACTGGAAGGACAGCTCGAACATGCCGACGCGCTGGGGTATCGGCCCGCCGCGCAGGGCGATCCCGCCCGGCGCGCACGGTCCGGTGTCGATGCGGGGATACAGGGCCACCCACACGTCGAAGAACGGCGGCCGGCCGGGGGACCGCGGTGGGGCGAGCGCCGCCACCAGCGTGTCGAAGGGCAGCTCGCTGTGGTCCACCGCGTCCACCGTGCGCCGCGCGACCTGTTCGACGAGCTCGTCCGCCGCCATCTCCTCCCGGACGTCCAGCCGCAGCGGGACGGTCGCGACGTGGAAGCCGACCGCGTCGTTCGCACCGAGCCGGGCGCGCCGGTCCACGGGCGTGCCCAGACAGATGTCCGTGCTGCCCGTGACCCCCGCCAGAGTGCGGGCGACGGCGGCGGCCAGCGGTACGAACGCGCCCGCGTGGTGCCGCCTGCCCAGGTCCGTCAGGCGCCGCAGCAGGTCCGGATCGATCTCCCGCACGGCGATGCTGGTGGCGACGCCGGCCCGCCGCGTCCGCGGACCGCGCACCGGGAGGGGCAGCGGAGCCGGAGGGGGCAGGAGCACGCGACGCCAGTGGGCGAGCGAGGCCTCCTGTCCGGTCGGGCGGTGAGCGGGCCGGTCCTCCAGCGGCCCGGCGGCAGCCGGGTCCGCGTAGGCCGCCACGAGCTGCGTGGCGAGGATCTCCAGGCTGCGCCCGTCGCACACGAGGTGGTCCGCGAGCAGCAGGAGCGACCACCGGCCGTCGGGGCGCAGGAACAGGGTGGTCCGTGTGAGCGGGCCGGTCGAGGGGTCGAACGGCACGGTGAGGCGCTCGTCCACCAAGGAGTCGAACCGGGCGTCGCCCGATCCGGGCCCGCGCAGGTCGACGACCTCCAACGGCGGCACCTCGTCGGTGACCACCGCCCGCGGTTCGCCCTGGGCCTCGACGAAGACGGTCCGCAGCGCCGGGTGGCGCCGCGCCAGGCCGGCCAGCGCCGCCGTCAGCCTGTCGACGTCCACGGCACCCTCGCCGTCCAGCAGACAGGGCACCGTGTAGGCCCCGGAGTCGCCGTCCCCGCGCTGCCGTTCGAGCCACAGCCAGCGCGTGGCCTCGGCGACTTCGACTCCCGGCAGCGCGGCCGCGGGCCGCCCGCGCGCGGCGGACGGCTCGGCGGGTTCCACGGCGCCGGGGTCGAGGTCGGGCAGCGCGGCCGCGAGCAGGGCGGGCGTCGCGGCGTCGAAGATGTCCCGTACGCGGACCCGCACGCCGAAGGCCTCTTCCACGGCCACGGCCAGGTCCAGCGCGGACAGGCTGTGTCCGCCGGCGACGAAGAAGTCCGTGTCCGGTGTGACGTCGTCCAGTTCAAGCGTCGCGGCGAACAACTCGCACAGCCGCTGGGCCAGTTCGGGTTGCGTCAGGGTCGCCCAACCTCCGTGGGCGGGGGCGGTGTCAGAAGTCATAGTGTGTTTCGCTCCAAACAGAGCCGGGTGCGGACGGGTCCGGGGTCGGGGGCACGGCCGGTGACGGGCCGATCGGCGGTACCGGCCGGCCGGTGGCCACGGCGCTCAGCACCGCGGCGACGTGATCGGCGTAGCCGCCGGCCTCCGCCTCGTCGAGCAGGTTGTCGTCATAGGTGAGGTCGAGGTGCAGGGTGTCGCCCTTGACGCGTGCGTACAGCCACAGGTCGCTGGTGGCGGGCAGATCGTCCACGAGCAGGTCCTCGACCACGTAACTGTCGGGGCGCAGGCCCGCGTTCTCCCAGCTCACGCCCAGGTCGAGCAGGAGGCTGCGGCCGGGTGCCGCGCGCAGCGCCAGCCGCTGCGCGAGCACGTCGAACGGCAGCCGGGAGTGTTCGTAGGCCTCGATGATCCCGATCTGGACCCGGGACAGCAGCTCGCTCCCGGTCACCGCGGCGTCCAGCGTGACCCGCAGGGGCACCGCGTTGACCAAGTAGCCGATCAGCGCGTCGGCTTCCGGCCGGTCGCGGAGTCCCGCGGCGAAGCCGACGACGAGGTCGGTGGCCCGGGTGCGCTGGTGCACGGTGAGGGCGAATGCGGTGACCACCTGCGCGAACGGGGTCGCGGGGGCGCCGCGGAGCACCGCCGCGGGAAGGGACCGGCGGACCAGTCCGGTCCGGCCCCGGCGGCCCCGGCGGCGGGCCGGGTCCACGGGGTCGGGCCCTTCCGCGACGCCGTGCAGCCGCTCCCGCCAGAACTCCACCTGGCGCTCCGCCTCGGGCCCGGCCAGCCACTCCTGCTCCTCGCGGACCCACTCCTGGTAGGTGTAGGAGAGCGGGGGCAGGCTCGGCGGCTCGCCCGCGACGGCCCGCTCGTACGCGGTGAACAGGTCGTCCAGCAGCACGTCGACGCTCGCGCCGTCGTAGATCAGGTGGTGTGCCGTGACCGTGAGGAGGTCACCGCCGACGGGTCCCGCGAGCAGCCGGACTTCGAACAGGGGCGCCCTGTCGAGGTCGAAGCGGACCCGTCGGGCGTCCTGCAGCGCGGCCGCGACCTCCGGCCCCGAGGGGTCCGCGCCGGGCAGATCCACCACGACCAGCGGCGCGCCGTCGGGCAGCCGGTCCAGCACGGTCAGCTCGGCATCCGTGCCCCGGGGCAGGACCTGCGCGCGCAGCATGTCCTGGCGCTCGACGACGGCACCGAGGGCGCTGCGCAGCGCGCCGGGATCGATCCGGCGGCCCAGCCGTACGAGGTCGGAGATGATGAAGGTGTCCGATCCCGCCCAGCGTGAGGTCAGCCAGACGCGGCGCTGGGCCCGGGACAGCGGCAGGTACCCGCTTTCCGAGGCCGCCGGCGCGACCGGCTCCCGATCCGCCGCGGCCTTCGCCGCCTGCTCTTCCAGGGCGGCGGTGAGCTCGGCCACGGTCTGGAACGTGTAGACGGTGCGCACGTTGACGTGCAGGGCGTGCGCGATGCGCGCGGCGGTCAGACTGTGGCCGCCCAGCTCGAAAAGGTTCGCGTCCGGGTCCGTGACCGGACGCTGCAGTACCTGCGTCCACACGTCGGCGACGCGCTGCTCGGCCGGGGTGAACGGCCGGGCGGCAGCGGGGGATTCCGCGGCCGCCAGGGCCTCGTCGGGCGCGGGCAGCGCCCGGCGGTCGAGTTTGCCGCCCGCGGCCACCGGGAGGGCGGGCAGGCGGACGAAGGCGGCGGGCATCATGTAGGCGGGCAGCCGCGCCGCGAGGTGCCGGCGCAGCGCCGCCGGGTCCGCATCACCGACCACGTAGGCGACCAGCCGGGGTTCGGCGCCGGTCGTCGGGAGGACGGCGGCGTTGCGCAGGCCCGGGGCCTCGGCGAGGACCGCGGCGACCTCGTTCGGCTCGACCCGGTTGCCCCGGATCTTGAGCTGGTCGTCGGCCCGGCCCAGGTACTCCAGGCGTCCGTCGGGCAGCCGGCGGGCCAGGTCGCCGGTGCGGTACATGCGCTCTCCCGGGCGTACCCGGCTGGTGACGAAGCGGGCGGCGGTCAGCTCGGCGTCGCCGAGGTAGCCGCGGGCCAGGCCCGCTCCGCCGATGCACAGTTCGCCCGGGGCCCCCAGCGGGACCAGACCGCCCCGCTCGTCGAGCAGGTCGACCCACTTGCCGGGCAGCGGGCGGCCGATCGAGGCGTCACCGGAAGCCGTGGCGGACCGCGTGTCCGGGGTGCCGGACGCCGCTGTCGTGTCCACCGGCTCCACCGTGGTCACCACACTGTCCTCGGCCGGACCGTACTCGTTGAACAGCCGCACGCCGGGAAGGAGTTCGGCATGCCGGGCGGCGAGCGCCCGGGTGACCCGCTCTCCGCCGAGCACGACCTCGCGCACCTCGCGGAACGCCGGGCCGACCTCGTCGAGCAGCATCTGGTAGAGGCTCGGCACGATCAGTACATGGCGGATCGGATGCTGCCGCATGACCGCGGCCACGTCCTCCGGCGTGAGCAGCTGCTCCCGGGTGACGATCACCATGGGCGCACCCGAACCGAGCGCGCTGAACACGTCGGCGATGCCGGCGTCGGCATGGATCGGATCGACCTGGAGGACCGCTCCGCCGGCGTCGAGGCCGTAGTAGGCGATGCGGAACCGGACGGAGTTGACGATGCCGCGGTGCTCCACCATGACGCCCTTCGGCGTTCCGGTGGAGCCGGAGGTGTACACGACGTAGGCGAGGTCGGCGGGGCCCGCGGGGTGGAGCGGCCGCGGCTCCTCCCGGACCGCGGCGGCCTCGGACGCGTCGCCGGCGGTCACCGTGGGCAGGCCCGCGGCGACGGTGGTCTGCGTGAAGTCCGCCGAGGTGACGGCGGCGACCGCGCCGCTGTCGCGGAGCACCCGCTCCAGCCGGGCCGGCGACTGCTGCGGGTCGAGGGGAAGGAACGCCGAACCGGTCTTGAGGACGGCGAGCAACGCGACGGGCATCCACTCGGAACGCTCGCACAGCACCGCCACCACGCGGTCGGGGCCGGTCGGCGCCACCGCGGCGATGCGGGCGGCCAGCGCGTCGGCCCGGCGGTCCAGTGCGCGGTAGGTCAGGACGCGGTCGCCGCAGACGACGGCCCGGTCCTCCGGCGCGCGCCGCACCTGCGCCGCCACCAGGTCGAGGAGGGTTCCCCCGGTTCCCCCGGTGTCCTCGGTGTCCTCGGCGGAGGGGCTCTCCCCGGTACCGGCCGCGACGAGCGCGGCGTGCTGCGCGCCGGGCAGCAGCGGGGCCGCGCCGACGGGGGCTCCGGGGGCGTCCGCCAGGGCGGTCAGGAGGTGGTCCAGCTGGCCGGCGAGCCGCTCCGCGGTCCCCGCGTCCAGTACGTCCTCGCGGTAGGTGATCGCCACCTCGATCGGACGGTCCGGGCCGGGTTCGCCGAAGCTGAAGACCAGGTCGAACCCCTCCGCACCGCTGTCCAGGCGGATGTGTTCGGCCCCCGGGCCCTCCTCGGTGCCCAGCGGGTCCGTACCGGAGACGGCGGCTTCGACCAGCACGTCGAAGAGCGGATTGCGTCCGGTGATCCGTTCGCGCCCCAGGGCCTCCACGACGCTCTCGAAGGGGTACTCCTCGTGCGCGCGGACCTCCCGCGCGTGCGCCGCCACCGCCGCGACCACATCGGTGAAGGCCTGCTCCGGCCCGACCGGGGTGCGCAGCGCCACCGTGTTGACGAACAGGCCCACGGAGTCGGCCAGTTCGGGACGGTCACGGCCCGAGACGACCGTGCCGAGCACGATGTCGCCGGCCCCGCTCCAGCGCAGCAGCAGGACGCGGACGGCGGCCACCATCGCCGTGAACGAGGTGGTGCCCAGCCGCCGGCACAGGTCCTGCACGGACCGGGTGGTGCCTTCGCCGAGCGTCAGCCGGACGGTGCCCGCCGCCGAACTGCGCTCGGTCGGCCGGTGGCGGTCGAGCGGCAGGTCGACGCCGGGCGCGCCGTCCAGGACGCGCTGCCAGAACGCGCTGCTCTGCGGGTCGTCCTGGCGGGTCTGCTCGCCGAGCGCGTACGCACCGTACTGCGTGGGCTCCGGGACCACCTGCTCCCGGCCGTTCAGGAATCGCTGGAGGTCGCGCAGGATCACCGCGAACGACCAGCCGTCGCAGACGCTGTGGTGGATCGACAGCAGGAGCGTTCCACCGGGGCGCCCGTCCTCGACGAGCCAGTGGGCGCGCAGCAGGGGACCCTCGGCCGCGTCGAACACGTGGCGCTGCTCGGCGTCGGCGATGCGCCGCAGCAGGCCGGCGGCGCCTTCGGGGCCGGTGCGGTGGACCCGCAGCGCGGGCCGGGCCCGCTCGGGAGCCAGCACGATCTGGCGCAGGCCGTCGGCGTCGGTGCGGAACACGGTGCGCAGGGCCTGGTGCCGGTGCACCGTCCGCTCCAGCGCGTCCGCCACCTCGGCCGCACCGTGGGCGCCGGGCAGACGGAAGGCCTCCACCATGTTGTACGGGCGCACCTCCCCGTCCTCGTACTGCTCGAGGAACCACATCCGGCGCTGGGCGTTGCTCGCGGGGACGGGGCCCGGGGTCTCGGGCCACGGCGTCCGGGCGGCGGGCTCCGCACGCCCGTCGGCGGCGGCGCGGCGCAGCAGCGCGCCGAGCCCTTCGGGGGTGCGGGCGGTGAACACGTCGCGGACGGTGATCACGCCGCCGCCGGCGGCCGCGCCGAGCCGGCCCGCGAGGACGGCGGCGGTGAGGCTGTGGCCGCCCGCCGCGAAAAGGTCCTCGTCCCCGGACCGCGGCGCGGTGCCGAGCACGTCGGCCCAGATCCGGGCGGCGGTGCGGTCGGCCTCGTCGCCGGGCTGCCAGACCTGCCCGTCCAGGCTCGCCACCTGGGCCAGGATGGCCACGCGGTCGATCTTGCCGTGCAGGGTGACGGGCAGCTCCGCGAGGCGCAGGATGCGGCCCGGGACCATGTAGCCGGGCAGGCGCAGCTCCAGCCGGCCGCGTACGTCGGCCGGTTCGAGACCCTCGTCGGAGGTGTAGACGGCCACGACGGTCGGCGGCCCCGAGGGGGCGGTGAAGGGGAGGACCGTGGCGGCGACGACGCCCGGGACGGAGCTGAGGGCGGCCTCCACCTCGCCGAGCTCGACCCGGTTGCCGTGGATCTGGATCTGGTTGTCCCGGCGGCCCAGGAAGACCAGCTCGCCCCGGTCGTTCCAGCGGCCGAAGTCGCCGGTCCGGAACACCCGGACGCCGGGGTGTGTGGGGAGCTCGCAGAACCGCCCCGGGCCGGTCGGTTCGTCATCGGCGTAGCCGCGGGCCACGCCGGGGCCGAGCACGTGGATCTCGCCGGGGACGCCGGGCGGTGCGTGGTCCCCGTGGGGGGTGAGCACCAGCACGCCGAAGCCCTCGGAGGGCCTGCCGACCGGGACGGTGGTCAACTCCGGGAACGCCGACCCGGGGCAGGTGAAGGTGGTCGCCTCGATGGTGGCCTCGGTGGGCCCGTACAGGTTGCCGAAGGTGCCCACGCGCAGTCGGTCCGCCAGCCGGGGCAGCAGCCCCGCCGGGATCTCGTCGCCGCCCAGCAGGCAGATGCGGACTTCTTCGGCGGCTCCCGCGGGCAGCCCTTCGGCCATCACGGCGAGCAGGGAGGGAACGCAGTTGACGACGTTCACGCGCAGGCGGCGCGTCGCCGCCCAGAACTCCGGCGGGGAGAGCGTCTGGGGTGAGTCCATGACCACCACGCAGCCGCCCGCGGCGAGCGTCGTGAAGATCTGGTACGTCAGGGCGTCGGAGGTCACCGCCGACAGCAGGGCGCACCGGCTCTCCTCGTCGAAACCGAGGAGCCGCCCGGAGGCCAGGGTCTTGTGGGCGAGCTGGCGGTGGGTGAGCGCCACCGGGCGGGGGAGGCCGGTGGATCCGGAGGTGAAGAAGAGGATGGCCTCGTCGTCGGCTCCGGGTCCGGGGTCGGCTGTTGCGCCTGCGCCTGCGCCTGCGCCTGCGCCCGCGCCCGCGCCGTCGGCGGTGGCCAGGTCCTGCGGGGACACCACCGGGAGGGCCACCTGTCCGGGCAGTTCGTCCTCAGCGGAGATGACGCAGGTGGCGCCGCTCAGGCGCAGCTGACGGGCGACCCGCTCCGGCGGGTGCGAGGGGTCGAGGGGGACCATCGAGGCGCCCGCCCGCAGGACCGCCAGCACGGCCAGCACGAGTTCGGGGCTCCTGGGCAGCAGCAGTGCGACCCGGTCGCCCGGCTTCACACCGTGGTCGAGGGCGAGGGAGCGCGCGGCGCGCGACGAGCGCAGGACCAGCTCCCGGTGGCTCCACAGAACGGTGCCGTCGGACACCGCCTCGCGGTCCGGGAAGCGGTCCGCGGCGTCGTCGACGATGCCGGTGAGGGTCGCGTCGGCGAAGTCGCCCACGACGGGCAGGCCCGACCACCGCTCCAGTTCGGCGCGTTGTGCGGGACCGAGGACGTCCAGCTCCTTGACCGGCCGCCGCGGTGAGCGGCCGAGTTCCGCGAGGGCGGCCGCCGTGCAGCGGAGAAGGGCTGCCGCGGCCAGCGGCAGCTCGCCGTCCGCCTCGGCGGTCAGGGTCAGCCGGCCGCCGGCCCGGCGCAGGGTCAGGCACAGGCCGACGGGCTGCAGCAGCTTGCCGCCCGCCTCCTCGCTCACGATGCCGAGCCGGCCCAGGGCGCGGCCCACGGGCACACCGGCGAGGTGCAGGCGGGAGGCGACCGCCTCCCGGTCGGACCAGGCGAGGGGCAGGGCGGATTCGAGTTCGTCGTGCAGCGCCATCAGGAAGGCCGAGGCGGGCGCCTCGCGGTCGAGGGGAGCGCAGAGCGCGAGCTCGCGCGGCGCCGGGTCCGTGCCCGTGCCCGTGGGCACGGGGATCAGCACCGCATGCCGGGTTTCCTCGTCGAGCGCCGCCAGCGCGAGCCGGGTGGCCGCGACGGTCAGCAGCAGCAGGCCCGTCGCGTCGCCGCCCGTCACGGCGTCCAGCCGCTCGGTCACCGCGGGTTCCAGGACGCATTCCGGGGCGTCTCCGTCCGCGGACACGACATCCAGGAACGGAACTCCGCGGCAGGCCGCCAAGCGGGCGAGCCAGGATTCACTCAGGGCATTGTCACTCAGCATTTTGTACGCTCACCCAATACCTTCGATGGTTCTGAAGAACATGACGGCACTCAAGATCCTGTGCAAGGCAAATAGCTCTTGTCAATCACGAATCCGATGCCTACGGTCGGCCATTGCCCTCTCTTCATCCGGTCGTTATGATTGCCGCTCATCGACGTCCGGCGCCACGGTGCACTCATCAATCGAGGGATCTCGCATGCTCCAATCACAAAGGCTCGCCACGCTTCCGATCGATTCCTACGACTTGACCGAAGATCTTGCGGTCATCGACTCGAACGATGCCGGAGGCGAGTACGACGCATTTTCCTTCGGCTCCTGGTCCGCGCATGTTCTCGCGAACTCCGGAGGAAACGGGAAGGACACCGCCTTCCGACCCTACGAAGGGCAGCTCACCCTCACTGAGCTGGGCAGGAAGCTTCCCGGCATCATGTCGCTCGTCACCGACAACTTCCCTGTCGAGAGGTTGCAGTGGGTGCGCATATTCGGCCTCAGTGACGGAATTCTCGCGCCACACGTCGATTTTCTTGAATTCTCCGAACCGGGTACGCGCCTTCAGATACCCCTGCGCACATTCGAGGACTCGCTGCATTCCGAGAACGACATCGTCTATCACCTCCGGCGTGGTGAGGTCTGGAAAATCCATACGACGGTCCCGCACTCGGCCCGCAGCGTGTCACCGCTCGCCAGGCTCTCCCTCTGCCTTGATTTCTCGGACGCCGAAGCCCCCATTGAAATCAAGAACTCCATCCCGTCGGAGCTGCCCGTCCGCATCATTTCTCGGCCGCCGGTCTCCGACGCCGACGTGGCCGAGCTGCTGTCCTCCGCGGCCGATATGAACGCCGCCACCATGCGCGCCTCCTTCCGGAAGTTCGCCGCCGTCCACTTCACGCGCCAGGCCGATGCGACGGCGGCGTTCGACTGGTTCGTCGAAGCCGCCGTGCGCACCGGGGACGACGCGCTGGTCGAGAAGGCCGAGGCGTTCCGGACGTACTGCATCGAGAAGCGCGGCTACCGCGAGGCGTTCGCCTGGTGAGGAACCAGGGACAGGGGCTGCGCCCCGGGGCCGGGCAGGGCCTTGCGGTCGAGCTTGCCGTTGGGTGAGACGGGCAGGCCGTCCACCAGCCACCAGCGCACCGGCACCATGTAGTCGGGCAGGACCGCGAGCAGCGCCCGGCGCAGTTCCGGGGCCGGCGGCGGATTGCCGGTGAGAGCAGCGTGCAGCTCCACCGCCCCGCCGGCCCGCACCACCGCGAACGCCGCGGCGTCCTTGACCCCGGCGAAGTCCGCGAGGCGCGCCTCCACCTCCCGGGGTTCCACGGCATTGCCCCGGATCTTGATCAGGTCGTCCATCCGGCCCAGCAGCTGGAGCGTCTGGTCGGCCCGCCACACCCCCCGGTCCCGCGTGCGGTACAGCCGGGCACCCGGACGGAACGGATCGGGTACGAACGCGGTGCGGCTCAGCTCGGGATCGGTGTACCCCAGGGCCACCCCCGCACCGCCGATGTACACCTCCCCGACCTCGCCGTCGGGCACCGGCACGCCGTGCTCGTCCAGCAGGTAGACGTAGGTGTTCCACACCAGCGACCCGACCGGCGGCCGCGGTTCGAGATTGCCGGCCGGCCCGCTCATCGAGTGGCTGGCCACCATGTGGTTCTCGGCCGGCCCGTAGTGGTTGTGCAGGGTGATCTCCGGCCGCCGCGTCAGCAGGCCCTCCAGGGCCTCCGTGACCCGGACCGTCTCGCCCGCGCTGATGATGTGGCGCAGGTCGGCGGCGTGCTCGAAGTTCCTCGGCAGCGCCATGACCACGTCGATGAGCGACTGCGGGAAGTCCACGACTTCGATGCGCTCGTCGATCACGAAGTCGATCAGGTCCCGCGGATCGCGCCGCACATGGGGCTCCGGTACGTACAGGCACCCGCCCGACGCGAGCGTGGAGAACATCTCCTGGACCGACACGTCGAAGGTCAGCGGTGCCACCTGGAGGACCCGCCGTCCGCGCCCGATCCCTGACCCGTCCACCTGCCAGGAGATGAAGTTGGCCAGGCAGCGGTGGGTCTGGACGATGCCCTTGGGGGTGCCCGTGGATCCCGAGGAGAAGATGACGTACGCGGGATCCTCCGGCGCGGGCGCCCGGCGCACCGCCGCGGCCGCCGCGCCGCCCGACGGATCCGGTGCCACCAGACCCGCCAGACCGGTCGCACGCACCCCCGGGGCGCCGGTGTCCACCGCCCCCGGATCGGCGAGGACCAGCAGGGCCGCGCTGCTCGCCCGCAGGATCTGCTCGATGCGCTCGGGCGGGTACGTCGTGTCCACCGGCAGATAGGCGGCGCCGGCGCGCAGCGTGCCCAAGGCCGCCGCGGTGAAGTCGGCTCCCGCCCGCGCGGCGATCAGCACCGTGTCGCCGCGCGCGATGCCGAACTCCCGGCCGAGGCGGCCGGCGACGGTGTCCGCGAGACGGTCGAGTTCCGCGTACGTCACCTCCCGGCCCGGCTCCCGCACCGCGGGCGCCTGCGGGTGCGCGGCCACCTCGCGGTCGATCAGCTCCAGGACCGAGGACACACCGGTGTCCACGACCGGCCCCGCGTGCCCCGGGGGAGGGGTCGTCGCCGTCATCGCCGTACCCCCGGCTGCCCCTCCCAGGCCCGGGTGACCGACCCCGGCAGGAACGAGTAGGGGTCCTGCGGATCGTCGGCGGTCGCCTCGACGGCGATGTGGTGACCGACGCCCAGGTCCCGTGCGAGCTCCTCGAACACCTCGACCATGACGAGGTCCTGGAGCGCCAGGCCCGTCGAGTCGTACACGGTGGTGACCGGCGACAGCTTCCGATGGGCCTCCGGATCCATGAGGACCTCGGCGAGCGAGGGCCCGATCTCCTCCGGCGCCAGCTGCTGGCAGTCGCCCTCGGCCCGCGCCTGCGCCACGTGGTCGGGGACGACGACGGCCTTGCGCAGCAGCTCCAGCGGCAGCTCCGTCTTCCCCGGCATGTCGGAGCCGATGGTGTTGATGTGCACCCAGGGCTTCAGGCCGGTCCCGCGGATGACCGGGCCCGCGTACGGCGCGACCGAAGTGGCCGTGCACAGGATGTCCGACCGCTCCTCGACCTCCGCCAGCGGAGCGATCCGTACGGCCCCGGCGGGCAGCCGGGACCGGGCGGCGAAGGAGTTCTCCGCCCGCACGTCCTCGTCGCACACCAGGATCTCGGAGAAGGAGAACACCCTGGACAGGGCGTGCAGTTGGGTCACGGCCTGCGCGCCGCAGCCCACGAGACCGAGGACCGCGGAGTCCGGACGCGCCAGCACCCGGCTGGCCAGCGCGGAGGCCGCACCCGTGCGGATGGCGGTGGCGAAGGTCCCGTCGATGACGGTCCGCAGGTGGCCGCTGTCCGCGTCGAAGGCACACAGGGTGGACAGAATGGTGGGCAGCTGGTTCTTGGCCGGATTGTGCGGGTTGTAGCCGACCATCTTCATGGACACCGTGGCGCCGTGCCGGAGCGCGGGCATCCACTCCAGCAGGCCCAGATGGGGTGTCTCGATGAGGAACCCGTCCCGCTGCTTCATCTCCACCGGTGCGTCGCGGCCGGTGGCGAGAACGGTTTCGAGACGGGCGATCGTCAGATCGTAGAGTTGCCCCAGTCCCACCTTCGTGACGATGGTGGCGATGGCTTCGGCGTCGACTATGCGCGTGCGCTCGGCTTGCAAGGGTCTCTCCTGGCGCTCAGTGTGCGGGCTGGTCCGAAGAAGGTGAAGGAGCAGGGGATTTCGAGGTGGTCGAGGGGCCGCGCCCGTGCCAGGACTCCCACAGCCCGGCGTACGCGCCGCCCGCCGAGACGAGCTCGTCATGAGCTCCTTGCTCGGTGATGCGGCCGGCCTCCATCACGACCACACGGTCCGCGTCATGGGCCGTGTGCAGCCGGTGGGCGATGGCGATGACGGTGCGGCCGCGCAGCACGCCGGCGAGGGAACGCTCGAGGTCGCGGGCGGCCCGCGGGTCCAGCAGCGAGGTGGCCTCGTCGAGCACCAGCGTGTGCGGATCGGCCAGGACGAGGCGGGCCAGGGCCAGTTGCTGGGCCCGGCCGGGGGACACCGGGTTCTCGTCGGTGCCCAGCTCGGTGTCGAGACCGTTCGGAAGGGCCTGGACCCAGTCGTCGGCGGCCACGGCCGCCAGCGCTGCCGTCACCTGCTCGTCCGTGGCGTCCGGCGCGGCCAGTGCGACGTTCTCGCGCACGGTTCCGAGGAACACGTGGTGTTCCTGGGTGACCAGTGCGACGTGCCGGCGCAGTTCCTCCAACGGTAGTTCGTGGAGCGGCACTCCGCCCAGGGTGACCGAGCCGGTGCGCGGCTCGTGGATCCCCGCGAGGATGCGGCCGAGGGTCGACTTCCCGGCCCCGGAAGGGCCGACGATGGCGATGCGCTCACCGGCTCCGACGCTGAGGCTGACGTCCTCGATCACGTCGTGACCGGCCCGGTAGGCATAGGCGATGCCCTCCGCGGCCAGCCGGTCGCCTTCGGGCCGCCGACCGGAGTCCTTCTCCGGGCCGGCCCCGGCCTCGACGCCGATCAGGCGGGCCAGTGAGGCATCGCCGACCTGCAACTCGTCGAGCCAGCCGAGGAGTTCGTCCAGCGGGTCGATCACGGCCCGGGTGTAGAGGGTCGCGGCGGTCACCTCACCGAGGCTCACCCAGCCCTCGATGTAGAACAGGCCGCCGAACAGCAGCGTGGCGGCGACCGGCAGCACGTAGCCGAAGTCCATCAGCGGGAACCAGACGCTGCGCAGGAACAGCGTGCGGCGCTCCGCCCCGTTCGCCCGCTCCACGTCCTCGTCGGTGCGGCGGATGCGCGGGCCGGACCGGCGCAGCGACTCCACCGTGCGCGCGCCGGTCACCGTCTCGGACAGGCCCTGGGCCAGGTCGGAGTAGCCGGCCGCCTCGGCCAGGTAGGCCTCCCGCGCACGCGCGAGGTACCAGCGGGTCGACCAGACGATGAGCGGGACGGCGACGAGGCACGGCAGGACCATGATCGGGCTGGTCACGACCAGCGCCACCAGCGTCAGTGCCACCGAGAGGCTCGCCACCAGGATCGACGGCGCGCCCATGCGGACGGCGCTGGACAGCGCGTCCACGTCGCGCGTGCTGCGCGTCAGCAGATCGCCCGCCCCGGCCTTCTCCACCGTGTGCAGGGGCAGGGTCAGGACCCGCCGCACGAACCCCTCGCGGATGTCGGCCAGGACCAGCTCGCCGAGCCGGGCCCCCTGGAGGCGGGCCGTGCGGGTGAACAGGCCCTGGACCAGGAGGAGTCCGGCGATCATCAGTACGGTGATGTCCACCTGGTCGGTGGTGATGCCCTGCTCCACCTGCCCGACCAGACGGCCCAGCAGGGCGGGTACGGCCAGACCGCAGGCCGTGGCGAGGACGAACCAGAACACGGTGCGGGTCAGCAGGCCGGTATGGCTGCGCACAAGGCCCCGTACGTGACGGCGGACCGTCTTCGCGTCGGCTACCGGAAGACTCACTGGGCACTCCTCTGAGGGCGGCTGTCGGAAGGACGGGGGACGGTGACGGTCACGTCTCCTCCCGCATGACGACGGCGGCGTACTGGGGCGCAGCGGTGGCGAGTTCCCGGTGGGTGCCGGTCACGACGACCTTGCCGTCCTCCACGTAGGCGACCTCGTCGGCCCGGTCGAGCAACAGCGGGCTGTTGCTCACGACCACGGTCGTGAGCTCCGCCCTGGACCTGTGGAGCCGTTCGGCGATCACTGATTCGGTGTGCGCGTCCACGGCACTGGTCGGATCCACCAGCACGAGGACGGGCGGCCGCGCCGCCAGCGCGCGCGCCAGCCGGAGCCGCTGCTGCTGGCCGCCCGAGAAGGCGGAGCCGCCTTCGGTGACGACGGTGGCCAGACCGTCCGGCAGGGCCTCGACGATGTCCTCCGCGTTGGCGGTGTGCAGGGCCTGGGCCCGGACCTGCTCCGACCGTCCGCCCAGATCCTCGGCCAGGACACCGGAGAACAGGGTGTCGTCGTTGCGGGCCACCAGGATGAGCTCGCGCACCTGCTCCGACGGCAGCGAGTCCAGGGGTACGCCGCCGACGGTCACCTGGCCCGGGGCGTAGCGCCCGAGCCGTTCGGCGATCGCGGCGCCCTCCTCCGGAGTGGAGGCGGCGATCGCGGTCATCAGGCCCGGCCGGACCCGCAGCCCCGATTCCGCGTCGTACAGGTCGGGCGCCCCGGAGAGGTCGGCCCGTGCGGCGTCGGCGCCGGGGCCGGAGTCGGGTTCGAGGGCCAGGACCCGCACGACGCGCTGGGCCGCCACGTCGGCGCCGACGAACGACTGCACCGCCGAGGTCGCCGTGCGCATGGGCAGCATCAGGAACGCGGCGTACCCGTAGGCCGCGACGAGTTCACCGGCGGAGAGACTGCCGCCGACGGCGAGGCGGGCACCGATCCAGACGACCGCCACCACGAAGATCCCGGGGAGCAGCACCTCGGCGGCGGGCAGCACCGATTCGACCTTCGCGACGTGGACGCCCGCCTGCCGCAGCCGCTGCGAGTCCTTGCGGTAGCGCTCGCCGAACGCGGCCTCGCCGCCGATGCCGCGCAGCACGCGCAGCCCGGACACGATGTCGCCGGCCCGGTTCGTCAAGTCGCCCTGCAGGTCCCGGTAGCTTCCGATCCGCTTGTGCAGGGGGCTGAGCAGCGGGCCCGTGCCCGCGAGGAGGACGGGGACGCCGATGAGGACGATCAGGCCGAGGGTGACGGAGGTGGAGAGCAGCACGATGGCGACGAGTACGACGGTGACCGCGCTGCCGATGCCGCGTGCGACGGCCCCGGGCAGGGCGCCGATGCGGGAGATGTCCGCCGTGCCGATGGCCACGACCTCGCCGGTGGAGATCCGCTTGGGCAGGGTCGCGCCCAGGCGTACCGCCTGCGCGGCGACGAGGCGGAACGTCAGGTAGTTGGCCTTGAGCCGGCCGATCGTGTCACAGCGGTGCCGCAGGACGCTGCCGGCGGTGGTCACCAGGGCGAGCCCGATGATGACGCCGGTCCACACCAGCAGACGGTCGGTGTCCTTCTGGGACATGGCGTCGATGGCCCGGCCGATGGCGAAGGGCGTCAGGCCCATGCTGGCCATCCACAGGCAGCCCCACAACACCCCGAGGAACAGTGTG
This sequence comes from Streptomyces sp. NPDC046303, assembly GCF_055588085.1. Lineage (NCBI taxonomy): Bacteria > Bacillati > Actinomycetota > Actinomycetes > Kitasatosporales > Streptomycetaceae > Streptomyces > Streptomyces sp. NPDC046303. Next base: position 146,628 of record NZ_JBVJFA010000002.1, read on the forward strand.
CTCGACTGCCTGCCGATCAGCCATCGAAGATAGCTCCGGGGTGACCGGATGTCCGGATCTCCCAGCTCGGGCAGCGGATCGTTGCTTGGCAAAGCGAATTCCTTCGGGGTTGTCCCGTCCCGGCGGGCCGGGGCGGTCGGGGGACTGAGGGGTACTGAGCGGTTCGGCCGTCGCGGGAGGCTCGGCAGCGCCCCGGTCAGGCGTGCGGTGACAGCAGACCGAGGACGAACGCCCTCAGTTCGGCGGCCACGCGGTGGGGATCGGCGTGGTGGTAGAAGTGGTCTCCGGGGAAGGTCCGCACGGTGCCGGCGCCGGTGGTCCAGGCACGCCACGAGCGGATGTGGTCGTCCGTCACCCCGGCGTCGTCCTGCCCCCGCCACGCGCCGAGCGGGCAGGGCAGGAGGGCGTCCTCGCCGGGTGGCGCGTAGGAGTCGCAGAGGGCGAGGTCGCCGCGCAGGGGCCGTGCCACCGCCGACGCGAGGCGGCTGTTGGCGGCCAGGGCGGCGGGTACGGCGCCGTCCGCGACCAGTTCGGCGACGAGCTGCACGTCGGTCAGCCGATCCGTGTCGGAGGGCTCACCCTGCTCGTCCGGGGCCCTGCAGGCCGACGCGACGAATCCGCGGGGCCACCGGCCGTGCTCCCTGCCCAGGGCGCGGGCGAGTTCGTACCCCACCAGTGCGCCCATGCTGTGGCCGAACACGACGTAGGGCAGGTCGAGCCGGGGGGCGAGGGCCGGCGCCAGCTCGTCGATCACCTGCGCCATGCCGGTCGCGGGCTCCTCGCGCCACCGGTTCTCGCGGCCCGGCAGCTGTACGGCCAGCAGGGCGATGTCGGGGCCGAGCAGTTCCTGCCAGGGGCGGAACTGAAAGGCCCCGGAACCCGCGTGGGGAACGCACACCAGCAGCGCCTTCGCCGTGTGCGGCGGGTCCCACTCCATGAGGGACCCCGGCATCACAGCGACCCCCATACGTCATCGGCGGGCGCGCGGCGCCCCTCGGGCCGGTCGTTTCCGGCGGCGCAGTGCCAGCCCGCGTGTGCGTCGCGGGTCCGGACGGGCGGCGTCTGTTCGGCAGTGGCCGGGCTAAGACGTACACGCGAACGTGACGCTTCTGAATGGAGGCACACTGTTTCCCTTGTCAGTCGAAGGTTGCGTTCTGCGCTTGTCGCGAACGGTCCGTGCTCGGCGGCCGGAAATGACTTCAACGGTGGACGCGGTATGAGAAGTCGGGGGAACGGTCCTCATGTATCGATCCTCGAGTCGGACTCGATGCGCGATACACGGCCCCCTGCCAAGTTGCCAATATTCCTATCACGGAACGCACTTGGAATGTCAACGGATGAATCGCGCCTCTCCCCGTATTCGTCCGCACCGCGGCAGCCTCTCCACGGGCCTTTCCGTCCAAGGATTTATGAGTCCGGTCGAATCCGCCTCGAGCTCCGCTTCCGATCGACTGGACATCACATGGAAGAACCGCCATCAGCCCCCGATTCAAGGGAGTTGTGCCGTTCGTCACAGTGGTTGGCCCGCGATGGCCCGTGATTCACTGGCGAGGAATTTACGGGTAAGAGGTCAGTCGACCTGGAGCCTTGTCGGCGAGGGAGTTTCGACGTAACGAGGCGTACCTCTGGCCGGTCGGCGTGCAAGGCGACCCCGATGCCGCTGAAGCAGGTATCCAGAACCCTGCCCCTGACGGGGGTGCGGGATGAACGCGTGAAGCTTCGTGGCGATACAACGCGACGGGGCCGAGGGGGTGTGTGCATGGCGCAGGACAAGCGTGGCGTAGCCGTGGTCTCGGGCGCATCGTCGGGATTCGGCCGGAGAATTGCACAGGTGCTGTGCCGGCGGGGTTATTCCGTGGTCGCCCTGGCCCGCAGGGAGGACCGCCTCAAGCTCCTGGCGGACGAGGACCCCACAGGAGCCATTCTGCCGGTGGTCGCCGATGTCCGTGACCGGGAGGCGCTGGCCCGGGCCCTCGACGAGCTGCCCGCGGAATTCCGGGACATCTCGGTGCTCGTCAACAACGCCGGCCTCTCGCGGGGGTTCGGCCCCGTCCAGTCGGGCAGTGACGATCACTGGCGCGAAATGATCGACACGAACATCTCCGGTCTGCTGAACCTCAGCGGCCTGGTGCTTCCCCGCCTCGTCTCCCGCGGCTCGGGACACGTGGTGAACATCGGGTCGATCGCCGCCCATTACCCGTACATGGGCGGGAACGTGTACGCCGCCACCAAGGCGTTCGTCCACCAGCTGTCGCTGAACATGCGCGTCGACCTCCAGGGGACGGGCGTCAGGGTCAGCTGTGTGGCGCCGGGAATGGCCAAGACGGAGTTCGCCAAGGTCCGCTACGAGGGCGACGAGGAGAGCGCCGACGCGCTCTACCGCGAAATCGAGCCGCTCACCGCCGAGGACGTGGCCGAGGCCGTGGCCTGGTGCCTCTCGCAGCCCGCACGCGTCAACGTCAACATGATCGAACTGATGCCGGCCGAGCAGCACTTCGGGCTCGGCTTCACCGGCAGCCGGCCCGCCGCGCCGGGCGGTGCGGACCGTGCGTGACGCCGTGCTGACCGCCTCCCGGCCCCTGGTCGCGCCGGACACGGTCGTCGCGAGACCCGCGCGCCCCGAGGACGCGGAGCAGATCGCCCTGCTCTCCGCCCCCTTCGTCGAGCAGGGCCTGCTGGTCGCCCGCCCGCTGGCCGAACTCGCCACCGCGTCCCAGGACTTCGTGGTCGCGTGCGAAGGGGACCGGCTGGTCGGCTGCGCCGGACTCGCACCGGCCGGAGGCGGCCTGCTCATCTACAACCTGTGCATCGCCGTCGACCGGCAGGGCCGCGGAATCGGCCGGCATCTGGTCGGTATCGCCGAGACCATCGGCAGGGAACGGGGTTACAGCTCCCTGCTGGCCCTGACCCGGTACGTCGGGCCATGGTTCGGGAACCTCGGGTTCTCGGAGGTCCCGCCCGGCGAGACCCGGGTGGAATGGCGCCGGCTCTTCCGTCCCGGCCGCGGATCCAGCCTCTACCAGTTGAGACTCGTCCCCGAGCAGTCCGGGGACCGAAGCACGCCCATGTGCCGACTCAAGCAGACCGAGGAGTAACACAGTTGATAATCTGCGGGTTGAAACTCACGCATGACGGCGCCGTCGCCCTGCTCGAGGACGACCGTCTCGTGTTCAGTGTCGAGATGGAGAAGCTGGGGAACGGCCTGCGCTACAGCACCGTTTCCGACTTCAGCCTGATCCCCGGAGTCCTCGCCGACTTCGGCTACAAGCCGGAGGACGTCGACCAGTGGGTCGTCGACGGCTGGGACGGGGACGTCTCCGGAACGGTCACCCTCCTCGACCAGGGGACGGCCACGGACCTCGTGGTCGGCCCCTACCGGGAGTCGGCGGCATGCCCGGCGCTCGATGCGCCCAGCGTCTCGGGTACGTTCCCGATGGACGGCCGGACCTACCCCTACACCAGTTACCCGCACGCGGCGGGACACGTGGCGAGCGCCTACGCGTCCAGCCCCTTCGCGCAGCGCGGAGAAGGCTCCTTCGTCCTGGTCTGGGACGGCGGACTCTTCCCCCGCCTCTACTGGGCGGACCCGCGCGACGGCGTGGCGAACCTGGGCGAACTCTTCCCGCTGATCGGCCACGCGTACGCCATCGCGGGACACCACTTCGGGCCCTTCCGCAAGACCGTCCAGTCACCCACGGTCGACGACCTCTCGGTCGCCGGCAAGCTCATGGCGTACATCGCGCTGGGCCGGGTGGACGAGAGCGTCGTCACGGTGCTGCGGGAGGAGTTCCACCGGGTCTTCGAGAGCGACGAGCCGGCCTCGGCCGAGTACCGCGCGACGGTCGGCGGATACGGCAGTCTCTTCGAGCGGTCCGTGCCCCCCGTCCACGAGTTCTTCTCCGCGGTCCGCGCCCGGGTGTCGGACAACGGGATCAGCGACGAGGACGTCCTGGCGAGCGTGCACGCCTTCTTCGAGGGCCTCCTCGTCGAACGGATCACTGCCAAGGTCCGCGCCGCCAAGGGCGAGGGCCCCTGGAACCTGTGCTTCGCCGGCGGCTGCGCGCTCAACATCAAGTGGAACAGTGCGCTGCGCGAGGCGCCGGACTTCCGTGACGTGTGGGTCCCGCCGTTCCCCAACGACTCGGGCTCCGCCATCGGAGCGGCCGTACTGGGCCGCGCGCAGCGCGACGGCCTGGCACCGCTCGATTGGAACCCCCGGCTGGGGCCGGCGCTGACGCCGTCTCCCGAGCTGCCCGCCGGCTGGTCGGCATCCCCCTGCACTCCGGAGGAACTCGCCGCGATCCTCCACGAGTCCGGGGAGCCCGTGGTGGTCCTGCACGGACGCGCCGAACTCGGCCCGCGCGCACTGGGCGGCCGCAGCATCCTGGCCGCCCCGGTCAGCGCGTCGATGAAGGACGAGCTGAACCGGGTGAAGGACCGCGAACCCTACCGGCCCGTCGCCCCCATCTGCCTCGAGGCCGAGGCACCGGAGATCTTCGCGCCCGGTACGCCGGACCCGCACATGCTCTTCGACCACGAGGTCCGGGCGCCCTGGGTGGACCGGATCCCCGCGGTCATCCACCTGGACGGCACCGCGCGGCTCCAGACGGTCGGCGCGGGGGACGACGAGCTGCTCTTCGCCGTGCTGACCGCCTATCACCGGCTCAGCGGCGTCCCCGTCCTGTGCAACACCAGCGCCAACCTCAACGGGCACGGCTTCTTCCCCGACGTGGCCTCGGCCGCCGAGTGGGGCCGCGTCGCCCGGATCTGGAGCGACGGGAAGCTGTACCAGCGGACCGACGGCTGAGCGGCGGCGTGACACCGCAGGAACGCCCCGGCCCGGCCGCCCGGGACGCGGCCGCATCCCTCGTCGCCGTCCTGCCCCGGATCAGGGAACTGCACGGCAGGACCGTGGTCGTCGTCGCCGGGCACGACGTGCTCGGCGACGACGGGCTGCGGCACGCGTTCTGCGGTGACATCGGCTTCCTGCGCTACAGCGGGGTGAGGACCGTCGTGGTGCACGACGGCGGTCCCCACCTCCCGGCATGGCTGGACGACGGCCCGGCCGCGCTGCGCACCCACGTCGCGGGATACGTGCAGCGGCGACTGGTGGGGAGCCTCAACGACCACACCACGCTGGCGGTCGGCCTCACGGGTGAGGACGGCCGCACGCTGGTGGTGGGCGGGGGAGAGGAGGTACTGGTCGATCCGGGGGTGCTGCGCGTGTTCCTCGACAGCGGCCGGATTCCGGTGGTGTCGAGCATCGCGTACGGCCACGACGGCGGCATCCGCCACCTCGCAGCGCCGGCGGCCGCCACCGCCCTCGCGTCGGCGCTCGACGCCGCGTTGGTGCTCCCGGCCGGAGCGGGCGAGGGGGGCCCGGCGTCGGCGGCGTACGTCGACATGGCCGTCCCGCACGCCGTGCTGAGGCACCTGCACCGGCTCTGACGCCCACACGCCGGACGCTTGACCTCAGCCACGCTTGAGGTGTGACGATCATCCCCATGACCACCGAATCCACATCCCACGCCGCAGACATCGAAGCGATCGGCCGGCTCGTCGCCACCGTCGAGCACTCCCAGCAGAACAAGGACCCGGAGGAGTTCCTGGGTCTCTTCCACCCGGACGCGATCTGGACGACGGCCCACGGCAAGGTCCTCATAGGCCTCGACGCGATCTCGGAGTTCACCCGCAAGGTCCTCCCCGCGGCGAGCTGGAACGGCGAGGTCACCTACGAGGTGGTCCACGTGCTCTTCATCCGCCCCGATGTCGCGGCGGTCAAGGTCCGTCAGCGCTACCTGGCCCCGGGCGAGGAGAGCGAGGGCGCACCGCTGTACGTGGTCTCGAAGCAGGACGACGGCCGCTGGCTGCTGACCGCCTGCCAGAACACGGGGGTCGTCGCCGGCTAGTGCCGCGTCAGGCACTGTTCGCCCGTCACTGCGCGGCGCGGCGCAGGAGCAGGGTGACGAAGCCGAGCGTGCCCCGGTAGCCGTGGAGCCAGGCCTCGCGGTGTCCGGCCGCGGCCTCGAGGACCTGGTCGCGGTCCGGGTGCTCCGGATGGTCGAGGGCCCAGCGGGAGAGAGCGCCGGTCCAGGACCACTCGTAGTCGTCCCACTCCTGGAGGGTGCTGACGTGCGCGTGGAGCGGCACCCAGCCGGCGGCCGTGATGCGGTCGACCGTCGTCGCCAGGTCGTCGTGGTCGTCGACGGCGAAACCGGCGTCGAGGGTCTTCCTGTCGGGTTCCCGCTCCCAGAAGCACTCGCCGAGGAGGACGCTTCCGCCCGGGGCGAGGTGGCTGTCGGCGGCCTTCAACGTGGGCAGGAGGCCGCCGAAGGCGTGCGTCGCACCGATGCTGAGGACGAGGCCGTACCGGTGCGGGGAACCGAACTCGGCGGCGTCCTGGGCGTGGAAGACGATCCGGCCGCCGAGCCCCGCCGCGTCGACGGCCCGACCGGCGGCGGCGAGGGCCTCCGCGTCGTTGTCCACGCCGTCGGCGCGGAGGTCCGGCCGGGCGGCCAGTGCGCGCATCAGCCACGTGCCCGATCCGCACCCGAGGTCGAGCAGCCGGGCGTCGGAGCCCGGCAGGGCCGGGTCGGGGAGGGCCCGCTCGAGGAGGGCCCGTACCGAATCGTCGCCCAGCGGAGCGGCGATGGGGTGGTCGGTGTGCGCGAGGGAGCTGATCTGTCGGCGGTCCATGGCGCCACCCTGCCTCCCCACCCGCCCCACGGCCCGCGAAACGCCCCGAAATCCGTCCGATCGGGCAACCCGATCGTGCGGATACCGCTCGACGCGACCAGTGTGCGCAGGTCGGCCAGGGTGGGCTGGGGGTCAACTCGGTGTCCTGGCCGCCGTGTCCTTCGTGGCCACCTGCAGGGCGCCGGCCGGCCCGGGCCCACGGGCCCCGGGCCGGCCGGCGTGTCGGGCAGGTGCCCTCGGCGGCTCCCGGTCTAGAAGCCGCACCCCACGTAGGAGCCGTTGCCCGGCAGCAGGTGGTCGCTCACCCAGCCGAGTTTGCCGTCGGTGACGTTCCGGACGTAAGTCCAGGTGGATCCGTTGGAGTTGCGGGTGTAGCAGTAGTAGACGAGCTGGTCCTGGTTGTCGGCCCAACCCGTGACGCCGCAGCCGGTGTTGGAGCCGGTGCGCATGTTCGCGGCCACCCCCGCCGTCATGCGCACGGTGGTGCCGTCCAGGTAGCGGCCTGCCGTCCCGCAGGCCGCCGCCGCGGACGCCGGCCCGGCCGTGACGATCAAGGCCGCCGGAACGGCAAGGGCGGCCAACGCCGCGCCCGCCTTCGTGTACTTCGAAGACCCGGAGCTGAAGTTCCTGATCACTTTTCCTCCTCTGCGAGAGTGCGACGCGGACGCGGGCAGGGCGGCCGGCCCGGCCGAAGCCTCCGGTGATGCCCCGCGCGCGCCCGTCGCACCGGGAAACCTCGTAGCCCCGTCATGGTCGGCTTCCGGACGCCTCGCCCGCTTGTACATTGCTGCTCAGTTGACGGCGGAGCATCGAGGGCGTCTCGCCGAGGAACCGGCGGACGGTCTTCACGAGGTGCGAGTGATCGGCGAACCCGTGTCGGGTGGCGAGGTCGGCGAGGCTGTCGGCGTCGGCCGCCAGTTCCTCCAGGACGGCGCGGACGCGCAACTCGTTGCGGTAGGCGCTGATCGTCCGTCCGGTGATTCTGCGGAACACCCTGCTCAGGTGGTGCGGTGACGAGCCGACCGCCCGCGCGAGGTCGTCCAGGCCCGCGCCCGGCCCCGCATCCGGACTGTTGAGCAGCTCCCTCACCTGGGTGACGAGGCGCCAGTGCGCGACCTCCGTGGCCACCCGCCGGCCCGGCCCGCGCTCACCCGGGCGCGGCGGCAGCGCGTCGAACAGGTCGAAGAGGCGCTCCGCCCGCTCCAGCCGGTCGCCGGAGCGGCAGGCGGCCAGCAGCCTGCGGTGGCGCAGGTCGAGCGGGAGGCCGACGCTCAACCGCCAGCCCTGCCAGCGGTCGCACCCCGCGACGTGGACCGAGTACGCCGCCTCGCTCATGGCCAGGAAGGTGAACCGCACCCTCCCGTCTCCGGGGAACGCCGATCGCTCCTCGAGCCCGGTGTGCGAGAACGTTCCGCTCGTGGCGTCGACGAGTTCGCACTGGCCCATCGATTCCCGCAGCAGATAGCCCGAGCGCATCAGGTGCACCCCGGTTGCCGTGCCGGGTTCGAACGGCGACCACGTCGGGCGCCCCACGGCGGTCACGTCATGGAGCGTGACCCCGTCCGTGATCGCCCACGCACGGTGCCCGAGCACGGTCAACTGCCGCCCCGCCCGCCCCGCGGCAACAGCGGCCCGCTGCTGATCCGGCATGCCCTGAGAGGGTCTTCGTGACATGCTCCGAGCAAACCATGCGGGGCGTCGGACCGGGCGGGCCGATCCCGGTTCCCATCGCCGGATCCGCGTCGCCGCGCCCTGGATCACCGCTGGATCACCAGCAGGATCGCCGCCGCGCCGAAGACGTCCACGACGCCGCACCACTCCGACCAGGCCCGGGGCACGACCCTGCCGGTGCGGTGATGCACGAGGTCCCAGATGCCGTGGGCGAACCAGCCGGCCGCCACGACGTAGCGGGCCGCCGGCGGATCCACCGCGAGCGCCGTCAGCGCCAGGGCGGTGAAACCCAGGAGGCTGGCCGCTTGGACCGCCCAGGTGCGCCCGGTGCCGAGTTCCCGGCGTACAGCCCCGAAGGCCAGGTAGCACAGCGGCATGACGACGAGGAGGGCCGCGAGCAGCCCGACCGGTGCGGCACCGTCGGCGAACGTGACGAGGACGAGGGCCAGGGCGAGCCAGGTGGGCCAGCGCCGTGCACACGCGGTCAGGACGGCACGGGCCGTCACGCCGCTGCCTTCGTGGCGGACGCGGGTGCCGGAGGGTCCTTCGGGAAGGGTCATGCCGCCACGTTCGCGACCGGCCGCGCCCGGCGGGAGCCCTGCGCCCGCTTCCTGTCACGAACCTTGGGGTGTACGTCCGTCCGGCATAGGGTCGCCCCATGGGGGAACGGCTCATGCTCGTCGTCGGGTACGCCTCGGCCGAGCTGCTCGACATCGCCTGTGTGACCACGGCCCTGCAGATGGCGAACCGGATCGGGGACCTCGCCCGGCCCTACCGCATCCGCCTGGCCGGACCGGGCGGCGTACCGATCGACTGCGGCGGGGGGATCCTCCTGGTCAGCCAGGAACCCCTGGAACGGGTGAAGGGCCCCCTGGACACGCTCGTCGTCTCCGGAGGCGCCGGTTTCGAACGCGCCGCGGAGGACGCGCGGCTGGTGGGGCACGTGCGGCGGCTCGCACGGGAGAGCCGCCGCGTGACCTCCCTGTGCACCGGGGCCGCCGTCCTCGCCGCCGCGGGCCTCCTCGACGGCCGCCGCGCCACCACGCACTGGCGGTTCGCGTCCCGGATCGCGGCCCGCCATCCCGCCGTGACGGTGGATCCGGACCCGCTGTACATCCGGGACGGGAACGTCTACACGGCGGCGGGCATCACCAGCGCCATCGACCTGACCCTCGCCCTGATCGAGGAGGACCACGGCCCGGAGCTGGCCCGCCAGGTCGCCCGCGACCTGGTCGTCTACGTGCAAAGGCCGGGGAACCAGGCGCAGATGAGCCTGTTCACCGCCGCGCCGCCGCCCCGCGACGACGTGGTGCGCCGGCTGGTGGAGTACATCGCCGAACACCCGGACCACGACCTGTCGGCCGGGGCGCTGGCCTCCCGCGCGGGGGTCACCCCGCGCCATCTGAACCGCCTGTTCCTGGAGCACCTGGGGGTGCCTCCCGGGCGGTACGTCCGGCGGGCCAGGACGGAGGCCGCCGCCCACCTGCTGGCCTCGACGACGCTCCCCATGCCGGGCGTGGCCGCACGCTGCGGCTTCGGTTCGGCCGAGACGCTCCGGCAGGTCTTCACCGCCCGGTACGGGATCCCGCCCGCCCGCTATCGCGCCGTGCACCGGACGGGGTAGGTGCCCGGTCGTGGCCGTTCACGACTCCCTCCGACCACCGTGCCCCACTCCACGTTCACGCGGCGCGAGACCGGGCAGGAGCAGGTCATGGCCGTTTTCGTCGGCACTTCGGGATGGCAGTACCGCGACTGGTCGGGCGTTCTCTACCCGCCCGAGCGGCCGCAACGGCTGTGGCTGGAGGAGTACGCACAGCACTTCTCCACCGTGGAGCTGAACAACGCGTTCTACCGGCTGCCCGCGCCCCACACGTTCGCGCAGTGGCGGGCCCGTACCCCGCCCGGCTTCGTCATGGCCGTCAAGGCGAGCCGCTTCCTGACGCACATCAAGCGCCTGCGGGAGCCGGCGGAGCCCGTCCGACGGCTCATGGAGCATGCCGCTCCGCTGGGCGACCGGCTCGGCCCCGTCCTGCTCCAGCTGCCGCCCACGCTCCGCGCCGACCCTGCCGCCCTCGAAGCCTGCCTGGCCTGCTTCCCGCGTACCGTCCGCGTCGCCGTCGAGCCGCGGCACGCGTCGTGGTGGACGCCCGAGGTACGCTCCGTCCTCGCCGACCGCGGCGCGGCCCTGTGCTGGGCCGACCGGCGGTCGCGGCCCGTGACACCGCTGTGGCGGACGGCGGACTGGGGTTACGTGCGCTTCCACGAGGGCCGTGCGCACCCCGCTCCCCGGTACGGCCGCTCCGCGCTGCGGAGCTGGGCGGACCGGATCGCGGACACCTGGCCCCCCGAAGCGGACGTCTACGCCTACTTCAACAACGACCCCGGCGGAGCGGCCGTCGTGGACGCCCGCTCGTTCCGACGTCTGACCACCGCACCGCAGGCCGGCTGACGGGGGCGCAGGCCCGGCGGGCGCCACGTCGGGCATGCGGCAACCTCGGCCGGGGGAGGCGCGTCGTGTGCGAGGAGGCAGCCATGATCATGCGCAGAGCCTGCGGTCGGAGCTGAGGGCGGGGTCTACCGGGCGCTGCTCCATCCGGCCGTGCCGGAATACACGTCCAGCAGGTCCACCACGAAGACCAGGGTCGAGCCCGCCGGGATCAGCGGCGAGGGTGACTGGTTGCCGTAGCCGAGACGCGGGGGAACGACGATCTCGCGCCGACCGCCGACCTTCATCCCCTTCACGCCCCGGTCCCAGCCCTTGATGACCCTGCCGCTGCCCAGGGCGAACTTGAACGGCTCGCCCCGGTCCCAGGAGGCATCGAACTCCTTCCCGGATGCGAAGGTCACCCCTACGTAGTGGACCCTGACCACCATGCCCGGCTTCGCCTCCACCCCGTCCCCGACGACCAGGTCCCGGGTGGTCAGCTCGGTGGGAGCGTCCCCCTTCGGAACGTCCACCTCGGGCTTCGTCAGTTCACTCATCGCAGCCTCTTCACTCTCCGTCGCATGCCACTCCGGGCGGCAGACGGCCAGGCTATCGAGTACGCCGACGGGCGGCGGACGCCGACTCGGTGTCGGAGTACGCCGCCCTGGGGCGGGACGAGTTGCGGCCGGCGGCCCGCTGTCTCGGCGGTTACTTCGGGTCGCGGTTGAACTTCGAGGTCGACCAGCGGTAGCCGAGCACGGTGAGGCCCACGCACCAGGCGACGGCGAGCCATCCGTTGTTGCCGATCTCGCTGCCGAGCAGCAGCCCGCGCAGGGTCTCGATGGCCGGGGTGAACGGCTGGTACTGGGCGATCGGCTGGAACCAGCCCGGCATCGCGTCGACCGGGACGAAGGCGCTGGACAGCAGGGGCAGGAGGATCATCGGCAGGGCGTTGTTGCTGGCGGCCTCGGCGTTCGGGCTGATCAGGCCCATGCCGACCGCGATCCAGGTGAGTGCCAGGGCGAAGAGCGCGAGCAGTCCGAACGCCGCCAGCCATTCCAGGGCGGTGGCGTCGGTGGACCGGAAGCCGATGGCCGCGGCGACGGCGCCGACGAGGACCACGCTCATGATCGATTGCAGCACGCTGCCGACGACGTGTCCGACGAGCACGGAGCCGCGGTGGATCGCCATGGTGCGGAAGCGGGCGATGATGCCCTCGGTCATGTCGTTGGAGACGGACACCGCGGTCCCCACCACGGTGCCGCCGATGGTCATCAGCAGGATGCCGGGGACGAGGTACGCGATGTACTCGGCGCGGTCCGCGTCGCCGTCGCCGATGCCCGCGCTCATGACGTCGCCGAAGATGTAGACGAAGAGCAAGAGCAGCATGACGGGTGTGAGCAGCAGGTTCAGTGTCAGGGACGGGTAGCGCCGCGCGTGCAGGAGGTTGCGGCGCAGCATCGTGGACGAGTCGCGCACGGCGAGGGAGAGGGAGCTCATCGGCCGGTTTCCTTCTGCTGGTCGGGGACGCGCGTGCTGCCGGTCAGGGCGAAGAACACGTCGTCGAGGTCGGGGGTGTGCACGGTCAGCTCGTCGGCCTCGATGCCGGCCGCGTCGAGCCAGTCGAGGAGGGAGCGCAGCTCGCGCTGGCTGCCGTCGCTGGGGATCTGCAGTGTCAGGGATTCGTCGTCCCGGGTGGCTTCGCGCAGGGCGAGGGCGGCGGACTGGTACGCGGCCGGGTCGGCGAAGCGCAGGCGGACGTGTCCGCCGGGGATGAGCCGCTTGAGCTCCTCGGCCGTGCCCTCGGCGGCGATCTTCCCGTCGTTGAGGACCGCGATGCGGTCGGCGAGTTCGTCGGCCTCCTCCAGGTACTGCGTGGTGAGGAAGACGGTGACGCCGCCGTTGACGAGTTCGCGGATGATGCCCCACATGGTGTGGCGGGAGCGCGGGTCGAGGCCGGTGGTCGGCTCGTCGAGGAAGATGATCCGGGGCCCGCCGACCAGCGTCATGGCGATGTCCAGGCGGCGCTTCATGCCGCCCGAGTAGGTGGAGGCGGGCTTCCCCGCGGCGCCCGTGAGGTCGAAGCGCTCCAGCAGCTCGGCGGCGACGCGCTTGCCCTCGCTGCGGGAGAGGTGGTGCAGGTCCGCCATGAGGAGCATGTTCTCCTCGCCGGTGATCAGCCCGTCGACGGCGGAGAACTGCCCGGTGACGCCGATCGCCGCGCGTACCGCCTGCGGGTCGGTGGCCAGGTCGTGGCCGGCGACGCGGATGTCGCCGGAGCCGGCGTCGGCGGAGATGAGGGTGGAGAGGATCTTGACGGCGGTGGTCTTGCCGGCGCCGTTCGGGCCGAGCAGCGCGAAGACGGTGCCTGCCGGGATGTGCAGGTCGATCCCGTCGAGGACGCGCTTGTCGCCGTAGGACTTTCGCAAGCCCGAGGCGGAGACGGCGGCGGGCGGCTCCTGGCCGTTCCCGCGCCTGGACGTGGACATGACAGAAGTGGGCACGTGGCCCTCCCTTTCGAAGGCTGAAGTGACGGGGGAGCGCGCGAGTGGGCGGGGTCGGTGCTCAGCCCCGGGCGCGCACGATGTCGACGTTGCCGTGGCGGGTGCGGACGCGGACCTTGACGGTGTCCTCGGTCTCTCCCGGGGCCTCCGACGCGGTGAGCGTGTTGCGGACCTGGCCGGCGCCCGCGTTGATGTCGAGCCAGGCTGCCGTACCCTCGCGGACGCCGACCTCGACGGCCCCGTAAGAGGTCTCCAACTGGACGGTGCCACGGGCCACTTCACCCACGCGCAGGGTGCCGTGGGCGGTGGTGGCGGTGACCGAGTCCTCGGCGCGCTGGATCACGATGTCGCCGTTCGCGCCGCTCACCCGCAGCTCCCCGGTCGCGGCGCCGACGGTCGTCGTGCCGTGCGAGTTCTTCAGAACCGCGGGGCCGTCGAGGAGGCCGATGCGCAGGCTGCCGGAGCTGGTGGTGATCTCGGCCATGCCCTCGACCCGCTCCACGGTGATCGAGCCGTGCGATGCGGTCAGGGTCAGCGGGCCGGTCGCGTCGAGGCGGACGTCGCCGGACGAGGTCTTCACGCGGACCTCGCCGAGCCGGCCCTCGCCGAGCACCTGGGTCCAGGCGCCGGTCATGTCGATGCTCGAGCCCGTGGGAAGTGCGACCGTCACGTCGACGACGCCGGTGCGGCCGAACAGATTCGACTTGGGCGTCCTGACGGTCAGTGCGCCGCTCGCGTACGTGACCTCGGTCTGGTCGGCCGTCCGCACGTCCAGGTCCTTCTTCGGGTCTCGGGGCCGTACTTCGACGACGGTGTCGGGGCGGTCCTCGCCCGCCGTGAACTGGATGGAACCGGCCTCCACGCGGGCGGTGACCGAGATCGGTTCGGGAGTGTCGAAAGAAGGCATGGCTGTCCCGTCCTCTTGGGTCTTCGGATCGTCCCTGCTGGTGGGACGTGGTGTGGGTGAAGCGGTGTAGGTGAAGTGGTGCGGGTGGGCGAGACGCGGTCAGCGCACCCAGCCCGTGAAGTTCTGTCCGATGGTCCGGGCCTTCTCCGCAGGCCTCGGCTGCGTGCCGCCGCCGCCGCCGCTGCCGCCGCCGACCGCGGCCGACACGGCCCGGACCAGCCACGCGTTGACCGACAGGCCCTCGCGACTCGCGGCCTCCTCGGCGCGCGCCTTGAGGTGGGCCGGCAGGCGCAGGTTGACGCGGGCGGTGCCGCCCTCCTCGCCGTCGGCCGGAGCCTCGGTCCTGACCGCTTCGACGGGCGCGGCCGGCTCCGCGGCAGCGCCGCGGTCGGTGGGCGGCAGCGTCACCACGAAGTCGGGGTCCAGCCCGCGCAGCCGTACGTCGACCGAACCGGGGGCGATGTCACGGGTGATCTCGTCCATCGCGGCGGAGAGCACGTGGAGCATGGTCAGCCGGGTCGCCGACTCCAGGGGAGCGGTGAGCCGCTCGGCCAGCTCGCGGGCATCTTCCCCGCCGGCTTCGGCGGCCACCGCGAGTTCGCGGCGAAGGGTGTCGACATACGGCGTGAGGTCCATGACGCCATGATGGCACCTCGATGGCACCACGCGCAAGCCCAGATGGCATCATGCGCGGGGGGAAGGTGGGCGCAACAGCTCTGAGCTGCGGAAATGTGACGGTGACGGCTGAGTCATGGTGGCACCCCACGCCTTCGTGGTGCCTACGCAGGACGCGGAATGGCGCCCCGTGGCACCTGCTGGCACCATGTGGTGCCACCGGGTGTCATGGGACGCCGGGGGGGCCGTACGGGCGTCAGCCGGTGAGGAAGCGGGTGGCACCGACGTAGACGCGGCCGGTGGAACCGATGGGTTCCTCCGTTACGGGGGAACCCGTCCGAGGCGAATTGATCATCATGGGTTCGCCGTTCCGCGTGCCCGAATAGATGCCGACGTGAGTGACCTCGCTGCCGGTGGCGGGACGGAAGGCGACGATGTCGCCGGGCCGGAGGTCCTCCGTACCGGTGATCCGCACCCCCGCTGCCGAGCCGGCGGGTACCTGCCCGCCGCCCGCGTCGAACTGCGGTTGGGCGTCCCGGGGGATCGTCACGCCGAGCGCGGAGTACACCTGGCTGGTGAGGCCGGAGCAGTCGTAGCCGAATCCGGAGGTACCGGACCACAGGTAGGGCAGGCCCAGGAAGGCGCGCGCGGCGGCGACCACGTCCGTGCCGCTCGGTGCGGACGGCACCCTCGCGAGATCGCCGGCCCGGAAGAACACCCGGCCGCCGCTGGGGGAGTGGGCGGTGACGACTCCGGGCAGCGGACCGGCCCCCACCGGGAAGGAGGTGTTGTACGAGTACTCGCCGACCTGCCCGGATTCGCGGCCGGCGAGGGCGTCCTGGGCGGTGGCGAAGCCCCGGGCCGTGGGGCGGACGACGCGTTCCTCATGCGTACCGGCGGGTGGGCGGCGGTGCTCCGAGGTGAGTTGCCGGTCGGGAATCCAGCCCGGGTAGGCACCCCGTCCGGCCTGGTCCCTGGGGGTGGGCTGGCCGTGCACCCAAACGTGGTCCCAGCGCAGGCCGCCGTGCCACTCGCTGCGATCGACGGTCACCCGGATGCCGTGCAGGGCCTGCGTCTCCCCGGCGACCTCACGCCGCTCGTCCAGGGACATGCCGGCCAGCCAGCCGCGGATGTCAGCGGGATTGGTGGTCGCCTTGGCGTCCACCGGACGGACCTGTCCGGGGCTGACCCAGACCTGGGCGACCGCCACATCGACGTAGCAGGTCGGGGCGGCGTCGCACGGGCGCCGCGCGGCGGTGGGGGAGTCGGGGACCGCGGTGGCCGGAGAGGCGAGGGCGAGGGCGAGGAAGGCTGCGGCAGTGGTCGTCAAGACGGTCTTCACGGAGTACATGCGTCGATCCTTTCCAGCACGCCGCACCCGCGAACCCCGCCGACCCGGCCTGCCTCCCCACGCGTCGTGGAACCGGCTCGATGGGGACGGCCGGCACCCGCCGCCGCCGCGCGAGGCCGTTGCCGACGGCGCCTGCAACGAATAAAAATCCACGTCAGGCGCCGTTTCTCAGGCGTCTAGAACAAGCCGAGACGCTTCGGGGAGTACGAGACCAGGACGTTCTTCGTCTGCTGGTAGTGCTCCAGCATCATCTTGTGGGTCTCGCGTCCGATGCCCGACTGCTTGTAGCCGCCGAACGCCGCGTGGGCCGGGTAGGCGTGGTAGCAGTTCGTCCAGACGCGGCCCGCCTGGATCGCGCGGCCCGCGCGGTAGGCGGTGTTGATGTCGCGGGTCCAGACCCCCGCTCCCAGGCCGTACGCCGTGTCGTTCGCGATCCGCACCGCGTCGTCGAAGTCGTGGAACGAGGTCACCGACACCACCGGGCCGAAGATCTCCTCCTGGAAGATCCGCATGCGGTTGTCGCCCTCGAAGATCGTCGGCTGGACGTAGAAGCCGCCCGCCAGGTCACCGCCGTGGTCGATGCGCTCCCCGCCGGTGAGGATCTTCGCGCCCTCCCGCCGGCCGATCTCCACGTACGACAGGACCTTCTTCAGCTGCTCCTCCGAGGCCTGCGCGCCGATCATCGTGTCCGTGTCCAACGGATGCCCCGGCACGATCAGTTCGGTGCGTGCCACCGCCGCGTCGAGGAAGTCCCCGTACCGGCCCCGCTCGATCAGGGCGCGCGACGGGCTCGTGCACACCTCGCCCTGGTTGAGGGCGAACATGGCGAACCCCTCCAGGGCCTTGTCGCGCAAGTCGTCGTCGGCCGTCCAGATGTCGTCGAAGAACAGGTTCGGGCTCTTGCCGCCGAGTTCCAGGGTGACCGGCTTCAGGTGCTCGGCCGCGTACCGCATGATCAGCCGTCCGGTCGAGGTCTCCCCGGTGAAGGCGACCTTCGCGACGCGCGGGCTGGAGGCGAGCGGCTTTCCCGCCTCTTCGCCGAAGCCGTTGACGATGTTCACCACGCCCGGCGGCAGCAGGTCCGCCACCAGGCTGAGCCAGTAGTGGACGGAGGCCGGGGTCTGCTCGGCCGGCTTCAGGACGACCGTGTTGCCCGCCGCCAGCGCGGGGGCCAGCTTCCACACCGCCATCAGGATCGGGAAGTTCCACGGGATGATCTGGCCGACGACACCCAGGGGTTCGTGGAAGTGGTAGGCCACCGTGTCGTCGTCGAGCTGGCTCAGGGCGCCCTCCTGCGCGCGCAGCGCACCCGCGAAGTAGCGGAACTGGTCGATCGCCAGGGGCATGTCGGCGGCGAGCGTCTCGCGGATCGGCTTGCCGTTCTCCCAGCTCTCCGCGACCGCGAGCGCCTCCAGGTTCTGCTCCATCCGGTCCGCGATGCGCAGCAGGATCGCGGACCGTTCCGTGACGGAGGTCCGCCCCCACGCGGGCGCCGCCGCGTGCGCCGCGTCCAGTGCCCGCTCCACGTCCTCCGCCGTACCGCGCGCCGCCTCCGTGAACGTTTCCCCGGTGAGGGGGGAGGGGTTGGCGAAGTACCGGCCCCGGACGGGCTCGACGTACTCGCCGCCGATGAAGTGGCCGTAGCGGGACGCGTACGACATGAGCGCCCCCTCGGTACCGGGCGCAGCGTAACGGGCCATGGGTGTCCTCCCCTTGCCGGGCGCCGGCCGCCGTCGGACAGCGCTCGGTGGGAGGCTAGGAGCGGGCAGGTTGCGGATACGTTGCACGCCCGCGGCCGCCGGTGCCAGCGGGCGGCCGTACGGAAAGCCCGCCCGCGCCGAGCCCACCGCCCAGGCCGAGTTCACCGTCCAGGGCGCGTACGCGGGCCAGCGCGGCCGAGCGGTCCTCGGGCGGCAGCGCCGACGCGAGGGCCCGCCACGCCTCGGTGTCGTCCGCGCCCCACGGGCTGCACACCCAGTCGGTCAGCAGTCCGGCATCCGCGCGGGCGATCACGGCCGCCCGCGCCTGGACCTCGATCCGCCGCCGCAGCCGGACGATCCCCGGAGCGGTGGAAGCCGGCAGGAGCGGGCCGGGGTAGCGGGTCAGCGCGGCGGAGACCGCGCCGGTGGCCAGGTGCCGGGTCAGGGCCGTGAAGTCGGCCTCCAGCGGACCGGCCGTGCGATAGGGCCGCGAAAGCGGGGCGGCGGGCCCCAACAGGGCCCGGAGGCGGGAAATTTCGGCGCGCAACGTCACCGGTGACACCGACTCGTCCTCGTACAGCGCGATCGCCAGCTCCTCGCCCGACAACCCCGCCGGATGGTGCGCCAGCAGCACCATGATCTCGCTGTGCCGCCGCCCCAGTCGCACCGGTCGCCCCCCGGTGACCAGCAGCGCCTCGTCCTGGCCGAGCGCGGTCAGCGTGTCCCCCGCCGCCGGCGGCCCGGGATCGATCAGGACCAACTGGGCCTGCGCCGCCCGCGCGACCGCCTGGACGAACGCGAGGGAGTGGGGGTGGGCGAGACCATCGCCGCCCGTGATGTCCACCGCACCCAGCAGCCGGCCCGTCCGCGGATCGCGCACCGGGGCCGCCGCGCAGGTCCACGGGTGGACCCGGCGGCTGAAGTGCTCGGCTCCGAAGACCTGCACGGGCTCGCCGACAGCCACCGCCGTACCCGGTGCGTTGGTCCCCATCGCCGTCTCCGCCCAATGCGCGCCGGGGACGAACCCGAGCCCCTCCGCCCGCCGCAGCGTGCCCGGTTCGCCCTCGACCCACAGCAGCCTGCCCTGCGCGTCGCACACCGCCAGCAGGTGCGCCCCGTGCGCCGCGAACGCCCCGACGAGGTCCCGGAACAGCGGCATCACGCGGGCCAGCGGGTGCTCCTCGCGGTACGGCCGCAGCTGCGCCTCCGCCCATTCCACCCGGGGAGCGCACTCCGGGCTGACGCGTGCCCGGGCGCACCGCCGCCAGGACCGTGCGATGACCGCCCGGACCGGGGCCTCGACCCGGCCGTCCCGGGTGAACACGGCATGCGCGCGGCGCAGTTCGCGCGTGCGCTCGGCGGGATCGGTCCCGCCCGGCAGGACCACCGACGGATCGTCCATGTTCGCCCTCCCGTGGTGCCGTGGTGCCGCGGTATCGGAGCCAGGGCCCCGGAGCGCCCCATCGTCGTCCCGGTACCGGCCCCCGACAAGCGGTACGTCGGCCAGTCCGCGCCGAAACCGCCCGGGACCCGGGCGGACTGGGGCCTACGCGGGATCGGCGGCAGCCAGGGCCGAGGCCGGATCCGTGGCGGCCGGGCCCACCGGGATCCAGTGGCCCGCCTTGCGGCGGTACGGCCACCACCGCCCGTCCCGGCCCAGCCGGATCTGGCGTCCGGTGTGCGCCTCCGTCCAGCGGGCGCGGACCGTATTCTTCAAATTTGACTACTGGGTCGGGGTGGCCGAGGTTACCCCACCGAAGTCGCCGGAGGGCTCGACCCCGGCCGTGACCCGGGTCACTTCGCGGGCCGTCCGGGTGTCCGGGAACGCGCGGTCGCGGTGGTGCGTTGAGGGGGAGGTAGTGGTCGACGACGGGTGGAGGTGTCCGCAGATGTCCACGAGCGGAAAAGTCGCGGTTGCCGGAATCGCGGTAGCCATCGTGCTGTTCTGGGCGGTCGGGTTCTGGGCGGGGCTGCTGGTCCTGATCGGTGTGCCCGCTGCCGCCTATCTGCTGCTGGACTCCTCTCAGCGGCGTCGTCTGCGGGGCGTATCCCGGAAGCAGATCGGCCGCTGACGCCCGGGGGGCCGGCCGCGCCCGCGCTCCGGCGCGAAGCCCGGCCGATCCGACGGCCTGCGCGGGAGCGGCCTGCTCAAGAGGGGTCTGCTCAAGGGTGGCCTGATCAACAGGGGCCTGGCCAGGGGCGGCCTGCCCCGTGGCCGTCCGCTCAGTGGCCGCCGGCTCAGTAGTAGTCGCGCATCAGGGCCGTCGCCCACTCCGGCTGCCGCACGTCGCCGCGGGGGCCGAACTCCGCCATGTACGGCTTCAGGTCGAGGACCGGAGTGCCGGCCACCGCGTCGAGGCCCTCCACGTGGACGTCGAGGCCGTCCACCTCGACCACTCGGCACCGCGAGACGCCGATCCGGTTCGGCCTGTTCTTGCCGCGCTGGGCGAAGATGCCGACGAGCGGCCAGTCCGGGTTGCCCCGCGGACGGCGCGCGCCCGTCTCGACCTTCTCCACCGGCACCCGGTCGAAGTGGTAGACGACCTCGACGTGCGAGAAGTCCTCCAGCCCGTACAGCGCCTCGGGGCCGAACCGGTCCGCGTCCAGACGGATCACCGCCGTTTCCCGTCCCCAGTCGTCGTCGACCACCTCGGCGCGGCCACCCACGACCACCCCCACCGGCTCGCACTCCACCGTCATCCGTCCTCCCCCCGTCCCCTTCGGATCTCTGTTCGTGCCGTGGGTGTTCAGGCCGGTCGTACGGCGATGCGGTTGAGCGCCGCCAGCAGCTCCGGCACGTCGGTCGCTCCGTCGCGCGGAACCGCGAGCACCCCGCTCGGCTCCTCGTCGAGCAGGACGAAGGCGGCGTCACCGGTGCGGGCCACCAGTGACCAGCCGGGACCGTCCGCCCGCAGCGTCCGGGCCTCCTCGCCCGCGAAGGAGGAGCGCACCCGCCCGGGCGGCGGCGGGGTCGTCGCGTACCCCGCGGCCTGCTCCAGCGCCCGGGCGAGCCCGGGATGAGCGGCGGCGGCCGCCCCGCCGTCCAGCGCCGCGCGGTCGCGCCACTCGCCCCACTGCCGGGCGATCTGGTCCGCGGCCATCCGCCGCTGCACCGGCCCCCAGGCCTCCGCCGAGGGCGGCGTCAGCGGCACCCGCCCGGTGCCGTCCGCGCCCTGCTCCGGATCGTGCGGTTCCGGGATCCCCGAAGCCGCCACCGACAGCTCCAGCGGCCAGCCCGCCAGCGAGACCACGATCGTCCGCTCGTCGGGGGACAGGTCGTACTCCATCCCGCAGTCCCAGGAGGCGATGGCCGTGGCCACGAGCGAGACGTCGTCCACGACGACGGTCCAGCGCGCGCCCTCCTCGTCCTGGCCGAGCACCAGCCCGTAGCCCTCCCCGTTCGGCGCGACGCCCAGCAGGGAGCAGGCCTCGGGGAAGTCGTCGCCCAGGACGCTGGGGAACTGCGCGGGGGTCAGCAGCACGGCGGTCAGCACGTACAGCGAGCCGCCCTCCTCGTCGTCGGACACCTGGCCTCCCCAGTCGCTCTCTCGTCGGCGCACCTTAACCAGCGGGTAACCCGCCCGTCGAGGGCCTGCGGCCGATGATTTCCAAGGCCGCTACCTGCACGTAGAGTTGGGAGCCCGCCACAGAAAGGGACACCCGGTGCAGCGTTACGACCGGCTGAGGGAGATCCTCCGTCTCGACCCCGACAAGGACTTCCTGGCCATCTACCGGCTCACCGCCACCTATGAGTTCCCGTGGGACTTCACCCGCGCCCTGGAGCTCGCCCTGTTCCGTACGTACGCCGTCCCCGCCATCGGCGGCCTGCTGGCCGAGACCGCCGAGTTCACGGACCGCGCTCAGAAGCGCTACGACGACACCGCACTGCTCCTCGACGCCGTCGTGGAGCACGGATTCGAGAGCGACACCGCCCGCACCGCGATCCGCCGCGTCAACCAGATGCACCGCAGTTACGACATCTCCAACGAGGAGATGCGCTACGTCCTGTGCACGTTCGTGGTGATTCCGTCGCGCTGGCTGGACGCGTACGGCTGGCGTCCGCTGACCCACCACGAGCGCCGGGCCTCCGCGAACTACTACGCCACTCTCGGCCGCCACCTGGGCATCACGGACATTCCCGGCTCCTTCGAGGAGTTCGAGTCCGTGCTGAACGCCTACGAGGAGGCCCACTTCGGCTGGGACGAGGGCGCGCGGAAGGTCGCGGACTCCACCCTCGACCTGATGGCCTCCTGGTACCCCGCGCCGCTCGCCCCCGCCGTCCGCGGCGCGAGCCTCGCCCTCCTCGACGAGCCGCTCCTGGACGCCTTCCGGTTCACCCGCCCGTACCCCCGGGTGCAG
Organism: Streptomyces sp. NPDC046303; assembly: GCF_055588085.1. Lineage (NCBI taxonomy): Bacteria > Bacillati > Actinomycetota > Actinomycetes > Kitasatosporales > Streptomycetaceae > Streptomyces > Streptomyces sp. NPDC046303. Next base: position 168,856 of record NZ_JBVJFA010000002.1, read on the forward strand.
CGGCTGGTCCAGGGCGCCCTGCGGCTGCGCGGGCGCGCGGTACGGCTGCTGCCCCCGCGCAAGGCCCCGCACTACGCGCGGCAGAACCCGGAGATCAAGAGCTACCCCGGTGGCTACGACGTGGGCGAGCTCGGCACCTTTCCCGTGCCCGGAATGAGCGGATGCCCCGTTCCGCATCCCCGCCGGCCCGCCGGAGCCGATGCTCAGCCTCCGGCGTGATCCCGGGCACCTCCGCTCGTCCCGGGCAAGGTGCCGACGTATGAAAAATCCGTCACCGGTGTCACGGGGGCCGCTGAGGTCACGGGCGTCACCGGTGGCGTACGGCCAGGGCCAGGAAGCGGGCGTCCTCGTCGGAGTACGAGGTCATCTCCCAGCCCGAACGGGCCAGTAGCGGGCCGAGGTTGTGCTCGGCCCGCAGGTCCTGCGGGGTCAGCTCGCGGCCCTGCCGGGCGGCGAGGGCCGCTCGCCCGATCGGGTGGAACAGCGCGAGCCGCCCGCCGGGGCGGACCACCCGGGCCAGTTCGCGCAGGTTCGCGGGCGGGTCGGGCAGATGCGCGACGAGCCCGGAGGCGAACACCGCGTCCAGCGCCCCGTCGCGCAGCGGCAGCCGGCCCACGTCCGCGAGCAGCAGCGCACCCTGCGCGCCCCGCCCCGCCCGCTGCGCGGCGGCCAGCATCTGCGGGGTGACGTCCGCCCCGAGCGCGATGCCGGCGGGCCCGACGGCGGCACGCAGCGGGGCCAGCGCCCGCCCGGTGCCGCAGCCCGCGTCCAGCACGCGGTCCCCGGACCGCAGTCCGAACTCGGCCACGGCGGCCGCGAAGGCGGGCGCGTCCTCGGGGAACTTGCGGTCCCAGTCGGCGGCGCGCGCGCCGAAGAACTCCTGTACGTGCGTGTGGTCTTCGCTCATACGCCCATGATCCCCCAAGGGCGGACGCGGGGGCCTGCGGACCGTGCGCAAGGTGGTACGCGGCGTGATCGAAGATGAACGTATCTCTGTCATATTCCAGCAGTTACAGCGGCTTTCGAAATGCGCCCCCTGTTCGCTCCCTCACCCGGACTAGCGTCCGGTGGCCATGGGACACCTGGGACATCTGGACCACGCCGCCTACGGCTGGCTGACACCCGTGCTGTCATACGTGATGGCATCCATCGGCGCCGCCCTCGGGCTGCGCTGCACCGTCCGCGCGCTCGCCGCGACGGGCGCCTCCCGGCGCAACTGGCTCCTCACCGCGGCTTCCGCGATCGGCACCGGCATCTGGACGATGCACTTCGTCGCGATGCTCGGCTTCGACGTCACCGGCACCGAGATCCACTACAACGTGCCGCTCACCCTCCTCAGCCTCATCGTCGCCATGCTGGTGGTGGGCGCTGGAGTGTTCGCCGTCGGCTACGGCAAGGACCGCGGCCGGGCCCTCGTCCTGGGCGGCCTCACCACCGGCCTCGGCGTCGCCAGCATGCACTACCTCGGCATGGCTGCCCTGCGCCTGCACGGGCACGTCTCCTACGACCCGCTCACCGTCGGACTGTCCGTCGCCATCGCCGTGGTCGCGGCCACCGCCGCCCTGTGGGCCGCGCTCAACATCAAGTCGCCGGTGGCCGTGGCCGTCGCCTCGCTCGTCATGGGCGCCGCCGTCAGCAGCATGCACTACACCGGGATGACCGCCGTCGCCGTCAGCGTCACCCCTTCTGACGCCGCACTGCCCGGAGCCACGGCCATGCAGTTCATCTTCCCGCTCGCCGTCGGGCTCGGCTCCTACCTGTTCATCACCGCCGCCTTCGTCGCACTGTCGCCGACCGCCGACGAGCGGGCCGCCTCCGACTCCGTCCGCAGGCTGGGGGAGCGGGCCGCGGCCGCCCACTGAACACACCGCGCGCGCCTCGGCACCGCCCTGTGCGTGCACCTGCCCCCACCCCCAACCCCCCACCCCGCACCTGTCGGAACCGCCCCGGAACGAGGAGCCCATGCGCACACCCCGCAGACAACCGGAAGCAGCGGAGCCGCGGCTCCCCGCGCCGGCGGGCGGCCACGGCCACGGCGCGGGAACGGGCCGCCGGGCCCACGCCGGTCCGCCGGCCGACGAACACCCGGAGCGGGCACTCCACCAGCCCCCCCAGCCCGCCCAGCCCGCCCAGCCCGCCCAGCCCGCCCAGCCCGCCCAGCCCGCGCAGCCCGCGCAGCCCGCCCCGGTGGGCCCGCCGCCGCACGACCGGGGCCGACGTCTGCGGCTGCGCCCCGCCACCGTCCGCGCGAAGATCGTCTCGCTGCTGATGGTCCCCGTCGTCTCCCTGCTCGCCCTCTGGGCCTTCGCCACCGTCAGCACCGCCCAGGACGTCGCCCGGCTCAGCCGCGTCCAGCAGGCCGACACCGAGATACGCACCCCCGTCGCCGCCGCCGTCACCGAACTCCAGGCCGAACGGCGCGCCGCCGTCCGGCTCCTCGCCGACCCCGCCGCCGACCCCGCCGCCCTGGAACAGCAGGCCCGCCGCACCGACTCCGCCGTCCGGCGCCTGCGGCTCGGAGACCGCAACACCGCCGCCGACTCCGGCGGCTACGGCTCGGACGTCGTGGTCCGCCTCGGGGCGTTCGTCGCCGACGCCGAGGCACTCGAGTCCGCCCGCAAGGACGTCACCGGGCGCCGGGCCAGCCCCGAAGCCGCCTACGAGATCTACACCCGCGTGCTCGACTCCGCCCTCGCCGTGGGCGGCGCCCTGACCGGCGGAGACGACGCCGAACTCGGCCCCGGCTCCCGGGTCCTGCTGGAATTCGCCCGCGCCGGGGAACTCCTCTCCCGGGAGGACGCGCTGCTCGCCCTCCCCGGCCCGCGCAGCGCGGAAACGCTTCGGCAGCTGACCGGCACCATCGAGACCCGCCGCGCCCTCACCGCCGCCGCTGCCCGTGATCTGCCCCCCGCCCAGCAGGCTGCCTGGCAGTCCGTCGCCAAGAGCGCCGCCTACGCCGACCTCACCGCCGCCGAGGACCGGGCGCTGGCCGCGGGCGCCACCAAGGAGGTGCGCGCGGTGCCCGCCGGATGGGAGGCGGCTCACACCGGCATCGCCGCCTCGATGCGCGAGATCGAGGGAGCCGCGCACGCCGCGGCCGCCGACCGGGCCGACCCGTTCGCCGAGGGGGCCCTCAGCCCGGCCGGAGCCGCCGTGCTGCTGGGCCTCGCCGCCGTCGCCGCCTCGCTGGTCATCTCCGTCCGCATCGGCCGCGTCCTGGTCGTCGAGCTGGTCTCGCTGCGCAACACCGCCCTGGAGATCGCCCACCGCAAGCTCCCGTACGCCATGGAGCGGCTCCGGGCGGGCCAGGACATCGACGTCGCCGCCGAAACCCCGGCCGGGCCGCCCGCCGACGACGAGATCACTCAGGTCGGCGAGGCACTGGCCACGGTCCACCGGGCCGCGCTCAGCGCCGCCGTCGAACGGGCGGAGCTGGCCAGCGGGGTCTCCGGGGTCTTCGTCAACCTCGCCCGCCGCAGCCAGGTCCTCGTACACAAGCAGCTGACCCTGCTCGACTCGATGGAACGGCGCGCGGACGACCCGAACGAGCTCGGCGACCTGTTCCGCCTGGACCACCTGACCACCCGGATGCGCCGGCACGCCGAGAGCCTGATCATCCTTTCGGGCGCCGCCCCCGGACGCGCCTGGCGGATGCCGGTCCCGCTCACGAACGTCGTACGGGCCGCCGTCTCCGAGATCGAGGACTACCCCCGTGTCGAGGTGCGCCAGCTCGCGGAGGCCGCCGTGGTCGGCGGAGCCGTCGCCGACCTCACCCACCTGCTGGCCGAACTCATCGAGAACGCCGCCCAGTTCTCCCCGCCGCACACCAAGGTCCGGGTCAGCGGCGAGCCGGTCGGCGCCGGCTACGTCCTGGAGATCGAGGACCGCGGGCTCGGCATGGGCCGCGAGACCCTGAGCGACGCCAACCGGCGCATCGAGCAGTCCGAGGCGCTCGACCTCTTCGACAGCGACCGGCTCGGGCTCTTCGTCGTCAGCCGCCTCTCGTCCCGGCACGGTGTGAAGGTGCACCTGCGGACCTCGCCGTACGGGGGCACCACCGCCGTGGTGCTGCTGCCGAACTCCGTGCTCCAGGGCGCCATCACGGCCGGCGCCCCCGAGCCGGAGCCCCGAGCGGGGGCGGCCGGCGGCCCGCGGGCCGCGGCATCGGCACCCATGGCGGTGGCCGCACCGGTACCGGCCCCGCAGGCCGGAAGGGCGGACCGGCCGCCGGCGATGACCGTCGTACGGGAGGACGCGCGCGGGCTCGGCGCCCCGGATCCCCGCCCCGCCCCCGATCCGCGCCCCGCTCCCGCCTCCGGTTCACTGCCTGGTTCAGTGCCCGATTCCGCGTCCGGTTCCGCGTCCGGTCCCGCCCCGGACCCGGCCGGACCCCGCCCCGCCCCCGTGGCAGCCCTGCGGCCGCGTACTCCCGGCGGCGCGGTCACCGGCACGCAGTTCGCCGCGGCCCCGGCCGCCTCGGTGACGGAACTGCCGCGCCGGGTCCGCCAGGCCAGCCTCGTCCCGCAGCTGCGCGAAACCCCCGCCCCCGAGGCCCCGGCGGGCGCGGGCCTCGCCGGCGATCCGCCGGGGCGCAGCCCGGAGCAGGCCCGGGACCGGATGGCCGCGTACCGGGCCGGATGGGTCCGCGGCGCCCAGGAGAACTCGCCGCACGCACGCCGCGAAGGCCGCGCAGGCCGTGAAGGCACCGCAGGCAGCAAAGGAGAACTGTGATGATCGAACACCAGAGGACCGACCTCAACGGCAGCGTCCGCAGGTCCGGCGAACTGGACTGGCTGCTCGACGACCTGGTGCTCCGGGTCCGGGAGGTCCGGCACACCGTGGTCCTGTCCAACGACGGTCTGCCGGTCGGCGCCTCCAGCGCGCTGAGCCGGGAGGACGCCGAGCACCTGGCCGCCGTGGCCTCCGGTTTCCACAGCCTGGCCAAGGGCGCGGGCCGGCACTTCCACGCCGGGGGCGTGCGCCAGACGATGGTCGAGATGGACGAGGGCTTCCTCTTCGTCGCGGCCGCCGGGGACGGATCCTGTCTGGCCGTGCTGAGCGGCGCCGGGGCCGACATCGGGCTGATCGCCTACGAGATGGCCCGCCTGGTGAAGCGGGTCGGCGAGCACCTGTACACCCCGCCCCGGTTCGCGGCGCGGCCGCCGGCCGCCGGCTGAGGGCGGCGGTCCGGCACATGAACGGCCAGTGGTACGACGCCGACGCGGGCCCGCTCGTGCGTCCGTACGCGATGACCGGCGGGCGTACGAAGCCGGGACCCCACGGGGTCCGCTTCGACCTGATCGCGCTGGTCGTCGTGGATCCGGAAGGCACCGACGCGGCTGCCGAGTCGCTGCTCGGCCCGGAACACCGGGCACTGCTCGGACTCTGCCGGTCCGAGACCCAGTCGGTGGCGGAGCTCGCCGCCGACGCCGACCTGCCCGTCGGGGTGGTGCGGGTGCTCCTCGGCGATCTGCTGGAGGGCGGGCACGTCAAGGTCAGCAGGCCCGTACCGCCCGCACAGCTGCCGGACGAGCGGATTCTGCGGGAAGTCATCGAGGGATTGCGAGCGCTGTGATGGGACTGCATGACGACGGACCGGCGGATCCCGGTCCCGGCGAGGACACCGAACTGGCGGCGCTCGCGCTGAAGATCCTCGTGGCGGGCGGCTTCGGGGTCGGCAAGACCACGCTGGTCGGCGCGGTGAGCGAGATCCGGCCGCTGCGGACGGAGGAGTTGCTGAGCGAGGCGGGCGAACTCGTCGACGACACGGGCGGAGTGGACCAGAAGACGACCACGACCGTGGCCATGGACTTCGGGCGGATCACCATCCGGTCGGGGCTGTCCCTCTACCTGTTCGGCACGCCCGGCCAGGACCGGTTCTGGTTCCTGTGGGACGAGCTGTCGCAAGGGGCGCTGGGCGCCGTGGTGCTCGCCGACACGCGGCGGCTGGAGGACTGCTTCCCGGCGGTGGACTACTTCGAGCACCGGCGCATCCCGTTCGTGGTGGCCGTCAACTGCTTTGCCAACGCACGGCGTTACGGAGCCCACGACGTGTCGAGGGCGCTGGACCTGGACCAGGGGACGCCGGTGGTGCTGTGCGATGCGCGGGACAAGGACTCGGGGAAGGAAGTGCTGATCAGGCTGGTCGAGTACGCCGGGCGGGTGCACACCGCCCGCCTGCTGGACTCGGTGGAGCCGCAGGCCGGCCCGGTGTGAACCGGCCTGCGGCCGCGCGGGACCGGTCAGTCCGAGATCCCCGCGAAGGCGATCACCTTGTCGATCGGGACCCGGACGAGGAGCTCGCTCGGCACGGCGTTGCGGCGGCCGAAGGCCTCCGCGCGCTCCTCGCCCATGTAGCGGGCAGCGATCCTGGTCGCCCAGTGCAGGGTCGCGTCGGGGTCGTCGCCGTGCTCGTTGATCTCGGCGCGCCCTTGGAGCACGACGTAGGAGAACGGCGGGCGGTCGTCGTCCACGCACAGCGCGACCCTGCCGTCACGGGCCAGGTTGCGCCCCTTCACGGTGTCCTTGCCGGTGTTGAACACGAAGGAGTCGCCGTCGAGTACGAACCAGACGGGAGCGATGTGGGGGCTGCCGTCCTCGCGCACGGTGGAGAGCTTTCCGGTGCGGGTGGAGTGGGAGACGAACGCCCGCCATTCCTGTTCAGTCATCTTCTTCGCCATGAGTACATCCTCCTTGCCGGAAAGGCACTGGTGGGGAAGGCTTGCGGAACGACTACGCGGGGCGCGGCGCGGCCAGGTGGGCGGCGTCGACGGGGAGGGGCTCGGAATGGCACTGGACAAGCAGCTCGACTGGCTGCTGGACGACTTGACGCGCAGGGTCCAGCAGGTGCGGCATGCGGTGGTGCTGTCCAACGACGGCCTGGTGACGGGGGCGAGCGCCGGATTGGCGCGGGAGGACGCGGAGCACCTGGCGGCCGTGGCGGCCGGACTGCAGAGTCTGGCGAGGGGGTCGGGCCGGCACTTCAAGGCCGGCGAGGTCCGGCAGACGATGGTCGAGTACGACGACGGGGTGCTCTTCGTGATGGGCGCGGGCGCGGGCAGCTGCCTGTGCGTGCTGAGCGCCTCCGAATCGGACATCGGGCAGGTCGCGTACGAGATGACGCTGCTGGTCAACCGGGTGGGTGAGCACCTCGGCGTCGCGGAGCGGCGCGTCACCGGCGGCTGAGTTGTCCACAGGCCTCGCGGCCTGTCGTTGCGCTGAGTTACGGTCTTCACGCAGAGTAACCATGCTCGTGGGGGGAGACCGTGATGACGACGACGATGATGATGACGTTGGCGACGACGCAGCGCGCCGATGCCGATGCCAATGCCGATATCGCGCAGGCCGAGGTGCTGGTGGGCGGTGTACAGGCCGCCGGGGAACTGGGGCTGACCCGGGGAGAGTTCGCCCGGGCCGTCCAGCTGGGCATCGTGCGCGCCGGGCCCCCGGCGCCCGGTCGAGCCGCCCGCTACGCGCGGGCCGAGCTGGAGCGGGTCAAGGCCGCCGGGGGAGGCCCCGGCGAGGGCGGGCCGCAGGCGCTGCGCGAGCGGGTGGCGACCGTGGGCGGGGCGGAGGCGGCGGCCGGGGTACTGGGGGTCGGACCGAGCCGGTTCACCCGCCTCGCCCGCTGCGGGCACCTCACCCCGGTCGGCTACCGGATCAACCGGTACCGGGCGGTGGTGTGGCTCTACCTGACCGCCGAGCTACGGGAGTTCGCGGCGCGGGAGCCGGCGCTGCTGCGCGGAGTCGCACCCCCGGCGGACCGGAAGATGCTGGAGGCCAAGGCGGACCTGCGCCCGTGGAAGTGGCGCGGACGGCACGTCGGGCTGCTGCTGAGACGGACCGCCGACCCCTGGGAGCGTGCCGCGGTCCTGGCGTCCGTGCTCCCGGAGGAAGAGCTCCGGCGGGCCGTGCCCGATCCGGCGGAGCGGATCGTGCTGGCCGCCCTCGCCCCGCCCCCGCCGTACGGGCACCCGCAGGCGCCGGCGGCCGCGGCCGTGGCCCTGCGGCTGCTCAAGGCCGACCTGCCCGAGGAGGTCAACTGGTACCGCACCAGCCTGGACTTCGCTCTGACCGGGGCCCGCGGTCAGTCGAACTCGACGGGGGAGAGGGGGCCGACGTAGACCCAGGCGCCGGCCTCGCGGGAGAAGGCGCTGTGCTCGTGCAGTGAGCCCGTGTGCCCGCCCTCGCGGTAGTGCGCCCGGAACTCCACCGAGCCCTCGGTCTCGAACATCCCGCCGCGCTCGGTCGCGAGGATCTCCAGCCGCTCCCAGCGCTGACCGGGATCCAGGTCAAGGCGGGCCGGGCGGGTCGAGGGATGCCAGGAGCGCAGCAGGTAGGCGGTGTCGCCCACGGCGAAGGCGCTGAACCGGGAGCGCATCAGGCGTTCCGCGGTCGGTGCCTGCTGGGCACCGGAGTGGAAGCGCCCGCAGCACTCCGGGTACGCGGCGGGCAGCCCGCAGGGGCAGGGGACGGCCGGGGTGGGCATGGGTGTGCTCGGTTCCTCGTGAGGGCGGGGGCCGCGGGAGTTGCCGGGGCCCGGGGCTACTGGGCAGGCGGGGGAGGCGTGGCCGGGTACGGGCGGAAGAGGCCTTCCTGGACCACGGAGACCAGCAGTCTGCCCTCCAGGTCGTAGATGCGGCCCCGCGCCAGGCCCCGGCCGCCGTGCGCGATGGGGGACTCCTGGTCGTACAGGAACCACTCGTCCGCCCGGAACGGCCGGTGGAACCACATGGCGTGGTCGAGGCTCGCCATGTCGAACCCGCGCATCCCCCACAGCGGTTCCACCGGGATGCGCACGGCATCGAGGAGGGTCATGTCGCTGGCGTAGGTGAGGGCGCAGGTGTGCACGAGCGGGTCGTCGCCCAGCGGGCCGACCGCCCGCATCCACACGGCGCTGCGCGGATCGGCGCCCTTGAGCTCCTCGGGAGTCCAGCGGAGCCGGTTCACGTACCGGATGTCGAAGGCCTGGCGGCGGGCCATCCGCTCCAGGGACTCCGGCAGCGCCCCGAGGTGCTCGCGGATCTCGTCCGCGACCTTGGGGAGCGTGTCCGGATGAGGGACGTGGTGAGGAGGCAGCTGGTGCTCGATGCTGCCCTCCTCCGGATGGTGGAAGGAGGCGGTGAGATTGAAGATCGTCTTGCCCTGCTGGACCGCGGTGACCCGGCGCGTGGTGAAGGACCGCCCGTCGCGCACCCGCTCCACCTGGTACACGATCGGCACCCCGGGGATGCCGGGGCGCAGGAAGTACGCGTGCAGCGAGTGGACCGGGCGGTCGCTCTCCACGGTGCGGCCCGCGGAGACCAGCGCCTGGCCGGCGACCTGGCCGCCGAAGACGCGCTGGAGGGACTCCTGCGGGCTGGCGCCGCGGAAGATGTTGACCTCGATCTGCTCCAGGTCGAGCAGGTCGACGAGTCTCTCGGCGGGGTTCGTCATCAGAGGATCTCCCTGGTCACTGTCGGGTCCGGCGGGCGGGGTGGGATACAGCGGACGGTCAGAGCGCTCCGAGCTCGCCGACCGAGGTGACCCGGATGACCGCCCGGCCCTCCTCGTCGGAAGCCGCCAGGTCCACCTCGGCGCTGATGCCCCAGCCATGGTCCCCGTTGGGGTCGGCAAAGGTCTGGCGGACGCGCCACAGCCCGTGCGCCGCGTCCTCCTCGATCTGGAGCAGCTTCGGGCCGCGCGCGTCGGGGCCGGTGCCGAGGTCGTCGTACTCGTCCCAATAGCCGTCCATGGCCTCGCCCCAGGCGTCCGCGTCCCAGCCGGACTCGGCGTCCAGCTCGCCCAGCACGTTGACGTGGTCGAGGGCGGCCAGCTCCACCCGGCGGAACATCGCGTTGCGGACCAGGACGCGGAAGGCACGCGCGTTGGCGGTGACCGGCTTGACCTGGTCGGCCTTCTCCTGGGCCTGCTCCGCCGTCTCCACCTCCGGGTTCGCCAGCTGCTCCCACTCGTCCAGCAGGCTGGAGTCCACCTGGCGGACCAGCTCGCCGAGCCACTCGATCAGGTCCTGGAGGTCCTCCGACTTGAGGTCGTCGGGGATGGTGTGGTCCAGCGCCTTGAACGCGCTGGCCAGGTAGCGCAGCACGATGCCCTCGGTGCGGGCCAGCTCGTAGAAGGAGGTGAACTCGGTGAAGGTCATCGCGCGTTCGTACATGTCACGGATGATCGACTTGGGGGAGACCGGGTGGTCGCGCACCCACGGGTGGCTCTTGGCGTACACGTCGTAGGCGTGCAGGAGCAGTTCTTCGAGCGGCTTGGGATAGGTGACGTCCTGGAGCCGCTCCATCCGCTCCTCGTACTCGATCCCGTCGGCCTTCATCTGGCCGACCTGGATGCCGCGCTCCTTGTTCTGCTGGGCGGCCAGGATCTGCCGCGGGTCGTCCAGCGTGGACTCCACGACGGACACCATGTCCAGCGCGTAGGAGGGGGACTCCGGGTCCAGCAGGTCGAAGGAGGCCAGGGCGAAGGTGGACAGCGGCTGGTTGAGCGCGAAGTCCTGCTGGAGGTCGACGGTGAGCCGGATCGTGCGGCCCTCCGCGTCCGGAGCGTCGAGCTTCTCGACCACACCGCCGTCGAGCAGCGAGCGGTAGATCGCGATGGCCCGGCGGATGTGCCGCAGCTGCGCCTTGCGCGGCTCGTGGTTGTCCTCGAGGAGGTGGCGCATCGCCTGGAAGGCATCGCCCGGACGGGCGATGACCGACAGCAGCATGATGTTGGTGACCTTGAAGCGCGAGGTCAGCGCCTCCGGGTCGGCCGCGATGAGCTTCTCGAAGGTGGTGTCCGACCAGGCGACGAAGCCCTCGGGAGCCTTCTTGCGCACCACCTTGCGGCGCTTCTTCGGGTCGTCGCCCGCCTTGGCCAGCGCCTTCTCGTTCTCGATGACGTGCTCGGGCGCCTGGGCGACCACATAGCCCGCCGTGTCGAAACCGGCCCGGCCGGCGCGGCCCGCGATCTGGTGGAACTCGCGGGCGCGCAGCGTGCGGACCCGGTTGCCGTCGTACTTGGTGAGCGCGGTGAACAGCACCGTGCGGATCGGGACGTTGACACCGACGCCGAGGGTGTCGGTTCCGCAGATCACCTTCAGCAGACCGGCCTGCGCGAGCTTCTCGACCAGGCGCCGGTACTTGGGCAGCATCCCCGCGTGGTGCACACCGATGCCGTGCCGGACGTAGCGGGAGAGGTTCTGGCCGAACTTCGTGGTGAAGCGGAAGTTGCCGATCAGCTCCTGGATCTTGTCCTTCTCCTCGCGGGTGCACATGTTGATGCTCATGAGCGACTGCGCCCGCTCGACGGCCTGGGCCTGGGTGAAGTGCACGATGTACACCGGGGCCTGCCGGGTCTCCAGCAGCTCGGTGATCGTGTCGGTGATCGGCGTGGTCACGTACTCGTACGACAGCGGGACGGGCCGCGTCGCCGAGCGGACCACGGAGGTGGGCCGGCCGGTGCGCCGGGTCAGGTCCTCCTCGAACCGCTTCATGTCGCCGAGGGTCGCCGACATCAGGATGAACTGGGCCTGCGGCAGCTCCAGCAGCGGGATCTGCCACGCCCAGCCGCGGTCCGGCTCGGCATAGAAGTGGAACTCGTCCATCACGACCTGGCCGATATCGGCGTGCTTGCCGTCGCGCAGGGCGATGGAGGCCAGCACCTCGGCGGTGCAGCAGATGACCGGGGCGTCGGCGTTCACCGAGGCGTCACCGGTCAGCATGCCGACGTTCTCGGTGCCGAACAGCTTGCACAGGTCGAAGAACTTCTCCGACACCAGAGCCTTGATCGGGGCGGTGTAGAAGGTGACCTTGTCCTGGGCCAGGGCGGTGAAGTGCGCGCCCGCGGCGACCAGGCTCTTGCCCGAGCCGGTCGGGGTGGAAAGGATCACGTTCGCCCCGGAGACGACCTCGATCAGCGCCTCCTCCTGAGCCGGGTACAGGGTGATGCCCTGGTCCTCCGCCCACGAGGAGAAAGCCTCGAAGAGGGCATCGGGGTCGGCGTTCGGCGGGAGCTGATCAATGAGGGTCACACCCCCCATCTTGCCTGGCTTCCCCCCGGATGAGGGAACCGGCGGACGGAAGGAAGATCATCGACGGTACGCTGTGCCGTCGAAACGGCCCCGGCGAAACCGTCGACCAGGCCCGAGCACGACATCAGACACCACACCACCGGGGCGGGGAACGACCATGATGGGTCCGGCGCATTCACTCTCGGGGGCAGCGGCCTGGCTGGGGGTGGGCGCGGCGACCGCGGCGGCCGGGCACCCCATGCCGTGGCCGGTGCTCGTCGTCGGCGCGCTGATCTGCGCCGGAGCGGCCCTCGCCCCCGACCTCGACCACAAGTCGGCGACGATCTCCCGCGCCTTCGGGCCGCTCTCCCGGGGTCTGTGCGAGGTGGTCGACAAGATCTCCTACGCCGTGTACAAGGCCACCCGCTCGCCGAAGGACGCCCGCCGCACCGGGGGCCACCGCACCCTCACCCACACCTGGCTCTGGGCCGTCCTGATCGGCGGCGGCGCCTCCGCGCTCGCGGTGACCGCCGACCGCTGGGGCGTGCTCGCGCTGCTCTTCGTCCACCTCGTGCTCGCGGTCGAGGGCCTGCTGTGGCGGGCCGCCCGGATGTCCAGCGACGTCCTGGTGTGGCTGCTCGGCGCCACCAGCGCGTGGATCCTGGCCGGGGTGCTCGACCAGCCGGGCAACGGCGCGGGCTGGCTGTTCACCGGACCGGGCCAGGAGTACCTCTGGCTCGGCCTGCCGATCCTGCTCGGCGCCCTCGTCCACGACATCGGCGACGCCCTGACGGTCTCCGGCTGCCCCGTCCTGTGGCCCCTCCCGATCGCCGGAAAGCGCTGGTATCCGATCGGCCCGCCGAAGATGATGCGCTTCCGGGCCGGCAGCTGGGTGGAGCTCAAGGTCCTCATGCCGGTGTTCGTCCTGCTGGGCGGCTTCGGCGGGGCTTCGGCCCTCGGCTTCGTCTAGGGGTGTCCCGGGCGCACGGCGCGGGGGCGGTCGGACCGCCCCCGCGCAACGCGGCTCACCCGTGCCAGGAGCGCCACAGGGCCGCGTACGCGCCGCCCGCCGACACCAGTTCGTCGTGCGAGCCGAGTTCGCTGATCCGGCCGCCCTCGACCACCGCGATCACGTCCGCGTCGTGCGCGGTGTGCAGGCGGTGGGCGATCGCGATGACCGTACGCCCGTCCAGCACCCGGGCCAGTGACCGCTCCAGATGCCGCGCGGCCCGCGGGTCCAGCAGCGAGGTCGCCTCGTCCAGCACCAGCGTGTGCGGGTCCGCCAGCACCAGCCGGGCCAGCGCGATCTGCTGCGCCTGGGCCGGGGTCAGCGCCGTCCCGCCGGAACCGACCTCGGTGTCCAGACCCGACTCCAGGGCGCGCGCCCAGCCGTCCGCGTCCACCGCGCCCAGCGCCGCCCACAACTCCGCGTCCCCGGCGCCCGCCCTGGCCAGCCGCAGATTGTCCCGCAGCGAGCCCACGAACACGTGGTGCTCCTGGTTGACCAGCGCCACGTGCTCGCGCACCCGCTCCGCCGGCATCTGCGACAGCCGCGCCCCGCCGAGGGTGATCTCACCGGTGCGGGGGGCGTAGATGCCCGCGAGCAGCCGGCCCAGCGTGGACTTGCCCGCCCCCGAGGGGCCGACGAGCGCCATCCGGGTGCCCGGCGGCACGGACATCGACACCTCGTGCAGGACGTCCACGCCCTCCCGGTAGCCGAAGTGCACCCGGTCCGCCCGCACGTCGCGGCCGTCCGGCCCCACCTTCGCGTCCCCGGCGTCCGGTTCGATCTCCCGCACGCCCACCAGCCGGGCCAGCGACACCTGGGCGATCTGCAGCTCGTCGTACCAGCGCAGGATCAGGCCGATCGGCTCGACCATCATCTGGGCCAGCAGCGCACCCGTGGTCAGCTGTCCCACCGACATCCAGCCCCGGAGCACGCAGTAGCCGCCGATCATCAGCACGGAGCCGAGGATCGTCACGTACGTGACGTTGACGACCGGGAACAGGACCGTCCGCAGGAACAGCGTGTACCGCTCCCACGCCGTCCATTCCTTGATCCGGCGCTCCGACAGCGCGATCCGCTCCGGCCCGAGACGGTGCGCCTCGACCGTGCGGCCCGCGTCCACCGTCTCCGTGAGAGCGGCCGCCACCGCCGCGTATCCGGCCGCCTCCGAACGGTACGCCGACGGCGCCCGCCGGAAGTACCAGCGGCAGCCGATCACCAGCACGGGCAGCGCCACCAGCGAGGCCAGGGCCAGCGGCGGCGCGGTCACGGCCAGCGCCCCGTAGAGCAGCCCCGCCCACACCACGCCGATGGCCAGCTGCGGCACGGCCTCGCGCATCGCGTTGGCCAGCCGGTCGATGTCGGTGGTGATCCGCGACAGCAGATCACCGGTACCGGCCCGCTCCAGTACGCCCGGCGGCAGCCCCACCGACCGCACCAGGAAGTCCTCGCGCAGATCGGCGAGCATCTCCTCGCCGAGCATCGCCCCGCGCAGCCGGACCAGCCGCACGAAGAAGGTCTGCACGGCCAGCGCCAGCGCGAACAGCAGGGCCACGCGCTCCAGATGGAGTTCGCGGGCCCCCGCCGTGAGATCGTCCACGACCCGGCCCAGCAGGTACGGGCCGGCCATCGAGGCGATCACCGCGGCCGCGTTGACCGCCACGAGCACCGCGAAGGCCCGCCGGTGGCGCCGGAACAGGCCGCGCACATAGCCCCGTACGGTCGCCGACGTGCCCACGGGCAGGGTCGCGGCCGACTCGGGGGCCGCCGGATCGTAGTCCGGCGGTGCCACGCCGATCATGCGGACTCCTCGACTTCTGTGAGTGTGTGTTCGAGCTGTGCCAGTCCCCCGCGGGCGATCCGCTGCTCGTCCTCCGTCTCGCGGGTGACCACCGCCCGGTAGAGCGGTTCGCCGTGCAGCAGCTCGCGGTGCGTACCCGCCGCCGCCACCGCGCCCTCGTGGACCAGGACGACCCGGTCGGCCCGGTCCAGCAGCAGCGGCGAGGACGCCAGCACCACCGTGGTGCGCCCGGCCCGCAGCGCCGCGATCCCGTCCGCGATCCGTGCCTCGGTGTGCGAGTCGACCGCCGAAGTGGGCTCGTCCAGCACCAGCACCTCCGGGTCCGTGACCAGGGACCGCGCCAGCGCGAGCCGTTGGCGCTGCCCGCCGGACAGCGACCGGCCGCGCTCGGTGATCCGCGCGTCCATCGGATCGTCGATCCCCTCCGGCGCCGACTGGAGCAGCGCGTCCAGCACGTCCGCGCACTGGGCCGCCGCCAGGGCGGCCCCGGGCTCGACCGTCCCGGAGGCCGGTACGGCGAACAGCTCGCGCAGGGTTCCGGACAGCAGCACCGGATCCTTGTCCTGTACGAGGACCAGCGTGCGCGCGACGTCCAGTTCGAGCTCGTCCAGCGCGACTGCGCCGAGGAGCGCCGAGGGACCGCCGGCGGCCGTCTCCGTGGGATGGCCGCCGAGCCGCTCCGCGAGCCGTCCCGCCAGGTCCGGGTCCCCGCACACCACGGCCGTGAACCGCCCGGCCTGCGCCAGCAGCCCGGTCTCCGGGTCGTACAGGTCCCCGCCCGGAGCGGGGGCCTTCGGCGCGACGGCGGCCGCCGGCCGCTCGTCGGCCTCCGTACGGGTCAGGGACAGCACCCGGGCGGCCCGCTGGGCGGAGGGCCGTGAGAAGGAGTACGCCATGGCGATCTCCTCGAAGTGCCGCAGCGGGTAGAGCATGGTCGCCACCGCGCTGAACGCCGCGACCAGTTCACCCATCGCGATGCGCCCGTCCACGACGAGCGTGGCCCCGTACCAGACCACCGTGATCAGCAGCGCGCCCGGCAGGAGCACCTGGATCGCGGAGATCAGCGCCCACATCCGGGCGCTGCGCACGGCCGCCTTGCGGACCTCCTGCGAGGCCTCGCGGTAGCGGCCGAGGAACAGTTCCTCGCCGCCGATGCCCCGCAGCACCCGCAGGCCCGCGACGGTGTCGGAGGCCAGCTCGGTGGCCTTGCCCGCCTTCTCGCGCTGGACGTCGGCGCGTTGGGTGGCCCGCGGCAGCAGCGGCAGCGCCGCCAGGGCGATCACCGGCACGCCGACGGCCACGACGACGCCCAGCGCGGGTGCGTAGAACAGCAGGCCTACGCAGACGAGGACGACGGCGAACAGCGCGGCCAGGAACCGGGAGACGGCCTCGACGAACCAGCCGATCTTCTCCACGTCCGCGGTGGAGACCGCGACCACCTCGCCCGCGGCGACCCGGCGGGTCAGCGCGGAGCCCAGTTCGGCGGTCTTGCGCGCCAGCAGCTGCTGCACGCGTGCCGCGGCGGTGATCCAGTTGGTGACGGCGGTGCGGTGCAGCATGGCGTCGCCGACCGAGATGGCGACACCGAGCAGCGCGAGCAGCCCCCCGACGAGCAGCAGCCGGGCGGAATCGCGGTCGACGACCGCCTCGACGCCCGAGCCCACCGCGTACGGGAGTCCGGCGACTCCGGAGAAGTGCACCAGCCCCCAGCACAGGCTCTTGAACTGTCCGCCCAGCTGCCCCCGGCCGAGCCACAGCAGGAACCGGGGACCGGAACGGGCGTCGGGTACCCCGGGATCCGCGTACGGAAGATCACTGATCTGCATGACGCCCCATGACTGCTCGAGTGGTCCAAACCGTGCAAGGTTCGCCTTACGGACCAGGGCCGGGCAATCGGTTTTCCGCGGGCGGAGGCCTGCCGTACGCGGGTTCGCGGGCACGTCGGACGCAGGAGCGCCTGGTCAGGGGGCGCGCACACCGGCGCTCAGGGGCGGGTGGCGTGCTCCAGTTCGAGCAGGACCGAGGAGTAGGAGCGTCCCGTCGCCCGGTCCATGCCCACCTCGCACATCCGGTTCGCCGACAGGTGCGCGTCGAAGGTCCGGGCGGTCACCTCGGCCGCCTCGCGCGCCGTCGCCGAGGCCGTCAGCTCGGGGTGCAGCATGCCCCGGTCCCCGGCGAAGGCGCAGCAGCCCAGGTCGTCCGGGACCACCACCTCGTCGGCGCACGCCTCGGCGACCGCCCGCAGGTGCGCCTCATCGCCCAAGTGCCGCATCGAGCAGGTGGGATGGAGGACGGCGGAGCCCACCGTGCGGCGGATCTCCAGGTGCGGCAGCAGTTCTTCGGCCGCCCAGACGACCGAGTCGACGATCCGCAGTTCCGCGTGCAGGGCCCGGTTCTCCTCCGTCAGGCAGGGGACCACCTCGTGTGCGATGCCCAGCGTGCAGGAGGAGGCGTCGACGACCAGGGGCAGCCGCCCGCCCGCGGTCCAGCCCCAGGCCGACTCCACGACGCGGTTGGCCATCACCCGGTTGCCCGCCTCGTAGCCCTTGGAGTGCCAGATCGTCGCGCAGCAGGTGCCGGTCACGTCCCCGGGGATCCACACGGGCTTCCCGGCCCGCTCCGACACCGCCACCACGGCCTCCGGCAGGGAGGGGCCGGGCCCGGCGGCGCCGGAATTGCCGAAGATCCGGTTGACGCAGGAGGGGTAGTACACGGCGAAGGCGCCCGCCCGCCGGGTGACGGGGAGTCTGCGCGCGGCGGCGCCGGGGATCTGCGGCAGCCACCGCGGCACCAGGTCCGGTCGTACGGCTTTGCGCGCGGCGCCCGTGACCGCCGCGAGCAGCCCGTCCCCGAGCCGGTCCGGCAGCCCGTCGGCGACGGCCACCGCCAGCCGGGCGGCGGCCTCCACCGCCCCGAACCGCTCCGCGGCCAGTGCGGCGGCCCGCTCCTCGCGGGGGCTGTGCCGGCGGTGGCGGAAGTCCTTCATCAGCGCGCCGGTGTCGATGCCCACCGGGCAGGCGAGCATGCAGGTGGAATCACCCGCGCAGGTGTCGACGGCGTCGTAGCCGTAGGAGCCGAGGAGTCCGTCCAGCACCCTGGAGCCGGGCTGCTGGCGCATCATCTCGCGGCGCAGCACGATCCGCTGGCGCGGAGTGGTCGTCAGGTCCCCGCTGGGGCAGGCCGGTTCGCAGAACCCGCACTCGATGCACGGGTCGGCCACCGCCTCCACCCGCGGAATCGTCTTCAGTCCGCGCAGGTGGGCCTGCGGGTCGCGGTCGAGGAGGATGCGCGGGGCGAGCACCCCGTCGGGGTCGACGAGGCGTTTCGTGCGCCACATCAGCGCGGTGGCCTCGGGTCCCCACTCGAGTTCCAGGAACGGCGCCATGTTGCGTCCGGTGGAGTGCTCGGCCTTCAGGGAGCCGTCGAACCGCTCGACGGTGAGCCGGCAGAAGGCGTCCATGAAGGCCGCGTACCGCTGGACGTCGGCCGGGTCGGCGGCGTCGAAGGCGAGCAGGAAGTGCAGGTTGCCGTGGGCGGCGTGCCCGGCGACGGCCGCGTCGAAGCCGTGCCGCGCCTGGAGTTCGAGGAGCGCCGTACAGGCTTCGGCGAGGCGGGACGGCGGTACGGCGAAGTCCTCGGTGATCAGGGTGGTGCCGGGGGCGCGGGCGCCGCCCACGGCGGTGACGAAGGCCTTGCGGGCCTTCCAGTAGCCGTTGATGGTGCGCGCGTCGCGGGTGAAGGCGTTGGTGACCGAGGCCACCGGTGCGACCAGGTCGAGCCCGGGGAGCAGCTGCGCCGCCCGGCTCTCGTACGCCTCCAGGCCGGCCTCGTCCGCGGCGCGGAACTCCACGAGCAGGGCGGTGGTGTCCTTGGGCAGGTCCGCCCAGTCGGCGGGTACGCCCGCGACGCTGACCGAGGCGCGCAGGGTGTTGCCGTCCATCAGCTCCACGGCGAGCGCGCCCGCCTCGTTGAAGAGGGGCACGGCGGCGGCCGCGGCGGGCAGCGAGGGGAAGAACAGCAGCGCGGAGCAGAGCGCGCGGTCCAGCGGGAGGGTGTCGAAGACGACCTCGGCGATGAAGCCGAGGGTGCCCTCCGAGCCGACCGCCAGTCCGCGCAGGATCTCCACGGGGGTGGCGCCGTCCAGATAGGCGTCCAGCCGGTAGCCGGTGGTGTTCTTGATCTCGTACTTGGCGCGGATCCGGGCCACCAGTTCCGGGTCGGCCTCGATCTCCCTCTTGATCTCCATCAGCCCGTGGCACAGGGCCGGCTCGGCGCGCGCCAGCTCCTCGTCGGCCAGCGGGTCCGCCGTGTCGACGACGGTGCCGCCCGGAAGGACGAGGGTGAGCGAGGAAAGCGTGCGGTACGAGTTCCTCGTGGTGCCCGCGGTCATGCCCGAGGCGTTGTTGGCGACGACGCCGCCGAGGGTGCAGGCGAGGGCGCTGGCCGGATCGGGGCCGAGGACGCGGCCGTGCCGGGCGAGGGCGGCATTGGCCCGCATGACGGTCGTGCCGGGCCGGATCCGGGCGCGGCGGCCGCCTTCCAGCACCTCGACGCCGGCCCAGTGGCGGCGTACGTCGACCAGGATGTCCTCACCCTGGGCCTGGCCGTTGAGCGAGGTTCCGGCGGCGCGGAAGACGACCTCGCGCTGCCGGCCGTGGGCGTAGGACAGGACGGCCGAGACGTCGTCGATGTCCTCGGCGACCACCACGACCTGGGGGACGAAGCGGTAAGGAGAGGCGTCGGAGGCGTAGCGGACCAGGTCGGAGACCTTCCACAGGACCTTCTCGGCGCCCAGCAGCTCGGTCAGTTCGGTGCGCAGCGGCTCGGGGGTGCCGGCGGCCCGGTGGTCCGGCAGCCGGTCCTGGGCGGGGCCGCTGACACGGCGCGGGCGCAGGGCCCCCGGCTTCGGTTCCAGCAGCGGCATGTGCCACCCCTCGCCTCGTTCGCGGCCACGCGCGGCCTCGTCAGCAGCTGTGCTCCGCCGGCGCGTCCGACAGGGCGTTCAGCAGACCGCCGAGCACCTCGCGCTGGTCGGCGGTCAGTGGAGCCAGGATCTCCTCTGCCGCGTCGGTTCGCGCGTTGCGCAGACGGCGCAGCGTGGCGCGGCCGGTGTCGGTGAGCTCGATCCGGATGACCCTGCGGTTCGCGGGGTCGGGTGCCCGGCGTACGCACCCGGCCGCCTCCAGGCCGTCCACCAGCGTGGTCACGGCGCGGGGGACCACTTCCAGGCGGGCGGCGAGATCCGCCATTCGGGGTGCCTGGTCGCCCTCGTAGTGCGAGACCAGACGCAGCAGCCGACTCTGGGCGGGAGTGATCCCGAGCGGTTCCATGTGGCGCTTCTGGATCCGGTGGAGCCTGCGCGTCAGGCGGAGCAGCTGTTCGGCGAGGAGGCGATCGGTGTCGGAGGCGGAGCTCATGCCGGGAACAATATCAGGATGCCGTTCATTGTGAGTATAGGTAACAATGACCTATGCTCCAATGGACCTGACTTCCGACCCCGAGAGGGCGCCCATGCGCGACGACGAACCGAAGTGGACCCCATCGAAGGAATCCCTCGATCCGAGCCGTCCGGGCCCGGCGGAGCGGCCGCGCGAGCTCGGCCGGATCGTGGGCCTCTTCCGCCCGTACCGCGGCCGCCTCGCCGTCGTCGGCCTGCTGGTCGGCGCCTCCTCGCTGGTGGGCGTCGCCTCGCCGTTCCTGCTCAAGGAGATCCTCGACGTCGCGATCCCGCAGGGCCGCACCGGGCTGCTCAGTCTGCTCGCGCTCGGCATGATCCTCACCGCCGTCGTCACCAGCGTCTTCGGCGTGCTCCAGACCCTGATCTCCACCACGGTCGGCCAGCGCGTCATGCACGACCTGCGCACCGCCGTCTACGCGCAGCTCCAGCGGATGCCGCTGGCCTTCTTCACCCGGACCCGCACCGGCGAGGTGCAGTCCCGCATCGCCAACGACATCGGCGGCATGCAGGCCACCGTGACCTCCACCGCGACCTCCCTCGTCTCCAACCTGACGGCGGTCGTCGCCTCCGTCGTGGCCATGCTCGCCCTCGACTGGCGGCTCACGCTGGTCTCACTGCTCCTGCTCCCGGTCTTCGTGTGGATCAGCAGGCGCGTCGGCCGCGAGCGCAAGAAGATCACCACCCAGCGGCAGAAGCAGATGGCCGCCATGGCCGCGACCGTCACCGAGTCGCTGTCGGTGAGCGGGATCCTGCTGGGCCGCACCATGGGCCGCTCCGCGTCCCTCACCGCCGCGTTCTCCGAGGAGTCGGAGAAGCTCGTCGGCCTCGAAGTGCGCTCCAGCATGGCCGGGCGCTGGCGGATGTCCACCATCGGCATCGTCATGGCCGCCATGCCCGCGCTCATCTACTGGGCCGCCGGCATAGCCCTCCAGACGGGCGCCCCCTCGCTCTCCGTCGGCACCCTCGTCGCCTTCGTGACCCTCCAGCAGGGCCTGTTCCGGCCCGCCGTCAGTTTGCTGTCGACCGGCGTGCAGATCCAGACCTCGCTCGCCCTGTTCGCCCGCATCTTCGAGTACCTCGACCTGCCGGTGGACATCACCGAGCGCACCGACCCGGTCCGCCTGGAGCGGGCCGAGGGCGAGGTCCGGCTGGAGGACGTGCACTTCGCGTACGACGCCAAGAGCGGCCCGACCCTCACGGGCATCGACATCACCGTCCCGGCCGGCGGTTCGCTCGCCGTGGTCGGCCCGACCGGCTCCGGCAAGAGCACC
Source organism: Streptomyces sp. NPDC046303 (assembly GCF_055588085.1). Taxonomy (NCBI): domain Bacteria; kingdom Bacillati; phylum Actinomycetota; class Actinomycetes; order Kitasatosporales; family Streptomycetaceae; genus Streptomyces; species Streptomyces sp. NPDC046303. Next base: position 190,387 of record NZ_JBVJFA010000002.1, read on the forward strand.
CTCAGCTACCTCGTGCCCCGGCTCTACGACGTCACCGGCGGACGGGTCGCCCTCGACGGGGTCGACGTGCGCGACCTCGACTTCGACTCGCTGGCCCGCTCGATCGGCGTGGTCTCGCAGGAGACCTACCTCTTCCACGCCTCGGTCGCGGACAACCTGCGCTTCGCCAAGCCGGACGCGACGGACGAGGAGATCGAGGCGGCGGCCCGCGCCGCCCAGATCCACGACCACATCGCATCCCTGCCCGACGGGTACCAGACCCTGGTGGGCGAGCGCGGCTACCGCTTCTCCGGCGGTGAGAAGCAGCGCCTCGCCATCGCCCGGACCATCCTGCGCGACCCGCCCGTGCTGATCCTGGACGAGGCCACCAGCGCCCTCGACACCCGCACCGAGCACGCCGTCCAGCGGGCCATCGACAACCTCTCGCGGGGCCGCACCACCATCACCATCGCGCACCGCCTGTCCACCGTCCGCGACGCCGACCAGATCGTGGTCCTGGACGGGGGACGGATAGCCGAGCGCGGCACCCACGAGGAACTGCTCAAGGCGGACGGCCGGTACGCCGCCCTCGTCCGCCGGGACCGGGACGCCGCGCTGCCGCCGGAGCAGGCGCCGCAGGCCGAGCTGGATCCGGTGAACGTATGACGGTGTGACCGGCGCACGGGCTGGATACCGGGCTCGGCGCGACGTGCGGGTTAGCTTTCCCGCATGCGCCCTGAGTACCGGCCGCCACAGCGCCGTTCCCGGCTCACCCGCCGGGGCCGGCTGGCTCTCTTCTTCGGCACGCTGCTCGTGATCGGGGCGGTCACCCTGATCCCCCTGCTGAAGGGTGGTGAAGCGCCCGAGAAGCCGCGTCGGCTGGTGATCCCCGAAGGCTGGCGGGCCTCCCGGGTGTACGCGGCGATCGACCGCGAGCTGAAGGTGCCGCCCGGTTCCGCCAAGGCGGCCGCGGCCACCGCCGGCCTGGCGCTGCCCGCCGAGGCGAAGGACAACCCGGAGGGCTACCTCTTCCCGGCGACCTACCCGGTGACCTCGAAGACCACCCCGGCCGTCCTCCTCGCGGCCATGGTGCGCACGGCGAACGAGAAGCTCGCCACGCGGGCCGTCGCCGACGGCGGCAAGGCCCACGGGATGACCCCGTACCAGACCGCCACCCTGGCCAGCATCCTCGAGGCGGAGGCCGACAACCGCGCCGACATGGGCAAGGTCGCGCGGGTGGTGCACAACCGGCTGGCGAAGTCGATGCCGCTCCAGATGGACTCCACCCTCAACTACGCGCTGAACCGCAGCACCGTGGACACCACCCTCGGCGACACCCGGATCGACAGCCCGTTCAACAGCTACGAACGCCAGGGACTGCCGCCCACGCCGATCGGCAGCCCCGGCCTGGAGGCCATGACGGCCGCGGTCGCGCCGACACCCGGGGACTGGCTGTTCTTCGTCACCGTGCAGCCGGGGGACACCCGCTTCTCGACGACGTACGAGGAGCACAAGAAGCACGTGGCGGATTTCAACCGGATCCGCGCCCAGGCGGGCGCCCGCCCGGACCGGGGCGCTGCCGCCGGGAAATGAGGGGCGGCGGGCCGGCGGGCGGCTCTACCATCGGCGGCCTGCCGAGTGCGTGGACCGAGGGGGCCGAACCGTGAAGTGGCCGTGGAGAGGGAAGACGAACGCCGAGGCGCAGGCCGGGAGCGAGTCCGACGCGGAGGCGAGGGAAGAGCCCGTACAGCCGCGCCTGGACGCGGCCGCGGAGGCCGCCGCGGCCGCCGAGCGGGCCGCGCACCAGCGGGTGGCCCGACGATGGGGCAGCAGTGCGGCCGAGTGGCGCGGCTGGCTGGCCCGTTCCCCTGTCGGCGTGGACCTGATCCACTGGTGGGCCGACGAGGTGGACCTGCTCGCTCTGGTCGGCGAGGACCGGTACGTGGAACGGCTGGGAGAACTGCTCTCGCAGGCCGCGCCGCGCGACATGGCCGCGATGGGGCTCGGCTGCACCCGGCGCGTTGACCGGGCCTGCCGCTTCGCCGAGACCTGCAGTCAGGATCCCGTCGTACCGCCGGGAGGAACGATCGAGAGCCATCGGTACGGGGAGGTGCCCGGGGCGTGCAGCAGTTTCATCGACTGCTGGTCCCGGCACCAGATCGAGGTCGATTTCACCGCCGGCGACCGCCACCGGTCGGTGCTCCTGTTCCGTGACCACCCGTTCGAGGCCCGGCTCTGGGTGGACGGCGTGCGGGTGGGGGAGGGTGAGGGGCTGGACAAGGGCGGTTTCTGGGAGGACGAGCGCTTCTTCACCATCCGGATCGAAGGCCCGGAAGACCACCCGCAGCAGGGGCTCGGTGACATCGGCAATCAGCTCTACAACATCGTCTCGCTGCTGATCCACGACGCGGAGCGGGGCACCACGCGCATCCTCGTCCCGGAGGACACCGAGAACTGGACCGATCCCTTTCTGGACGTGCGGGACGGGACGGGCTACGTGTACCCGACCCGGGAGGCCCGCGCGGCCGGAGCCCACCCGGACCGGACGTTCCCGATCGACGAACCGTGAGGCCGGCCGAAGGCTCAGCCGACGGGGGCTCCGACCGGCTCTGCGGCCCGTTCACGGGCCAGCAGCCGGCGGATCTCACGGACCGCGGCGCCGCCCGCGCGGTTGGCGCCGATGGTCGATGCCGAGGGGCCGTAGCCGACGAGGTGGATCCGCTCGTCGCGCACGGCCCTGGTCCCCTCGACCCGGATGCCGCCGCCCGGTTCGCGCAGCCGCAGCGGGGCGAGGTGATCGACGGCGGCGCGGAACCCGGTCGCCCACAGGATGACGTCCGCCTCCACCCGGCTGCCGTCCGCCCAGGCCGCGCCCGTGCGGGTGATCCGGTCGAACACGGGCCGGCGGTCCAGCACCCCCGAGTCGAGTCCGGCCCGTACGGCCTCGTTCAGCGGGAGGCCGGTGACGCTGACCACGCTCTGCGGCGGCAGCCCCCGGCGGACGTGCTCGTCCACCAGGGCGACCGCCGCCCGGCCCTCGGCCTCGCCGAAGGTGCCGTCGCGGAAGACGGGGGGCCGCCGGGTCACCCAGGTGGTCTCCGCGGCCGTTTCCGCGATCTCCAGCAGGTGCTGCACCGCCGAGGTGCCGCCGCCGACGACGATCACCCGTTTCCCGGCGAACTCCTGCGGCCCCGGGTAGTTCGCGGTGTGCAGCTGCCGGCCGCCGAAGGTCTCCTGGCCCGGGTAGCGCGGCCAGAACGGCCGGTCCCACGTCCCGGTGGCGTTGATCAGGGCCCGGGCGGACCAGGTGCCGGCCGAGGACTCGACCAGCAGCCGGCCGTCGGCGCCGGCGCGGACCGCCGAGACGTCCACGGGCCGCCGTACGCGCAGGCCGAAGCGTTCCTCGTAGGCGGCGAAGTACTCCCCGATCACCTCGGAGGAGGGTCGCAGCGGGTCGGCGCCGGTCAGCTCCATACCGGGCAGGGCGTGCATTCCGTGGACCCGGCCGTAGGTGAGGGAGGGCCAGCGGAACTGCCAGGCCCCGCCGGGACGGGGTGCGTGGTCCAGGACCACGTGGTCGATCCCGGCCCGGGCGAGGTGGTAGGCGCCGGACAGGCCGGCCTGCCCGGCCCCGACCACCACGACGTCCACGTCCACGGCCACATCCACGACCCGCGTCAGATTGTTCACGGTTCTACTAACTATCGGGCGGTGTCGGATCTTCCCCGCCCGGCGGAGCGCAGCGTCGCCCGCACCGGTCCGGCCGGCTGCAGGGTGAGCCCCGGGAAGACCCCGGCGCGCTCGCTGCCGCTGTCCAGGTGGAACCGCTGCGCCAGTACTGCCAGCACGAGCGCGGCCTCCACCAGCGCGAACCGCGCGCCCAGACAGGCCCGCGGCCCGCCGCCGAAGGGGATCCAGGCATGTTCGGGCACCGGATGCGGAGCGTCCGCGTCCCACCGCTCGGGCCGGAAGGCCTCCGGATCCGGGAACCAGCGCTCGTCCCGGTGCATCGACCACGGGCTGATCCACATCCCGGTCCGCGCGGGGACGGCGCGACCGCCGATGCTCGCGCCCTCCCCGGCCACCGCCGAGATCAGCCAGATCGGCGGATAGACCCGCAGCGACTCCTTGACCACCTGCTGGGTCCAGGGCAGCCGCGCGTAGTCGTCGTACGTCGGCAGCCGCCCGCCCAGCACCCGGTCCAGCTCCTCCGTCAGCCGGGCCCGCGCCTCGGGCGCCCCCGACAGCAGCTGCCAGGCCCAGGTCAACGTGGTCGAGGTGGTCTCGTGGCCGCCGATGTAGAGGGTGATCGCCTCGTCCCGCAACTCCTTGCGGGACAGCGGCGCGCCGTGTTCGTCGCGGGCCGCGAGCAGCCGGCTCAGCAGGTCGTCGCGCTCCTCCCCGGCCGCCGAAGCCGCCTCGTGCTCCCGTATGACGTGCTCGATCTCCCGGTCCAGCACGGCCACGGCTTCCCGCATTCGGCGCCGGCCCGGCGTGCGCACCCAGGGCGGCAGGAACAGCGTCACGCCCCGGAACTCGGCCCCCAGTTCCCGCTGGGCCGTGGCCATGGCCGCGCTGATGGGCGCCTCCCGGCCGGCGGCGTCGCTCCCGAACAGGGTGCGCACCGCGATCCGCTGGGTGAGTCCGGCCATCTCCCGGTGCACGTCTATCCGCTCGCCCTCGCGCCAGCTCCGCGCCAGTGCGTCCGCGCACTCCACCATCGTGGCGGCGTACGAGCGCACTTGGCGCGGCCGCACCGCGGGCTGGACCAGGGCCCGCTTGCGCCGCCAGTCGTCCCCGGTGGCCACGACGACCCCCTCGCCCAGCAACTGGTGGAAGGCCCAGCCCAGTTCCATCGGCGTGAAGGTGCCCTCCACCGCCCCGAGCAGCTCGCCGGCGTGCTCGGGCCGCGAGATCAGCACGTTGCGCCGCGGCCCGAGCGCCCACGGCACCCAGTCCCCGTAGTCGTCGCGCATCAACTCGAAGAAGGCCAGCGGGTCACGGGCGAAGGAGGGCAGGTTCCCGAGCAGGGGCCACTGGCGCGGCCCGCTCCCGGCGCCCCGGGGCAGCGTGGTGGCGGTCACGCAGGCATCGTGGCAGCCCCCGTGCCGGGGCACCAGAGGGCCGCGCCACCCTTCGGCGGGCGGCCCCCGCAGTCCGGTCCGGCGTCAGGCCGCGGTGCGCGCGGCCAGCCAGTCGTACGCCGCGTCCGCGGTGAACTCCCGCTGCCCGCCCGGGAAGAGCAGCCCGGCCCCCGCGAAAGCGGCGTCGTGAGCGGTCTGCGGCACGTACGGGATCGCCACGCATTCCATCCCGGCCGCGCGGGCGGCCAGGACTCCCGGCGCCGCGTCCTCGATGACCACGCAGTCGGCGGGCCCGGCGCCCAGCCGGCGGGCCGCCTCCAGGAACACGTCGGGGGCGGGCTTGCCGTGCGCGACCTCCTCGGCGGAGACCGCCGTCTTCAGCAGGGCGTCCAGACCGGTGCCGGACAGCACCGCGTCGATCGCCTCGCGCGAGGAACCCGAGGCCACCGCCATCGGCACCCCCTCGGCGCGCAGCCGCTCCACGAACTTCCGCATCTGCGGGAAGACTTCCGTCCCGGCGCGGGCCAGCTCCAGGTAGGAGGCGTTCTGTTCGGCGAGGAGCTGCTCCACCGGCACCGGGATCGCGTACCGTTCCCTGAGGATCTCCAGCGTCTCCAAGGTGCCGATGCCGATGAAGCGCGCGTGCTCCTCCCAGGTGAACTCGGGGACCCCGTGCCGCTCCAGGGTGCGGCGCCCCGACTCGTAGTAGTTCGGCTCGCTGTCCACGAGGGTGCCGTCGAGATCGAATATGACGGAAATCATCCGTTGTGCCCGTCCTGCCGGTCGTGTCCTGTCCTGACCATCCTGTCAGGTGGTGCGAGCGGACCGTCCCACGGACTCGACCAGCGGCAGCAACCGGTGCGCGACCCGCTCGCGCAACGCCACCTCGGTGCGGGTGCGGACCACCCCCGGGAGCTGGATCAGCCGCTGGATCACGTCCTCCAGGTGGGCGTTGTCCCGGGCCGCCACGCGGGTGAGCAGATCCCCGCCGCCGGTGATGGAGAAGGCCTCGATGATCTCGGGAACGGCCGCCAGTGCCTCGCCCACGTCGTCCAGGTGCCCCTGGGTCACCTCGATGTGCACGAAGGCCAGCACCGGATGCCCCAACGCGGCGGGGGAGAGCGAGGGCCCCGTCCCGGTGATCACCCCGGTGCGCTCCAGCCGGTCCAGCCGGGCCTGCAGCGTGCCGCGGGCGATGCCGAGGATGCGGGCGTACTCGCGGACGCTGGTGCGCGGCTGCTCGATCAGCAGGCGCAGGATCCTCGTGTCCAGCTCGTCCACCGCCATGCCGCGACTGTACCAATGGCCCGGTTCATCCGGTGTGCGGCCGCGGTCAGGCATGCCGGAGGGCTTAGGGTCCGGAGGATGAGCGACCTGCTGCTGGTGAGGCACGGCGAGACGGCGTGGAGCGCCGACGGGCGGCACACCGGGCGCACCGACGTCCCGCTGACCCCGCGCGGCATCGAGGAGGCGATCTCGCTGGCCCCCTTCTTCGGCGGCCGCCATCCGGCGCTGGTCCTGACCAGCCCGCTGCGCCGCGCCGTCGCCACGGCGGAGCTCGCGGGACTGACCGGCGGGGTCACCGACCCGGACCTGTACGAGTGGGACTACGGCGGCTACGAGGGCGTCACCACCGCGGAGATCCAGCGGACCGTCCCCGACTGGTCCCTGTGGACCCACGGGGTGCCGCCCGGCGACGCGGACCACCCCGGCGAGAGCGCCGCCCAGGTCGGCGCCCGGGCGGACCGGGTCCTGGCCCGGGTCGCCCCGGTGCTCCGCGCGGACGGCGGCCATGCCGTCATCGTCGCCCACGGCCACTTCCTGCGCGTCCTCACCGCCCGCTACCTGGGCCTGGATCCGGTGGAGGGCCGGCTGTTCCTGCTGCGGACCGGCACGGTCAGCGTGCTCTCCACGGAGCACGGCCTCCCCGTGATCGCGGGCTGGAACACCCGCCCCTCGTAAGGCCCTCGGGTCTCCCGCCTCGCGCGGTCCCCGCCCTCGGGCGAGGATGCGTACATGGCCGAAGACAGCGCGGGCAGGGACGGCCCGCAGGCCGCCGTCCCGGAGCCGGGGCTGAAGGCCAACGCGATCGGATTCCTCGACGCGCTGGTCATCGGCCTGAACTCGACCTCGCCCGCCTACTCCCTCGCCGCCGTGCTCGGGCCGATCGTGGCCCTCGTCGGGATCTACGCGCCGGGCGTGATGCTCGCCTCCTTCGTCCCGATGCTGCTGATCGCCGCCGCCTTCTACTACCTCAACAAGGTGGACCAGGACTGCGGCACCACCTTCTCGTGGGTCACCCGGGCCATGGGCCCCTGGGCGGGCTGGCTCGGCGGCTGGGCCATCGCCATGACCGGCGTCCTGGTCATCGGCTCACTGGCGGACGTCGCCGTCACCTTCGGCCTGCTCGCCGCCGGACTCGGGGACTGGGCCGCCGACGACGTGATCCGCCAGACCCTCACCGTCGCCGTGATCGCGGCCATGACCACGGTCTGCGTCATCGGCACCGAGCTGTCCGCGCACGTCCAGGACGTCCTCATCCTCGCCCAGGTCTTCTTCCTGCTGGCCTTCGCGGTGGTGGCCATCTACCGGATCTACGCCGGCACCGGCACCCTCGACGCGATCGAGCCGTCCGTCACCTGGCTCAACCCCTTCGGAGCCGGCGGAGCGGCGCTGACCGGCGGACTGCTGCTGGGGGTGTTCATCTACTGGGGCTGGGAGTCCGCGGTCAACCTCACCGAGGAGGTCCAGGACTCGGCCACGGCGCCCGGCAAGGCCGGCATCTGGTCGACGGTGGTCCTGCTGGTGACCTACCTGTCCGTGGGCTTCGCCGTCGTCGGCTACGCCGGAACCGCCTTCCTCGCGGAGAACGCCGCCGAGGAGGAGGCCGTCTTCGCCGTACTGGCCCACGAGGTCATGGGCGGCTGGGACTGGGTGGTCCTCCTCGCGGTCTGCACCTCGGCCCTCGCCTCCACCCAGACCACGATCATCCCCGCCTCCCGCACCGCCCTGTCCATGGCCCGCCGCCACGCGCTGCCGCACGGGCTCGCCCACATCCACCCCCGCTTCCGCACCCCGGACGTGAGCACCTGGTGGGTCGCGGGCATCGCCATCGGCTGGTACCTCGTCGTCAACCAGATCAGCGAGAACGCGCTCCTGGACTCGCTGACCGCGCTCTCCCTCCTCATCGCCTTCTACTACGCGCTCACCGGGCTGGCCTGCGCCGTCTACTACCGGCGCCACCTGCTGGAGAACGCGCACAACTTCCTGCTGATCGGCCTCGGCCCGGTGCTCGGCGCCGGACTGCTCGGATGGCTGCTGGTGGAGTCGGTCGGCGACATGTCCGACCCGGAGAACTCGGCCGGCGGCGTCTCCTGGTTCGGGCTCGGCCCGCCCCTGGTCATCGGCATCGCGATCGCCGTCGTCGGCGTCCTCGTGATGTGCTTCCGGCGGCTGCAGGACGGCACGTTCTGGCGGGAGCGCCGCGGGGTGGCCGACCCGGACCTCGTCCGCGGCCGGAAGAGCTGAGGAGTCCCGATGTCCGTCGTCCTCGGATACGACGAGTCACCCGGTGCGGAGCGGGCCCTGCGCGTCGCGCTGGAGGTCGCCGCCGCCTTCGGGGAGCCCCTCGTCCTCGTCTACGGGGCCGCCGCCCCCGGCGCCGCCGGTGAGGAGTACCGGGCGCACCGGGAGGCCGTCCGGCAGGCGGGCCGCAGCGCCCTGGCGCACGCCGTGGAGGCCGCCGACGAGGCGGGCGTGCCCTCGGCGGTCGAGGTGGTCGACGAAAGGCCCGCGCAGGCCCTGCTCGACGCCGCCCGGCGGCACGACGCCCGCGTCATCATCGTCGGCACCTGGGGCGACAGCCCGATCCGCGGCGCCCTGCTGGGCTCCACCCCGCACAAGCTCCTCCACCTCTCTCCGGTTCCGGTGCTGTGCGTACCGACGGAGCACGGCGGCGAAACGGTCTGAAGAACCACCACGGACGACCAACTTGGCCGGAAATCGCGCCATTTCGTGTGTCAGTATGCTCAAGGCCTGTGTGATCAAGGAGTTTTATCGATCACAAATGGGCAGAGTGGGGCGGCCGATCAACATCCCCACGTGACCGCAGGACCGGAGAACCGATGGACAGGAACCTTGTCATCCAGCCCCACCCTGGTGGCCAGGCGTTCGACGAGAGACAAGTGCCTCTCTACTACAGCCGCAAGACGGCTGACATCCTCCACAAATACGGTCCGGGACCGCGGGTCCACTTCCACATGGGGCTCTTCGCCCCCGGCGCGACACCGAACACCACGGTCTCCCAACGGGTGCTCAAATGCCGCATCATCGAGTCCCAGGAGGCGGTGGTCGACCACGCGGCCCGGTCCTGGGGCGCGTACGCCAGCCCGCCCCGCAGCCTCCTCGACATCGGCTGCGGGCTCGGCGGCGGCTCGCTCTACTGGGCGCAGGAACACGGTGCGAGCGTCACCGGCCTCACCGTCGCGGCGGAACACGTGCCCCTCATCGAGCAGTTCGCCCGCCAGGCCGGGGTCGGCGACCGGGTGACACCGCTGCTCGCGGACGTCCACGAGTTCACCACCGAGCGAACGTACGATGCCGCCTACGCCAACGAGAGCTCCGGCTACATGGACCGGGAACGGCTCTTCGAGGTGGTCGCCAAAGCCCTGAAGCCGGGCGGCTGGTTCGGGATACAAGAGCACTTCATCCGCCGCCCCGAGTGGACCGAGTTCATCGACGGCTACTACAAGACCCGCCTCGGCACCCTCACCGAGTACATAGCGGCCGCCGAGGCCGCCGGGTTCGAGCTGGAGCAGGACGAGGACCTCACCGACCGGGTCGCCGAGTTCTGGGTCCAGTCCATGGCCTGGAACACCGCCGAACTGGACCGGCTCGAGGACACCGCCGCCCCCTCCGTCTGGTCCCGCGAGCGGCTCCGGGAGTCGACCATCACCCACGGCAAGCTGTTCCGCATCTGGCGCGACCACGCGCTGGAGACCCGGCTGCTGCTCTTCCGGCTGGGCGGGGGGAACTGATGCCACCCGTGTACGCCGAGGGCTCCTACCCCTCCCGGATCGGCTGGCAACTGCCACCGTTCTACTGCCCGTTCGAAAAGGGCCTCATCCATCCCGCCGCGGCGGAGATCGAGAAGCGGGCCATCGCCTGGATCGACACCCACGGGTTCTACCCGGACGCCACCGAGCGTGCCTGGGGGCTGGCCACCCGCGCCGCCGACTTCACCAGCCGGATCATCCCGTACGGCGAGGTCGAGCCGATGCTGCTCTTCACCCAGTGGAACTACTGGGCCTTCGCCACCGACGACTGGCAGGACTCCAACACCGGCGCGTCGAGCACCGCCTCCGTCGCGGACCACGGTGCGCGGCTGGTCCGCACCGTCGAGGCCCCCGGCTCCGGCCTGCTGCCGCCCGGCCCGCACACGGCCGCGCTGGAGGACCTCGCGGCCCGCACCCGGGAGATGCTCGCCCCCGTCCAGCTGCGCCGCTTCACCGAGGGCATCCGGGACTGGGTGGCCGGCGCCGCCTGGCAGACCGCCCATGCCGAGCGGGGCACCATGCCGAGCCTGAACGACTTCGTGGCGGCGCGGATCTCGAGCAACGGGACCCGCTTCACCCTCACGTGGTGCGACGTGGCCAACGGGATCGCCGTGCCGGGCGACGAGCTGTACTCCGCGCCCGTCCAGGCCCTGACCGACGCGGCCGGGTTCATCGTCAGCTGCGACAACGACCTGTTCTCGTACAACAAGGACGACCACCACGTCCCGTGGGAGCACAACCTCGTGAACGTCCTGGCCGCGCAGGACGGGTGCACCCCGGCCGAGGCGCTGCCCGCCGCGTTCGCCCTGCGGGACCGGACGGTGGCCCTGTTCGTCCGGCTGCGCGAGCAGCTCGGCCGTGACGCGGGCGAGCAGCTGAGCCGGTACCTCGGCTCGCTGGAGCACTGGATCGCCGGGGACCTGGAGTACCACTCCCGGGCACCGCGCTACGCCAGCCCGCGCAATCGCAACGAACTCCCCGTGGAGGGGGCCCGGTTCGACGTCAGCTGGCGCGACACGCCCAGCGACCCGCGGGCCGAGCCGCCGCCGGTACCGGCTCTCGCCTGGTGGTGGCAGCAGCTCGACGCCTGACGCGACCGGTCAGCGGCGGCGGCCCAGCAGCCGGGCCCACCACCGGACCCGCACCGCCGGCCGTTCCCCGGGAAGGGGAGCGGGAGCGGCCGGCGCGGCGGCCGCCGCCGCGGCCGGTGCCCGCGTACTGCCCGTGACGGAGGATCCCCGCGGGGTGAACCGCACCGGGAGCGCCACCAGGTGGCGGGACATCAGGGACGCCGTCCACTGCAGCGCGTCCTCGGGGACGGCCAGTTCCAGGTCGGGCAGCCGGGTCAGCAGGGAGTCGATCCCGGTGTCCGCGATGGCCCGGCCGATGTCCTGGCCGGGGCACTCGTGGGGGCCGCTGCTGAAGGACAGGTGCGAGCGGTTGCCGTGGACGGGCGCCGTCAGGTCGGGCCGGATCTCCGGATCGACGTTCCCGGGCGCGAGCCCCAGCAGCAGCATGTCCCCGGCCTTGATCTGCGCCCCGCCGAGCTCGGTGTCGCCGGTGGCCCAGCGCCCCAGGATCGTGGTGAACGGGGGCTCGTCCCACAGGACCTGCTCCAGCGCGTCGGGCAGGGTCATGTGGCCGCCGGAGAGGTTCGCGCGGAACCTCCGGTCGGTGAGCACCACGCGCAGGGTGTTCGCGATCAGATTGGCGGTCGACTCGAACGCCGCGATCATCACCAGGCGCAGGTGCTCGACGATCTCCTCGTCGGTCAGCGCGGTCGGGTGCTCGGCCATCCACGTGGTGAAGTCCCGGCCGGGCACCGCCCGCTTGCGCATCACGAGTTCGCGCAGGGTGGCGGTCACGTACGCATTGCTGGCGACGGCCGTCTCGGTGCCCTGGAGCATGTCGCGGGCGGCCTCCACCAGGCGCGGGCCGTACGAATCCGGCGCCCCGACCAGCTGGGTCATCACCAGCATCGGCAGCGGCTCGGCGAAGTCCGCGACGAGGTCGCCCTGCCCGGCCTCGACGAACTGGTCGATCAACTGGTCCGCGAACCGCTTGACGTAGCGCCGTACACCGCGCCGGTCGAAGCGCTCCAGCGACTCGGTGACCGCACCGCGCAGCCGCTCGTGCTCCGCACCGTCGACCAGGTGGCACACGGGCTGCCACGCGGTCATCGGGGTGAGCGGGTGGTCGGCCGGAACCCGGCCCTCCTGCTGGTCCCGCCAGCGCCGCGGGTCCCGGGAGAACCGCGACGGCGTACGGGCCACGTCCAGGTTCTCGCGGTGCCCGAGCACCAGCCAGGCGGGCAGGTCGCCCTGGACGAGGACCGGCGCCACCGCGCCGTGCTCGGCGCGCAGCTTCTCGTACAGGCCCATCGGATCGGCTTCGGCCTCGGGACCGTACAGCCGGTGCGCGGGGCAGCCCGGCGGCGGAGAGGAAGCGGCGGGGGAGGGGGGAGTGGTCACGATGCCTCCGGGGTCACGGCGAGGGAGTGCAGGTAGTGCATCAGCGTCATGAGGACGTCACGGCTGGAGTCGCGGCGCCGGGCGTCGCAGAGCACCAGCGGCACGGCCGCGGGCAGGTCGAGGGCGCTGCGCAGCTCCTCGACCGGGTACTGGGGGGCGTCGGGGAAGGAGTTGACGGCGACCACGAAGGGCACCCCGCGCTCCTCCAGCCGGCCGATCACATCGAAGCTGACCTCCAGCCGGCGGGTGTCGACCAGGACCACCGCGCCCAGCGCACCCTCGAACAGGCCGCGCCAGAGGAACCAGAACCGCTGCTGGCCGGGGGTCCCGAAGAGGTACAGCACCAGTTCCTCGTTGATGCTGATCCGGCCGAAGTCCATGGCCACGGTGGTGGACGTCTTGCGCTCCACGCCCGCCGTGTCGTCGACGCCGACCCCGGCCTGGGTCATCGTCTCCTCGGTGGTCAGGGGCCGGATCTCGCTCACCGCGCCGACCAGGGTCGTCTTGCCGACCCCGAACCCGCCCACGATCACCACCTTGACCGCGGCGGCGGCCGTGGCGGGCAGTACGTCCTCGCGCCGCGGCCCGGCGGGCGACGCCTCAGAGCTTTCGAAGTCCATCGATCACTGCCTCAATCAATGCCAGGTCGGGGAGTTGGGCACGGGCCACGGGTGCGCGGGAGAGCACCTTGCCCGCGGTGAGCAGGTCGTCGATCAGGACGGTGACCACGCTCACCGGCAGGCCGAGGTACGCGGAGATCTCGGCCACCGAGAGGGGCGCCTGACACAGCCGCATGATCGCCGCCTGCTCCGGCGGCATGCCGGGCCGGGGCCCCGACGTGGCGACGATCAGCGTGACCAGGTCGAGGCCGCTGGGAACTAACGGTGCGCTGCGACCGCCCGTGATGACGTACAGCCGCTCGGGGCTGCCGTCTTCCCAGCTGTTGCCCGGGTCTCTCACGCGGTCTGCCTGTCGCTGCGCGGCGGGCTGCTGAGGTGCTCTCCGATCCGTGCCACGAGGTCACGCATGCGCTGGCCCATCAGCCCCGCGTCGACGCCCTCGTCGGCCAGTACCGCCAGGTAGGCCCCGGCGCCCGCTGCCATCAGGTAGAAGAACCCGCCGTCCATCTCGATGACGACCAGCTTCATCCGACCCCTGCTGTTCGGCAGTTCGGAGGCCACCGCGCCGGCCAGGCTCTGCAGTCCGGCGCAGGCGGCGGCGAGCCGGTCGGCCGTGTCGGTCTCCGCACCGTACTGGGCCATCCGCAGGCCGTCAGCGGAGAGCACGATGACGTGCCGGGTCTGCGGAACGCTCTCGGCCAGGTCCTTGAGCATCCAGTCCATATTGGTCTGCAGCTGACTCATGGCTGTTCCCCCTTGCTCGCCGAGGCCGGCGAGGCGTCTGGTGTCTGGCTGTCCGCGATGTGGCTCCCGTCGGTCCGGCTGTCCCCGGACAGGCCGCTCTGGAAGGCGGCCAGCCACATCCCGGGCTGTGCTTCGGTCCGGCCGGGGACCTCGGCAGTGGTCTGCGCGGCGGCAGGCTCTTCGGGAGCCGTGGCACGCGCCTTGCGGCGGCGCTGCGGCAGCCCGTTGGCGGTCCGCTCGGTCACGACGGGCACCTCGTCCCTCTCCGCCGCAAGCTGCGGGCCGGTGGCCGGCCGGGGCGTCTGCGCGGGCACGGCCGAGGAGGCGGGCGCGGCCGAGGAGGCGGGCGCGGCCGAGGAGGCGGGCGCGGCCGACGGCGCGGGCGCGGGCGCCGGCGGGAGGGCCGCGCGGGGCCCCGAGGAGGTGCCGATGCCGTGGGCCACGCCGGTCGCGGTCGACACGGTGGTGATCAGGCCCTGCGGGACGACGAGGATGGCCCGTACCCCGCCGTACGCCGAGGAGCGCAGCGACACCCGGAAGTCGTACGCCTGCGCGAGCCGGCCGACCACGGCGAGGCCCAGCCGCGGGGTCTCTCCCAGGTCGGTGAGGTCGATGCCCTCCTGCGCCTGGCGCAGCATGCGCTCGGCCCGCTTGCGGGCCTCCTCGCTCATGCTCAGACCGCCGTCCTCGATCTCGATCGCGATGCCCGAGTTCACGTCGACGGCGGTCAGGTGCACCTTGGTCTGCGGCGGGGAGTAGCGGGTGGCGTTGTCCAGCAGCTCCGCCAGGGCGTGGATGAGCGGCTCGACCGCCGGGCCCTCGACGGCGACCTGCGAGACGGAGTGCAGCTCGACGCGCTGGTAGTCGATGATCCGGGACATGGCACCGCGCAGCACGCTGTACAGCGGCACGGCCTTGTTCCACTGGCGGCCGGGCCGCGCGCCGCCGAGCACGGCGATGGAGTCGGCGAGCCGGCCGATGAGCGCGGTGCCGTGGTCGAGCCGGAGCAGATCGCCGAAGACGGCCGGGGTCTGGCCGTGCCGGTCCTCCATCTCCCGCAGCTCCTGGGCCTGCTGGTGCACGATCGCCTGGACGCGGCGGGCGATGTTCACGAAGGCCCGCTGCGCGGAGTCGCGCAGGTCCTCCTCCGCCACCACGGCGTCGAGCACCGAGCGCAGCACCGCGTGGTGGGCGGCCCGGAACGCGGGGGTCAGGCCGGGCTGGTAGGTACTGGCGTCCTCCAGGGAGGCGAGTACGTCCTCCGGGAACTCGCCCTTGCGCAGGCGCGCCACGACGTCGGGCAGCAGTGCCTCGGCCAGCCGTACGGTCTCGGTCTGCTGCCGCGACAGGGCGGCCTCCTGCACCGCGACCGTGGCACGGAGCGCCGCGACCGCCTTGCCGCGCCGGGCGGCCTCACCACACGAGAGCGCGACGGCGACGAACGCCGCGGCACCGACCCACGCCACGGGGGTGCGGGCAGGTGCGGAGACCAGCGCCACGGTGACCGCCGCGAGCGCCGCGGTCAACAGGGCGGGCAGCGCCCATACGACGGGTGAGGTGGGCCCTGGACTGCCGGGCGACGATCCCTCTCGAACCATCAGAACCCTCAAACGATCGGATGCGAAAGATCATTGGACAACAGCCCGGGATCTTATCCGTTCAGCGCATGACTCTTGACAACAGGTCATGATGCTGGCCGCCCACCGCAGTTGGCGCCACGCATGCTGTCCGGAAATGGATCCCCGCCCGACCGGCCGCTCCGCAGTGGCGACCCGCCGTCCGCGCCGCCAGGACCCGCACGATGCCAGCCCGCGACCCGTACACGAGCACGTGCCGAGGAGGCGAGGCGCCTCCCCGATTGGCTGATTTACGTAGGGTGCCCGGCGGGCGGCCGAAAACTCGTCCCGGCCATACCGCGAGCCGGGCCGATCCGTACCGGCGGACAGGCCGCGGGCCGGTCGCCGCCGACCAGGCGCGCACCCCGGCCGGATCGCCGCCGGGCCGGTCCGTTGGCACCCCCCTGGCCGAATATCACGGCCTCCAGCTGGGCCAATGGACCAGTGCGGCGCCGGCGTGTTGAGCCAGTGGGCCCACAGATGCTTATCTGTGTCATATCCATGTACTTACGGCGCTGCGCAGCGCCGGACGGCGACGAGGCCGGATCCGGAGCGCGGCGCCTTCGCCGTGCCCGTTCACCGCCCACCACCCCCGGGCGGCCGCCGGGCCGGCGCGCACCACTGCAAGGGGGGCGGCACACCGCCGTGAAGAGGATGTTCGTGGCTCCGGACCCGGGGCGTATGAGACTGCGGAACTCGGCCCGCGCGGTGATCGGCGTCGCAGCCGCCGTGGCCCTCGCGGAGCTCTGCGGTCTTTCCCTGACCGCCTCCATCACCGGAGGACTGGCGGCCCTGCTGGCCCTCTTCACCGTGGTCGACCCGAGCGTGCGCGCCCAGCGCACCACCACCGCCCTGCTGCCCGCCGTCGGATTCCCCGTCCTCGCGCTGGCCACCACCCTGCACGGGGTGCCCCTCGCCCGGGACGCCGCGTTCCTCGCCGTCGTCTTCGCCGGGGTCTACGCCCGCCGCTGGGGCGCGCGCGGCCACGCCCTCGGCATCTTCGGCTTCATGATGTTCTTCGTCACCCAGTTCCTGCACGCCCTGCCCGGACAGCTGCCCGAGCTGTACGCCGCCGTCGGACTGGCCCTCTTCGCCTCCGGGACCGTGCGCTTCGTGCTGTGGCCCATCGAGCGGCGCACCCCGCCCCCCGCCGCCCCGCCGGGGCTGCCGGGCACCGGTCTCGCGCGGCCCACCACCCGCCAGGCCTTCCAGGCCGCCGCCGCCTGCGCCTTCGCCCTCGCCATCGGCCAGGCCCTCTCCGAGGACCGCTGGTACTGGGCCGTCGGCACCGCCTGGTGGATCTTCGTGAACACCGCCTCCCGCGGCGAGACCCTCGTACGGGGCTTCCGCCGCGTCCTGGGCACCGTCCTGGGCATCGCCGCCGGGCTGCTGATCGCCGTACCGCTGCACGGCGCGCCCGCGCCGACCGCCGCACTCGTCGCCGTGTGCGTCTTCGGGATCTTCTACACCGCGGCCCCCTCCTACTCCTGGATGATGTTCTTCGTCACCGTCATGGCCGGGCTGCTCTACGGACTCCTCGGCGTCCTGCACCCCGGACTGCTGCTCCTGCGCTTCCAGGAGACCGCGATCGGCGCGCTCGGCGCCGCACTCGCCGTCGTGATCATCCTCCCGGTGACCACCCACGCCGCCAACGACGCCTGGATCCAGCGGGCCCTGCACTGCGTCCGCGCCTCCACCGCGGCCGCCCTGGACCGGCTCGCCGGCAACCCCGCCGCCGACCCCGCCCCCCACGCCGCCGAGCTGGACCTGCTGCTCGGCCGTGTACGGATGGCCCTCGCGCCCCTCGTCCACCCCCTGAGCCCGCTGCGCGCCCGCAAGGCCCGCGCCCGGCAGGTTCTGGCGCTGCTCGACGACTGCGCCCGGGAAGTGCGCGGGCTCGTCGCCGTCGCCGCCGACCCGCAGGCCTCGCACGACGCCCGGCTGGCCGCGGCCTGCTGGCGGGTGGAGGCCGCCGTCGAGGCGCTCACCGCCCCCGACAGCACCCCGGAGCTCATCGTTCCGCCCCGGCCCGCCGAGCCCGCGGAGCCGGCCCTCGCCCACCTGCACGGCCTCGAGCACGCCTTGGTCGCGCTCGCCGCCCCGCTGCGCACCGACCCGCGGGCCCCGCTGGTCATCAGCGCCTGAGCAGCCCCTCCCCGGCCGCCTCCAGACCCGCCGGCAGCCTGCCCGCGGTGTGCACCACCCCGAGGGCCTGGGTGGCCCGGGTGAGCGCCACGTACAGGTCGCTCGGCTGGAGGGCGGCCGGCTCCACCACGATCACCGTGTCGAACTCCAGCCCCTTGGCCTGGCGCGGGTCGAGGAGGACCACCTCCCGGGTCAGATCCGGCTGCGCCCCGGCCCGTACCCCCGGCAGCTCCCCGGCCAGTTCGGCGTGCAGCTCCCGCGGCGCGATCACCGCGAGCCGCCCCTCAGCGGGCAGCTCCTGCCGCACGGCCTCCGCGACCGCGCCCGCCAGGTCGTCCGTCGCCCGCGCCCACGGCCGCACCCCGGTGGCCCGCACCGAGCTCGGCGGGGCGAAACCGGGGTCGCGCTCCCGCAGTACGGCGGCCGCCACCTCCATGATCTCGGCGGGCGTACGGTAATTGACCCCCAGCCGGACCAGCTCCCAGCGCTCGCCCACGTACGGGCCGAGGATGCGCTCCCACGATCCGCAGCCGGCCTCCTCGGCGGTCTGCGCCGGATCACCGACCAGCGTCATGGAACGGGTCGGACAGCGCCGCATCAGCAGCCGCCACGCCATCTCCGACAGCTCCTGCGCCTCGTCCACGATGACGTGCCCGAAGGCCCAGGTGCGGTCCGCGGCGGCACGCTCGGCCGCGCTGCGGTGGTCGGCCTCCTCCTGGCGCTCGGCCATCCGCTCGGCGTCGATGATGTCGTGCGCCGCCAGGTACTCGTTCTCCTCATCCTCGAACTCGTACGACCGGGAACCCTCCGAGAGGTCCAGCACCCCCTGCGCGTACGCGATGCGCCGCTGCCGCTCGCGCTCCTCGGCGGCGCGCCGCGCACGGTCGTCCTCGCCGAGCAGCTCCGCCGCCTCGTCCAGCAGCGGCACGTCGGCCGGGGTCCAGTCCGGCCGCGCCGACGGCTCGCGCCGGATCAGCTCCGCCTCGTGCGCCGGCAGGTGCGTGGGGTCGGCCAGGAAGTCCGCGACGAGTCGCTCGGGGGTCAGGGAGGGCCACAGGGAGTCGATCGCCGCGTGCACGGCCGGGCTCATCGCGATCTCCTTGCCCAGCTGGGCCACGTCGTCCGAACCCAGCAGGTTCGGACCGCCGTACGGATCCGCCCCCAGCCGGTCGGCCAGCTGCGCCGTGAGCGCGTCGATGATCCGGAAGGCGAAGGAGGGCCGCGCCTGGTTGTGCGGCAGCCCGGTGGCCCGGGCCCGGTCCCGTGCCTCGTAGGCCATCGTGCGGTCCAGCAGCAGCGTCCCGTAGTCGTCGTGGTCGATCTCCAGCGCGGGCTCGGGGACGGTGTCGTACTCCTCGCCGGTGTCCGCCGGAACCGTCTCCGGCAGGCGCTGGCGGTCCTCCACCACGCGCGCCAGGACCTGCGCCATCGAGGCCCGGCCCTTCACCGCGGCCGCGCCCGGACGGTCGGTGCCCGTCGCGTGGACACCGGGATAGAGCTCGCCCGGCGTCGCCAGCAGGACGCCCGTCTCACCGAGCGCGGGCAGGACCCCGCCGATGTAGCCCAGGAACGCGGGGCCCGGTCCGACGATCAGCACACCGCGCTTGGCGAGCAGCTCGCGGTGCGCGTACAGCAGGTAGGCGGCCCGGTGGAGGGCCACCGCCGTCTTCCCGGTGCCCGGACCGCCCTCGACGACCAGCACCCCGCGGTGCGTGGAGCGGATGACCCGGTCCTGCTCGGCCTGGATCGTGCGCACGATGTCGTGCATGCGGCCCGTGCGGGCGGCGTCCAGCGCGGCGAGAAGGACGGCGTCCGCGTCGGCGCCCTCGTAGCCGGTGCGCTCGGCGTCGGTGAGGTCGAGGATCTCGTCGTGCAGGGCGGTCACCACGCGCCCCCGGCTGCTGATGTGCCGGCGGCGGCGCAGGCCCATGGGGGTGTGGCCGGTGGCGAGGTAGAACGGGCGGGCCACCTCCGCGCGCCAGTCCAGGACCAGCGGCGTGCGCTCCGCGTCGTCGGCGCGGATTCCGATCCGGCCGATGTGGTGGTCGCGGCCGTCGGAGAACTCCAGACGGCCGAAACACAGGCCGTTCTCTCCGGCATTCAGAGCGGAAAGCAGCCCGGACTGCTCGGCGACCAGGACATCGCGCTCCAGACGTGCCTGAGCACCGTTCCCCACCTCGCGCAAAGCTCCCTCGACAGCGCGTTCGGCCTGGTCACGCAGGTGGTCGAGGCGCACATAGAGGTCAGTGACGAATTGCTGCTCTTTCCGGAATTCCTCGGTTGACAATTGCACTCCTGCCGCGATACAGTGTCCTCGAAAGCTTCCCCATGACTTCCCTTCCCAGTGAAGTCATGAACCATTGAATATACGCTCTCTCCTCCCTCGGCAGCGAATTCCGCCGGGGGATTTTTTGCGTACCGTGGATCCCATGACCACCGCACACGGTTCCGCCGACGGCATCGTCTACCGCCTCGCACGCCCCGAGGACGCGGGGGCCATCGAGGCCCTCGACGGTTCTTTCACCACCGACACCGTCTTCGAGGTGGTTCCTTCCGGTGGCGCCGCCGGCTTGGGGTTCCTGCTCCGGGAGGTTCCGGCGGATCCGCCCCTGTACAAGGAGTTCCCGCCCGAGGAGCACGATGAACAGGGGTCCGGCGGTGGTGCGGGCGCCGGCGGGGACGCGCGGACCTATGTCGCCGTCGAGGGCGGCCGGGTGTGCGGCTTCGCCGCGGTGGGCTACGCCGCGTGGAACCGGAGGCTGACCATCGAGGACATCGAGGTCTCGCCCGGTCACCGGGGCCGCGGCATCGGCCGCGCGCTGATCGAGTGCGCGGCGGACTTCGGCCGTGAACGGGGCGCCGAGCACCTCTGGTTGGAGGTGAGTTCCGTCAACGCGCCTGCCGTGCACGCCTATGGGCGCATGGGGTTCTCCCTGTGCGGTCTGGACACCACCCTGTACGGCGGCACGCCCGCTGCCGGGGAGCAGGCGCTCTTCATGAGCCGGCCCTGTCGCTGACAGGTTGCGTCCCTGGGTCAACTCCCGCGCTGCGGCGGATCGTACGCCCCTTCGGATGCGGCCCGCAGGCCGATCGCTGAAGATCACTCGGAGGAGTGTTCCGGGCGAAGCCTTGCCCGCGGCGCTGACCTGCGGCATGTACAACGGGTGATTGTTCATTGCACATTCATCCGGCATGTACAGGGTGGATCTGGTCGGACAGGGGGTAACCGCCCGGAATGGAAATACTTCAGCAGCGCTCCACCACCGCTCAGGTGTGGGAAGCGGCCGAGGAGTTCATCCGACTCTTCCACAGGGAGAACCACGCTGCGGGCGATCCGCGGGAACGGCTCGCCGCCGTACGGGCCGAACTCGCGGAGACCGGCACGTACCGGCACACCCCCGAGGAGCTCGTCCACGGGGCCCGGGTGGCCTGGCGCAACAGCAACCGCTGCATAGGCAGGCTCTACTGGAACTCCCTGCGGGTCCGTGACCGCCGGGAGCTGACCGACGCCGACGGTATCGCCGCCGAGTGCTTCGAGCACCTGCGCGAGGCGACCAACGGCGGCCGGGTGCGGCCCACGATCACGGTCTTCGCCCCGGAGGCCCCGGACCGGCCAGGGCCGCTGATCTGGAGCGAGCAGCTCGTCCGGTACGCCGGCTACGGGGACCACCCCTCCGTCACCGTCGGCGACGCCCGCAACGCCCCGCTGACCGAGGCCCTGTTGCGGCTCGGCTGGCCCGGTGGCGCCGGCACCCCCTTCGACCTCCTGCCGCTGGTGGTGCAGGGCGTCGACGACAAGCCCCGCTGGTTCGACACCCCGCAGGACGCCGTCCTGGAGGTGCCGATCGAGCACCCCGACGACGAGGGCTGGGCGGACTGGGCGCTGCGCTGGCACGCGGTGCCCGCCATCTCCAACATGTGCCTGGAGGTCGGCGGCATCCATTATCCGGCGGCGCCGTTCAACGGCTGGTACATGGGCACCGAGATCGGTGCCCGCAACCTCGCCGACACCGACCGGTACAACCTGCTGCCGGCCGTGGCACGCCGGCTCGGCCTGGACACCTCCAGCGACCGCTCGCTGTGGAAGGACCGGGCGCTCGTGGAGCTCAACCGGGCGGTCCTGCACTCCTTCGACCGCGCCGGGGTCACGATCGCCGACCACCACACCGAGTCCCGCCGCTTCCTGTCCCACATGGAGCGGGAGGAGCGCAAGGGCCGGGAGGTGGGCGCCGACTGGTCCTGGATCGTGCCGCCGATCTCCGGCTCGGCGACCCCGGTCTTCCACCGCACCTACGAGGACCGGCCGAGCAGTACGGCGTACGTCCATCACCCGGGCGCGCGGGAGCGGGCCGAAGGACGGGATTTGGTATAGACCTTCTGTTACCGTCGGCTCCGAACGGATCCGGACGGCGGAGAGGGCATCCCGTGGGCGGCGCGAACAGTACGGACGACCAGCGCGGCGGACACCGTGCCTACATCGGCTCGTTCACCTCGGGGGGCGGCCGCGGCATCACCACCGCGGCCGTGGATCCGATCACCGGAGCGCTGAGCCCGCTCGCCGTCACCGACCCCTTCCCCGATCCCTCCTGCCTCACGCGCGACCCGGACAGCGGGGTGCTCTACGCGGTGAGCGAGACGGAAGCCGGCGCCGTGGGCGCCTTCCGGCCCACGGCCGAGGGGCTGACGCCTCTGGGGCGGCCGGTGCCCGTCGACGGTTCGGGCCCCACCCACCTCAGTGTCCGCGGGCGCAGCCTGCTGACGGCCAATTACGTGTCCGGAAGCGTCAGCAGCCTGCCGCTCGGCGCCGACGGCAGCCCGGGCGGCCCCGTCAGCGTCCTCGCGCATCACGGCTCCGGCCCCGACGCCGAACGGCAGGAGGGCCCGCACGCCCACCAGGTTCTGCCCGACCCGAGCGGCCGCTGGGTGCTCAGCGTGGACCTGGGAACCGACTCGGTGCGGGTATGCGCGCCGGACCCGGGCACGGGGGCGCTCACGCTCCACGCCGAGACCGTCCTGCGCGCCGGAACCGGCCCCCGCCACCTCGCCTTCCACCCCGACGGCGCCGTGCTCTACGTCCTGCACGAGCTGGAGCCGCAGCTGACCGTCTGCCGCTGGAACGCGGCCTCGGGTGAAGTGGAACCCGTCGGGGAGGTTTCGCTCGCCTCTGCGGGCGCTCCAGGGGCCACGCGGGAGTACCCCTCGACGCCGCTGGTGTCGCCCGACGGGCGCTTCCTCTGGGCGGCGGTTCGCGGCTCCAACGTCATCGCCACCTTCTCGCTCGTCGATGAGCCCGGGAAACCGCAGCTCACGGACACCGTGGACTGCGGGGGCAGCTGGCCCCGGGATCTCGTCGCCGACCCCGCGGGGCGCCGGCTGTACGTCTCCAACGAGTGGTCCGGGAACGTCACCTGGTTCGACGTCGACCCGGTGACGGGGAAGCCCCGCCGCGCCGGGCAGCTGGAGGTGCCGGCAGCCGCCTGCGTGGTCTTCGGCTGAGCTCCGCGAGACGCGGCCGCGTACGACGAGGGCCCGCCTCCGGACTTCCGGGGGCGGGCCCTCGTACGGCTTTCGGGGCCTCAGTGGGCAGCGGCGCCCTGGGTGATCCCGAGAGCCGCGGAGTACTGCGTGACGGCGAGCTTGCCGAGCGCCCCGTAGGCGCCCAGCACCTCGGAGGCGGCGCAGTCGGCTTCCTTGCAGGCGGTGTCCAGCAGCCCCTCGGCGGCCTCCGGGCCGATCAGGTACGGGGCGAGCGCGAGCTGCGTGGAGCCCTCGCGGCGCAGCTGCTCGGCGACGGCGGCCACCGAGCCCTCCTCGTCGAGCGCGGCCGCCTTGACCGGCACGGCGAGCCGGGCGGCGAGCAGCATCCCGGTGATCCCGGCGGCCTGTACGGCCTCCTCGCCACCGGTGGTGGCCAGGACGATGCCGTCGGCGGCGGTGGTCACGGTGAACAGCCGGGCGCGGTCGGCGCGGGCCAGGCCCGCCTCGGACAGGCGCACGTGCAGGCCCTCGGCGAGCAGCGGGTGCGGGCCGAGTACGTCGGCCAGCTCGGCCGCGGCCGAGGAGTCCATCAGCGCCTGGCGGACCCGGCGCAGCAGGTCGCCGTCGGGACCGGCCAGCAGCGGGACCACCACGGCGTCCGGGCCGGTCGGCGCGGGCACCTCGTGGCCGGCGGCGCGCGCGAACTCCGCACGCGCGGCACGCTCGGTCGCGACGGCGGTCAGCACGCCCGACAGGGACGGGAACTCGGAGGCGTCGTCACCGTCGAGGAAGCCGATGCGGGCGTCGAGGCCCGGCAGCTCGGAACGGCCGATGCTGATGATCTCTTCCGCCAGCCCGCGCGAGGCGGCCGAAGGGACCCCGGGCACGGCGAGCACCAGCGCGGGCGCGCCCTCGGGCGCCACCGCGGGCTCGGGCCGGCGGTGCCGTCCGGTCTGGCGGGGTCGCGGCATTCGTACGGGCAGGCCATTTGCGGGCCCAGTGGGGGAGCTCATGGCGCCGCATGCTACTGGCTTATCGGAACCGGGTGTTCGGGCAGGGCCTTCTCCGGTGGCATCTGTCCGTATTTATCCGGTGAAGGGCAGACAGGTTCAACTGACGGACGGCAAGCGCCAGTCCACAGGCTGTGAACCTTGCTCCTCCAGGAGCTGGTTCGTCCGGCTGAACGGCCGGGACCCGAAGAAGCCGTAGTCGGCCGATTTGGGGGAGGGGTGCGAGGACTCCACCACCGGCAGCGCGCCGAGGAGCGGCCGCAGGTTGCGGGCCGCCCGCCCCCAGAGGATGGACACCAGCGGCTTGCCGCGCGCGGCGAGCGCCCGGATGGCCTGGTCGGTGACGGCTTCCCAGCCCTTGCCCTGGTGGGCGTTGGACCGGCGGGGCGCGGTGGTCAGCGAGCGGTTGAGCAGCAGTACGCCCTGCCGGGTCCACGGGGTGAGGTCGCCGTTCGCGGGGCGGCCGGTGCCGAGGTCCCGGTGCAGCTCCAGGAAGATGTTGTCGAGGCTGGGCGGCACCGGCCGCACCTCGGGCGCGACCGAGAAGGACAGGCCCACCGCGTGCCCCGGGGTGGGGTACGGGTCCTGGCCCACGATGAGGACCTTGACCTCGTCGAAGGGCTGCTGGAAGGCGCGCAGGACGTTGGCCCCGGACGGGACGTAGGTCCGGCCGGCCGCGATCTCGGCGCGCAGGAAGTCGCCCATCGCGGCGATGTGCCCCGCCACCGGCTCCAGAGCCCGGGCCCAGCCCGGCTCGACGATCTCGTTCAACGGTCGTGCTGCCACGGTGGATCACTCTACTGGCCGATCGTCGCCGCCCGCACGCACAGCACATCGGGCAGGTGCTCGGCCAGCAGCCGCCAGCTTTCGCCGTCGTCGTGGCTGGCGTACAGCTCGCCGTTGCGGTTGCCGAAGTAGATCCCCGCCGGGTCGGCGTCGTCCGTGCACAGGGCGTCGCGGAGCACCGTGCCGTAGTGGTCCCCGGCCGGCAGGCCCTTGGAGAGCGGCTCCCAACTGGCCCCCGCGTCGCGGGTGCGGAAGACCCGGCACCGGTGCTCGGCCGGCACCCGGTCGGAGTCGGCGTTGATCGGGAAGACGTAGGCGGTGTCCGGCCGGTGCGGGTGGGCGGCCACCGCGAAGCCGAAGTCCGAGGGCAGTCCGCCGCCGATGTCCGTCCACCGGGCGCCCGCGTCGTCGCTGCGGTAGACGCCCCAGTGGTTCTGCAGGTACAGCCGATCGGTGTTCCCGGCGTCCTGGGCGATCTTGTGCACGCACTGGCCGAACTCGGGGTGCGGATCGGGCAGGAACACCGCGGAGACCCCGTCGTTGGAGGGCTCCCAGCTGGCGCCGCCGTCCTTCGTCCGGAACACCCCGGCGGTGGAGACGGCCACCGTCACGGCGTCCGGGTCGCGCGGGTCGGTGATCACCGTGTGCAGTCCCTCCCCGCCGCCGCCCGGCTGCCAGCTGCCGCGGCTCGGGTGCTCCCACAGCGGGCGGACCAGCTCGAAGGACTCGCCGCGGTCCGTCGAGCGGAACAGCGCGGCCGGCTCCGTCCCCGCGTAGACCACGTCCGGGGCCTCGGGCCCGGCGGGGTGGAGCTGCCAGACCCGCTCCAGCGAGGCGCCGGTGTCCTTGGGGAACCTCACCGCGGCCGCGGCGGGCTCCCGCCAGGTGGCCCCGAGGTCGTCGGAGCTGAACACGGACGGCCCCCAGTGCGAGCTGTCCCCGCCGGCCAGCAGCCGGGGCGCCGGCCCCCGCCGGTCGATGGCCACCGCGTACACGGCCTGGGCGTTGAAGTGGGGGCCGTCGAACGCCCACGATGCAACGCCGTCCTGGCGGCGGCCGATGAAGAGTCCCTTGCGGGTACCCACGAGCAGCAGTACGTCGGCCATGGCCGGCACCTCCGGACTAGTCGTCCATGCTTCCAGAGCTTTTCGGCCAGTCTGCACCCGCCCACTGACAGCGGCCCGGCGCGCGGCGGCGGGTCCACTCGGCGGATCAATACTGATCATTTACCACTCATTTACCACTGGGAAATGGTCGCTGCTTGCATCTGGCTGTTCGGAATAGGTTGACTTCAGGCCATCTCAGCCGCACGCGAGAGGACCCACGTGGCCACCGAGCACTTGTCCCCGCTCGACCTCGCCTTCTGGCGGATCGAATCCGCCGCCCACCCCATGCACCTCGGCGCCCTCGCGGTCTTCACGGCCGCGGACCGTCGCGGATCCGGCCCCGGCCGGCACGCGCAGGCGCTGCGCGCCGAGCTCGCCGCCGAACATGCCGCCGAGCTGCTCACCGCCCGCTGCGCCGCCGTACCGGGTCTGCGCCGCCGGATCCGGGACGTCCTGCTGCCGGTCGGCGCGGCCGCCTGGTCGCCCGACCCCGGCTTCGACCCGGCGCGGCACGTCTTCCTCGTACGGACGGACCAGGACGCGCACACCGCCGCGGGCCCGCTGATGGCCCGGCCGCTGGACCGGGACCTGCCCCCCTGGGAGGCGCACGTACTGGCCGGGCCCGATCCGGCCACCTTCGCCGTGCTGTTCAAGTTCCACCACGCGCTCGCCGACGGCCTGGGCGCGCTCGCCCTGGCCGCGGCGCTGTTCGACGAGGGCCCGGCCCTGCGGCCGGCCGCGCGGGCCGTCCCCGTCCCCGTCCCCGCTGCCGCTGCCGCTGCCGCTCCCGTCCCCGTCCCCGGGCAGCGCGCCGGCGCCGCCCTGCGGCGGCTGCCCGGAGTCCTCGCGGCCCGGGCGCAGGAGGTCGGCCAGGCCCTGGAGATCGGGGCCGCCGTGGTCCGCGCCGGGCTGCCGCCCGCCCGACCGTTCGGAGGCGGTCCCGGGGCGCTCACCGCCGGCGCCTCCGGCACGGGAGCCCGCGCGGTGGCGGGGCTCGCCCTCGACCTGGACGAGGTCAACCTCGTCCGCAAGGCCGCCGGGGGCACCGTCAACGACGTGCTGATCTCCGTGGTCGCGGGCGCGCTGCGGCGCTGGCTGGAGGGCCGGGGCGACCCCGCGCCCAGCGGTCCGGGCCCGCGCGCCCTGATTCCCGTGTCCCGGCGCGGCCGGCCCGGAGGCGGCGGGGGCAACCGGCTCTCCGGATACCTGCTGCGGCTTCCGCTCGCCGAGCGCGACCCGCTGCTGCGCCTGGACCGCGTACGGGCCGCGATGGACCGCAACAAGGACGCCGGACCCGGCCGCGGCGCGGGAGCCGTCGCCCTGCTCGCCGACCACGTCCACCCGCTCGGCCACCGGCTCGGCGGCCCGTTCGTCGCCCAGGCCGCCCGGCTGCTCTTCGACATCCTGGTCACCAGCGTCCCGCTGCCCGGCCTGACCTTCTCCCTCGGCGGGAGCCGGGTCCGCGAGGTCTACCCGCTGGCCCCGCTGGCCCACGGCCAGTCCCTGGCCGTCGCGGTCTCCACCTACAAGGGCGCCGTCCACTACGGCCTCGTCGCCGACGCGGCGGCCGTGCCGGACCTGCCCGCCCTGGCGCAGGCGCTGCGCGCCGAGCTCGACGCGCTTGTACGAGAGGTCTCGTAGTACGAGAGATTTCGTAGTACGGTGAATCTCGTACTTAGCCGATCCCCGGTGCGCCGGTGACGTCTGGAGAGCCCTCATGAGTGCTGCCCCCGCCGCTTTCGCTGCCCTGTTCGCGCCCTACACCCTCCGCTCGGTCACGATCCCCAACCGCGTGTGGATGGCCGCCATGTGCCAGTACAGCGCCGAACCCGACGGCCCGAACGCGGGCGTGGCCCACGAGTGGCACTTCGCCCACTACGCCGCCCGCGCCGTCGGCGGTACCGGCCTGATCGTCCAGGAGGCCACCGCCGTCTCCCCGGAGGGCCGGATCTCCCCCTACGACCTCGGCATCTGGAACGACACCCAGGTCGAGGCGCTGCGCCGGATCACCTCCTTCCTCAAGGCGCAGGGCACCGTCCCCGGCATCCAGATCGCCCATGCCGGACGGAAGGCGTCCACCGAGCGCCCCTGGAAGGGCGGCGGCCCGGTCGGCCCCGAGGCGCACGGCTGGCCCACGGTCGCACCCAGCGCGGTGCCGTTCTCCGAGGGCCACCCGGTCCCGCACGAGCTGACGGCCGATGAGATCCACGCGATCACCGGGCAGTTCGCGGCCGCGGCCGAGCGCGCGCTCGCGGCGGGCTACGAGGTCGTGGAGATCCACGGCGCCCACGGCTACCTGATCGGCGAGTTCCTCTCCCCGCACAGCAACCGGCGCACCGACGCGTACGGCGGCTCCTTCGAGAACCGCACCCGCCTCGCCCTCGAAGTCGTCGACGCGGTACGGGCCGTGTGGCCCGAGGAGCTCCCGCTGTTCTTCCGGATCTCCGCCACCGACTGGCTGGAGGAGGACGGCTGGACCGCCGACGACACGGTCCGGCTGGCCGGGCTGCTGGCGGAGCACGGAGTGGACCTCCTCGACGTCTCCACCGGCGGCCTCGCCCCCGGCGTGACGATCCCGGTCGGCCCCGGCTACCAGGTGCCGTTCGCGGCCCGGGTCAAGGCCGAGACCAGCCTGCCCACGGCCGCCGTCGGCCTGATCACCGAACCGGAGCAGGCCGAGAAGATCCTGGCCAACGGCGAGGCCGACGCGGTCCTGCTGGGCCGTGAGCTGCTGCGCGACCCGTACTGGGCCCGCCGCGCGGCCGCCGAACTGGGCGCGGAGATCCGTACGCCCGCCCCGTACCACCGGGCCTGGTGACGGCGGGGCCGCGCCCGGCCCTGCTCATACGACGTCTCTCGTACGATGGGGGCCCGACCAAGCCGAGCGAGCGGAGCAGGGACATGACGGAACGTGACGCGGCCCGCGCCCTGCCCCACCCCGAGGCGGCCGGGATCCGCCTGGAGGGCGTGCTGCACGCGCTCTCCGACCCGGTCCGGCTCTCCATCGTCCGGGACCTGGACGGCTCGGCCTCGGCGCTGGCCTGCTCCTCCTTCGAGCTGCCCGTCACCAAGTCCACGACCACCCACCACTTCCGCGTCCTGCGGGAGAGCGGGGTCGTCCGCCAGACGTACCGCGGCACCACCAAGCTCAACGCCCTGCGCCGGGAGGAGCTGGAGGAGCTCTTCCCCGGGCTCCTCGACAGCGTCCTCACGGCGGCCGCCGCCGAGGAAGCCCGACTGGGCAAGGGCTGAGCCCGCCGGGCCCCGCGAGGTGCCGGCGGACCATGGTCCGGACGGGCTACTCCGCCGGGTGCGGGCAGGCGGGGACTTCGATACTGGCCGCGCGGGCGCGCCGACGGCGGGGCGCCATGACGAGGGAGTAGCGACGTGAACTCACCGATGGCAGGCGAATCCGGATGCGATCTGATGAAGCGCATCGCGAAGGAGCTCAAGGCGACCATCAAGGCCGCCGAGGCGCACGCGGCCGAGCTCGCGCGCAGGATCGCCGAGCTGGAGGCCCAGCCCGATCCGGACGAGAAACAGATCGGCGCCCTCAAGCAGACGCTGGAAGCCCTCAACAAGAAGATCGAGGAGGACCGCCTGTCACTCTCCACGCTGGAGGACGTGATCAGCGAGAACTGCTAGGGGGTGTGCCTGACGCGGCACTGGCCCTGTCGTCGGCGTTCACGGGCCGGCCCGTGCTCCTTCGGCGACGCTCACTGGCCCAGCCCGGCCGCGCCCAGCAGGCCCTGCCAGTCGGGGATCTTCACCGAACGGCGGCCCAGGGAGCGGCCGAGGTCGGCCTCCGCGGCCTCTATGGCCAGCCAGCCCGGCCACTCCACCGGCCGCAGGCCCGCCGCGCGCAGCGCGTCCAGCGGGTCGTCGGGGAGCTCGCGCCGGGCCAGCGTCCCCGCGTCCTGGAGCAGCGAGGAGGCCGTCTCCTTGGCGCAGGGACGGTTCGTGCCGATCACGCCGGTCGGGCCGCGCTTGATCCAGCCCGCCACGTACTCGCCGACCGAGGCCCGGCCCGCGCGGAGCACCCGGCCCGCCGCGTGCGGGACCGTGCCCTTGGCCGGGTCGAAGGGCAGGCCTGCCAGCGGGACGCCCTTGTACCCCACCGAACGCAGCACCAGCTGCGCCTCGATGTCCTCGTACACGCCCGTCCCGGTCACCCCGCCGCGGCCGTCCGGCGCGGTCCGCTCGAAGCGCATGCCGCTCACCCGGCCGTCCGGCCCGCCCAGGATCTCCACCGGGCGCAGATAGAACCGCAGGTCGATGCGGCGGCGGGCGCCGCCCGGGCCCCGCTCCGCCCAGTCGCGCAGCACCTCGAGGTTGCGCCGGGCCACCGCGGGCAGCGCCGCGGCCGCGACCGGATCGCCGTACACCGGGTCGATGGCCGCCTCGGCAGGGTCCACCACGGCGTCCACGTCCGGCAGCGTGCCCAGCTCCCGCAGCTCCTTGGTGGTGAACTTGCCCTGTGAGGGACCGCGCCGGGCCACCATCGCCACCCGCCGCACCCCGCTGTCCGCGAGTGCGCCGAGCGCCGGCTGCGGCATGTCCGTCGGTGCCAGCTCGGCCTCGCCCCGGGCCAGGATCCGTGTCACGTCCACCGCGACGTTGCCCGCGCCGACCACGACCGCGGAATCCACCGCGGACAGGCCGAAGGCCTCCGCGACGGCGTCCGGGTGGCCGCTGTACCAGGACACGAAAGCCGTCGCGGAATGCACCCCGGCCAGCTCCTCGCCGGGGATCCCCAGCATCCGGTCGCGCGCCGCGCCCACGCAGTACACCACCGCGTGGTACAGCTCCAGCAGCCGCTCCGTCGACAGCAGCTCCCCGCCGACCTCGACGTTGCCGAGGAAGCGGATCCGCTCGTCCTCCAGCACGCCGCGCAGGTTGCCCTGCAGCGACTTGATCTTCTCGTGGTCGGGCGCGACCCCGTACCGCACGAGCCCGTACGGAGCCGGCAGCCGGTCCAGGACGTCGACGCACACCCCCGGGACCTCGCGCTGCTGAACCAGCGTCTGGGCCGCGTAGACCCCGCTGGGGCCCGATCCGACGACGGCGATACGAAGCACGGCGGAGCTCCTCCCGCAGGTGGTCCCAGCATGACACCGGGTGCTCCGGCCGTCAGCCCATCGCGCGCATCCGGTGGATCTCGGCGGTCTGGGTGGCCACCACCTCGGTGGCCATCTCCTCCACCGCCACGTTGTTGCCCCCGGCCAGTGCCTGGCCCGCCATCTTCAGGGCGCCCTCGTGGTGGGCGGTCATCAGCTTCAGGAAGAGCCGGTCGAAGTCGGCGCCCGTGGCCCCCGACAGCTCCTGCAGCTGCTGTTCCGTCGCCATGCCCGGCATGGCGCCGTGGTGGTGGCCGGGGCCGCCCGAGCCGGCCGACGGGGCCGGATGGAGGGTCAGCCACCGCTCCATCGCCCCGATTTCGGGCTGCTGGGCGGCCGCGATCCGCTCCGCGAGGCGCTTGACCCCGTCCGCCGAGGCCCGCTGCGGCGCCAGTGCGCTCATCGTCAGCGCCTGCCGGTGATGTTCGATCATGCCCTGGACGTACGCGTGGTCGGCGGCGTTCGGGCTGTCGTCGGGCTTCTCCCTGGCCGCCTGTTCAGGGCTGAGCGTGCGCGCCTCCTCGCCCGGCCGGCCCGGAGCGACGACCACGGCCGGGCCGTCCTCGGCGGCCGCGCCGGGCGGGTCCTCTCCCTGACAGCCGGCGAGGGCCAACAGGAGGACGGCGGCCACGGCCGCTGCGGCGCATCGGCTCCGCCGCGTTCGCGAGGGCTGGCCCCTCCGGGGGTCTTTTGCCATGTCCATGAAAAGGAAGATACTGCCGGGGTCCGGGTTCCGTTCCCCCATCGAACGGAACCGATCGGACTCCCATGGGAGGGCACAGTGAGCTCGTTCCACAGCACGAGAGTGCGCAAAGGGAGGGTGGGGGCGGCCGCCGCGGCGGCCGGGCTCCTCGCCACGCTCCTGACCGCCGGACCGGCGGCCGCCACCCCGGACCCGGGCGACGTGGCGCCCGGCGGCGGCAGCCGGCAGGACGCGGGCCTCGTCCAGGGCAGGGAACTCGCCCCCGGCGAGATCCCCGGTCAGGACGAGATCGTGCACAGCGCGAACATCAAGCCCCTGGCGAACATCCCCCTCGCCGCCACCGCCACCGTCAACTCCGACCTGGCGTTCCAGGGCAAGTACGCCTACGCGGGCAACTACAACGGCTTCACGATCTACGACATCTCCAACCCGAAGGCACCGAAGACCGTCACCGAGGTGTTGTGCCCCGGCGGCCAGAACGACATCTCCGTCCTCGGGGACCTGCTCTTCCTCTCCACCGACTCCTCGCGCAGCGACGACTCCTGCAACAGCGTCTCGCAGCCCGCGACGGAGAAGTCCTCGTGGGAGGGCATCAAGATCTTCGACATCAAGGACAAGAAGAACCCCAAGTACATCAAGTCCGTGGAAACGGCCTGCGGTTCCCACACCCACACCCTGGTGCCGGGCGGCCGCGACATCTACCTCTACGTCGCCTCGTACTCCCCGAACGAGGCCTTCCCCGACTGCAAGCCGCCGCACGACGGCATATCGGTGGTGAAGGTCCCGAAGAAGGCGCCGACCCAGGCCGCGGTCGTGGCCTTCCCGATCCTGTTCCCCGACGGCGGCAACCCGGGCGGACCCACCAACCCCGGCGTCTCCAAGACCACCGGCTGCCACGACATCACCGTGCTTCCGTCGAAGAACCTGGCCGCCGGAGCCTGCATGGGCGACGGCATCCTCTTCGACATCAGCGCGCCCGAGCAGCCGAAGGTCATCGACCGGGTGCAGGACAACGTGAACTTCGCGTTCTGGCACTCCGCCACCTTCAACGAACGCGCGGACAAGGTGGTGTTCACCGACGAACTCGGCGGCGGTGGCGGCGCCACCTGCAACGCGGCCACCGGCCCCCACCGGGGCGCCGACGGGATCTACGACATCACCGGCAGCGGAGACGGGCGCAAGCTCGCCTTCCGCAGCTACTTCAAGATCCCGCGCCACCAGGCCGACACCGAGAACTGCGTGGCCCACAACGGCTCGCTGATCCCGGTCGGCGGCGGCCGCGACATCATGGTGCAGGCCTGGTACCAGGGCGGCGTCTCCGTATGGGAGTTCACCGACTCCGCACAGCCCAAGGAGATCGGGTACTTCGAACGGGGCCCGCTGACCACCGACAAGCTCGGACTCGGCGGATCCTGGTCCGCGTACTACTACAACGGGCACATCTACTCGAACGACATCGCCAAGGGCTTCGACGTGCTGAGGCTCGACGACTGGCGCACCGAGAGCGCCAAGTGGGTGTGGATGGACCGGCTCAACGTGCAGAGCCAGCCTGAGTACCACTGACCTCGTGATGACCTGAGTGGATCGTTCCGCCGGGCGGCCCCCCGTCCGGCGGGACGCCCAGCTCCCAGTCCAGCCCGTAGCGCTGGAACAGCTCGGCCCGCAGCCGGGCCGGCGGCATGGGCGCACCGGGCAGCAGGACGGCCACCACGGCGCCCATCAGCAGTGCCCGCAGCAGCGGATAGTCCGCGTCCACGTCCGGCGAGCCGTACCGGGTGACGGTGTCCCGCAGCAGCTCGGCCAGCCGCTGCTGCTCCGGGCACTGCACGAAGCCCTCGGCAGTGAGGATGCCCGCCATGTGCGTCCGCATCAGCAACGGCTCGTCCCGGGCCAGCCCCAGGACCGCGTCGATGGCGCGCGCCAGCCGCTCCCGACCGTCCTGGCTGCGCGGTTCGCGCTCCAGCGCCGCGTGCAGGGTGAGGTGCATCAGCCGGTGCACCGCCGACTGCAGCAACTGTCGTTTGCCCGGGAAGTAGTACGAGACCAGGCCGCGTGCCGCGCCCGCCCGGTCGGCGATGTCGCCGAGGGTCGTGGCCTCGTAGCCGCGCTCGGCGACGAGCTCGACCGTGGCCTGGAGCAGCCGCTCCCGGGAACGTCTGCGCAATTCTTCATTGACCGATGCGCTGCGCGGGGACATGCTTACTCCTGCGTTGACTGGCTCGGAGCCAATATACTCAGCGCGCGGGGCCGCCTGCTCTGGGTGACACGGGGGATCGCCCAGGGCAGGCACATCCCCGGCGGGGGCCCGGAGCCATCACGGCCAGGGCCGCCAGGGCCACGCCCAGCAGCCATCCCCCCAGTACGTCCGACGGCCAGTGCACGCCGAGGTAGATCCGGGTGAAGCCGACCCCGAGGACCGACACCACGGCCGTGGCCCAGGCGGTGCGCACCGCCCACCGCGGGGTCCGGCGGGGAAGCAGGCACAGCAGCACCCCGCACACCACCGTCGCCGTCATGGCGTGGCCCGAGGGATAGGCCGCGAAGTGGGCCGAGTCCACCGGGTCCGGCCACACCGGACGCTCCCGCCCCACCACGGCCTTCAATCCCTGCTGCACCGCGGACACCGCGAGCGCCGCCACCGCCACCCGCACCGCCCGCTCCCGCCGGCCCCGCCGCCACAGCACCAGGCAGACCACGGCGGCCAGGGCGCGCATGGTCCAGGGGTCCCACACCCAGTCGGTCAGGATCCGCACCGTGTGGGTGACCGCGGGATGGTCGAGGGCATGGCCGTGCGCATCCCGGACGATCCGGTCGTCGAACGAGAGCAGAGGCCGCCACCGCGCCGCCACCAGAGCCGTCAGGACGGCCGCGAGCAGTGCACAGCCGATGCCGGCCGGCCTCAGGTGACGCAAGTGATCGATCCGCATGGGGTGATCCTCGCACCGACCGCCCCCGCCCCCGGACAGCACGTCCAGGCCCGGCCCGGCGCCTATGCCAGAGCGCTCAGCCCGGGCACCAGGGCCACCAGCAGCGGCACCGCCGGGACCAGGGCGGCGGTCGCCGTCAGCCGGAGCCTGCTCATCGCGGACAGCCGGGGCGTGGCCGCCAGCAGCCGGCGCACCCGCTCCTGGACGTGCGCCTGCGGGGCCGCCGTGGGCCCGAACACCCCGCGGTCCTCGTTCAGTCCGACCAGGGCCAGCGCGATCGTGAGCCGCCCGTACCGGCGCGAGGCCACGTCGTCGGCGGCGAGTTCGACGAGGCGGTGCATCTCCGCCTCGAACGCCGCGAAGACCGGCACCTGCGGGAAGCCCCCGGCCAGCGCCCGCGAACAGTGCAGCAGCCAGTCGTGCCGGGCCGCCGCGTGCCCCTGCTCATGGGCCAGTACGGCGTCGAGCTGGCTCCCCTTCAGCCGGCCCAGCGCCGCCGTCGTGACCACCAGCTGCGGGGCCGCGCCCGGCAGCCACCAGGCGTCCGGCCGAGGACCCTCCAGTACGACGAGCCGCGCGCCCGTGGGTTCCTCCCCGGGCAGCAGCGGGGCCCGCACCAGCAGTTCGCTGCCCTGGGCACGCCGCCGAGCCCGCGCCCGGAGCACCTCCCGGGCCAGCATCGCCGCGGTCCACAGCGCCCCGCCCGCCAGTACGAGCGCGGTGCCGGCGGCCCAGGGACCGCCGGAAGCGCCCAGGGCGTACGCGTCGACGACCCCGTGCGGGGCGGCGGCGAAGAGCCGCCCGCGCACCGCCTGCCAGGCCGCCGCCGCACTCAGCAGCATCGACAGCCCGAAGCACAGGAGCACCGCGGCCACCACGCACTGCCACACCCACAGGGCCACGACGGGTTCGCGCTCGGGCCATCGGGCCCGGGCGAGCAGCCGCGGCGCGAGCACCGCGGTCAGCACGCCGAGCAGCAGGAGAGCGGCGGGGACCATCATGGCCGCCAGCCTAAGAGCGCGGGCCTACCTGCGGGTACGGTCACGGGGCATTGGTGACGCAGGACACGTGCGCCCGCGCCCTCACATCATGAGCAGCATGGCCAACATCCCCATCCCCATGGCCAGTCGGCAGGCCCGGGTCAGCTCGGTCGGCCCCACCGGTAAGGAGCCCCGCACGGCGCCGCCCGCCGCGACCAGCCGGGTCCCGCCCAGCAGGACGTACCCCGCGAAGTAGAGCAGCAGCAGTCCGGTGACCGCCGACGGCCCCCCGCCGTGCCCGGACCCGGCGGCCGCCGTCAGCGCCATCCAGGCCATGGCCACCGAGCCCACCAGGTGGTGCGCGTGGTGCACCCCGCCGCGCAGCAGCCACACCGCGTGCAGGGCGGCGCCGCAGAACACCGCGGCGAGCACGAGCGCCTGCCACCCGCCCCGGTCCCCGAGGGGCACCGCCATCAGCGCCATGCCGAACGCCATCACGGCCTCCCCGGCCGCGGCGCCGCCCGATCTGCGCACCTGCCGCAGGCAGTAGGCCCCGCTCACCGCGCACAGCACGACGAGCAGCCAGGCGGAGGCCAAGTCGGCGGAGGACATGGCGGAACCGTGCACGGCGGAACCTCCCGGTTCGTCGGCGTCACGGGAAGAGATGCCCCTCTCACACCGCCTTCACGCGGCCCCGGGATACGCTCTCCCTGCCGTACCCGGCATGTCACATGCCACCGCGCAGAACGGAGCCACCGATGTCGACCGCCCACCCCGCCGCCCTCAGCTTCCGCAGTGCCGTCGAGGCGGACGTCAGCGAGCTGGTGGCCCTCGTGGAGTCGGCGTACCGGGGTGACGCCAGCCGCGGCGGCTGGACCACGGAGGCCGACTTCCTGGACGGGCAGCGCACCGATGCGGACGGCGTCCGCCAGATCATCGACGCGCCCGACAGCACCCTGCTGGTCGTGGAGCGCGCGGGCGAGCTCGTCGCCTGCTGCCAGCTCGAACACCGCGGGGACCACGTCTACTTCGGGATGTTCGCGGTCCGTCCCGGGCTCCAGGGCGCGGGCCTCGGCAAGGAGATCCTGGCCGAGGCCGAGCGTCGCGCCCGTGACGTCTGGGGCGCCAAGGAGATGCGGATGACGGTGGTGAACGTACGGGAGGAGCTCATCGCCTACTACGTGCGCCGCGGCTACCGCCGCACCGGCGAGCTGAGCCCCTTCCCCTACGGGGACGAGCGCTTCGGCGTCCCGCTCCGCGACGACCTGGCCTTCGAGCTGCTGGTCAAGTCGCTGTAGCGGACCGGGCCTATGCGGTGAAGCGGCCCGTGCTGCGGATCTCCGGGAAGCCGGTGATCGCACCGTCCAGTTCGAGCGCCCGCGCGAGCCGCAGCAGGTCGAGCGTGTCGACGCCCCGGCCGGTCACCCGCAGCCCGGCGGCGTGCACCGCTTCGACGGCCTCCAGGGTGAGCCGCCGGATGTCCAGGGTGACCGTCGCGGCGCCCGCGGCCGTCGCCAGTTCCACGAGGTCCTCGGCGCCGTCTCGGGGAGCGGCCGCGTGGAGCACGGTCCGGACGCCGGGCACCAGCCGCGCGACCTCGGCGAGCAGCGCACCCTCGAAGGAGGCCACCTCCACCCGCCCGGTCAGGTCGCGGCTCAGGATCGTTTCCGCGAGGGCCCGGGCGGCGGCCCGGTCCCGTACCGCCACCTGGAGCGGGGTCCGGACCGCGTCCAGAACGTCCTCGAAGACCGGCACACGCTCGCCCTGACCCGCGTCCAGTCCGCGCAGTTCGGCCAGGGTCAGATCGGCGACGGCACCCGAGCCGTCGGTGGTCCGGTCCACCTCGGGGTCGTGCAGGGCGACGAGGGCGCCGTCCTTGCTCAGCCGGACGTCCAGGGCGATGGCGTCCATGCCGGACCGTTCCGCTCGGAGGTACGACCGCAGGGTGTTCTCCGGTTCGACACCCATGACCCCGCGGTGACCGATGGTGAGGAAAGTCAAGGTTCTCTCGCTTCCGTCGACGGCGGCTCCCCGCGCGGACGCGGTGTCCCGACCGGCCGCGCGCGATGAGGACGCATGCTAGTGCGCCGAGGGTGCGAAGGGACCGCCCGTGCAAGGCCCCGCAGGAGCGCACCGGCCGCTTCCCGTCGGGGTTGTGGGCCCCCGCGCGGCCGGCGGCGGCGCCGTCGCCGTCACCCGGGCGTGGGCGCGTCCCCGTCGGCTTGACGGACCGCGCCGGACAGCGCGGCCAGGTCGGCCAGGTCGGCCAGCAGGGCCTCGCCGAGCTCCAGTTCCGCCAGGTGCTGCCGCTCGCTCCAGCGCAGCGCGAGCGCCGGAAAGGCCCACTCCGGGACCTCGCCCGCCTGCGCCACCGCCTCCCGTACGGAAGCCAGTTCGGCCCGGGTGCGCTCCAGGTGCTCGACGACCATCGCGCGCAGCCGCTCCGGCTCCGCCAGGTGTCCCAGCCAGACCCGCAGCAGCAGCCCGTGCTTGAGCACCGGAGGACCGGCCTCCGACGTGTCCGCGGCCCAGCCGGCCAGCGCCTCGCGGCCCGCGCCGGTGATGGCGTAGCGCCGCTTGGTCCGCGCCTCCTCCGGCCCCGAGCGGGCGGAAGCCGCGTAACCCAGCTCCTCCAGTCGGCGCAGCTCGGAGTAGATCTGGCTGATCGCGGGCGACCAGTAGAAGAAGCGGAGCGAGGAGTCGGCCCACTTCTTCAGCTCGTAGCCCGTGCGCTCCCCGGGGAACGAAAGAAGGCCGAGAACCGCCCACGCGGTCGGCGGCAGCTCTTGCTTCTTCGACATCTGACTACTAGTCATATTCCTTATTGAAGTAAGACCGGACACGGGACGCAACCCCCTGGAGGCACCGTGAAGTTCTCCGTCATCTTCGAAGCACAGCTCGCCGACCCGACCGTGGAGCGGGAGCACCAGGTGATCCGCGACTGCGTGGAGCAGGCCGTGCTCGCCGAGCAGATGGGCTTCGACCGCGTCTGGGCGGTCGAACACCACGCGCTGAAGTGGTACGCCCACATGTCCGCGCCAGAAGTTTTTTTGACGTGGGTCGCGGCCAGGACCAGCACCATACGCATCGGGCACGGCGTCGTGTGCATGCCCTTCAACTTCAACCACCCGGTCCGGGTCGCCGAACGGGCGGCCATGCTCGACCTGCTCTCCGGCGGGCGGCTCGACCTCGGGGCCGGACGCGGCGGCACCGAACAGGAGACCTCTCTGTGCGGGGTGGACCGCGAGCGCACCACCGCGGAGGTCGAGGAGGCCCTGCGGATCATCGGCAGGGCCTGGCAGGAGGAGGAGCTGGAGTACCACGGCGAACTGATCGACATCGACCCGCACCCGATCCTGCCGCGGCCCGCGCAGACCCCGCACCCGCCGCTCTTCCTGGCGTGTAGCCGCGCCGAGACCCTGGTGCAGGCCGCCGAGCTGGGCATCGGTGCCCTGGTCATGGGCTTCGCCGGACCCGAGTCGATCGCCGGGATGCGCACCGTCTACGACGCGGCGATCGCCGGGCGGGACGGCAGCCGCTTCGTGTCCACCGCCGTCAACGACCACTTCTCCGTGCTCTGCCCGACCATCGTGCTCGACGACCGGGAGGAGGCGCGCCGGATCGGCACCCGCGGCCAGCGCTTCTTCGCCCAGTCCATCGGCCACTGGTACGGCGGCGCGGGCATTCCGGACGAGGCCGTGGTCGCGGGCGCCGACGAGGCCGCGCGGATGCGCGAGGCCGCCGAACAGGTGGTGGCCCGGCTGCACGAGCTGGACATCCCCGTGCGTCCCGCCTCCACCGCCACCTTCAACGCCGACCACGCCTACGGCAGCGCCGACGACGCCATCGCGTACGTGGAACGGCTCAGGGAGGCGGGGGCCGACGAGATCATGTGCCTGATCCAGATGGGCACCGTGGAGCAGGAGGCCTGTCTGGAGACCCTGCGCCAGTGGGGCGAGAAGGTCATACCGCACTTCCGGGGCCGGCGATGACCGGCTCGCCGCCCGCCGAGGCCGAGGCCCCGGACCCCGCCGTCCGGCCCTTCCTCGAGGCGCTGACCGCCGCCTTCCCCGACCTCGGCGGCAGCGTCACCGACGCCCGCGAGGCCCGGCGCATCCTCGCCGCCGCGCCCCGGTCGCCCGCCGACCCGCCCCGGGTCGGAGCCGTCGAGGACCGGACCGTCCCCGGTCCGCCCGGAGCCCCGCCGGTCCCCGTACGGATCTACCTGCCCGACCCCGGGGAGCGGCCCGGGCCGCGCCCCACCGTCGTCTTCCTCCACGGCGGCGGCTTCGTCCTGTGCGACCTGGACACCCACGACACCACCGCGCGCGCCCTGTGCCGGGCGGCCGGCGCGGCCGTGGTCTCCGTGGACTACCGGAGGGCTCCCGAGCACCGCTTCCCGGCCGCCGCCGAGGACGCCCACGCCGTCCTGTGCTGGGCCGGCGGGCACCTCGACGAGCTGGGCGGCGCCCGCGGCTCCCTGGTCGTCGCCGGCGACAGCGCCGGGGGCAACCTGGCCGTCGCCGCACTGCTGCTGGCCCGCGAACGCGGGGGACCGGCCGTCGCCCTCCAGGCGCTGGTCTATCCCGTGCTGGACGCCGCCCAGGACACGGCGTCGTACCGCAGGTACGCGGAGGGCTGGTTCCTGACCGCCGCGCACCTGCGCTGGTTCTGGGAGCAGTACCTGGGCCCGGACGGCGACGGCCGGCATCCGCTGGCCTCCCCGCTGCGCGCCGACCCGACCGGGCTGCCGCCCGCGTACCTGGTGGTCGCCGGCTGCGATCC
Organism: Streptomyces sp. NPDC046303; assembly: GCF_055588085.1. NCBI lineage: Bacteria > Bacillati > Actinomycetota > Actinomycetes > Kitasatosporales > Streptomycetaceae > Streptomyces > Streptomyces sp. NPDC046303. The sequence goes on from NZ_JBVJFA010000002.1 coordinate 230,992, forward strand.
GCTGCGGGACGAGGCGGAGGCCTACCACCGCGGGCTGACCGCATGCGGGGTCCCCTCCGTGCTGGACGCGCACCCCGGGATGTTCCACGGCTTCCTGGCGTTGGCCGGCGTACTGCCGCAGGCCCGGGAAGCCATGGCAAGACTGGGCGGAGCCATCGATTCCACCCTGACGGACGGGAAGACTTCCGGTGAAGCGGGGGGTATCACAGGATAATTTCCCGAGTTCCCTCTTGAACGGGAGAGCCTCCGCCGCTTACTCTGCCTTGACGTGAGGTTCTCCTGTGGAGGAAGTGACATGACGGAAACTCTTGTGCCGGGTGCCGGCGGTGCCGTGATAACCGCCGGGGAGCGGGTGGTCGACCACCCCGCGTGGCCCGCGCTCAAGGCCGCCGTGGAGGAGATCCGGCCCTGGCAGGCCAAGGACGGTTCCATCGACTTCGAGGCCGCCGGTGCCCCCACCCGTTCCGAGGCCGAGGCCGCGGTCGAGCGCGTGATCGAGGGCGTCGAGACGCTGTCCCCGCTGCTCCCGCACGCCGAGGCCTACCACCAGGCGCTCGTCAAGGACCTGCGCAAGTGGGTCGCCGACGACTTCCGCGTGCCGGACTTCCTCGACTCCCTGCTGGCCTTCCAGCCGGCCGCCGAGCGCGTCGACGGGCTCCAGCACCTCGTGGTCTTCCCCATGTACACGCAGAACGGCAACCCGGACCGCAACCTGGAGGCCGTCGCCCTGCGCATGGTGTGGCCCGAGTGGCTCGCCGAGCTCGAGCGCAACCGGTACGACAACCCGCTGTTCCTCGGCATCACCTTCGAGGACTTCACCCCGGGCTACGACACCAATTCCGCCGTGCTCTTCCCCGAGACCATCGCCGTGCGCGAGGCCCCCGAGCGCTTCACCTGGGGCGGCATCTTCTGCGACCGCGAGGCCGCCCGCTACCGCAAGGTCACCGAGGCCGCCGTCGACATCCTGGGCATCGAGCTGCCCGAGGACATCGCCGCCATGGTCCAGGACCAGGAGCGCTGCGAGAAGGCCTTCGTCCTGTGGGACATGGTCCACGACCGCACCCACAGCCACGGCGACCTGCCGTTCGACCCCTTCATGATCAAGCAGCGCCAGCCGTTCTGGATGTACGGCCTCGAAGAGCTGCGCTGCGACCTCACCGCCTTCAAGGAGGCCGTGAAGCTGGAGTCCGAGGGCAACGAGCACGGCCGCGACGTCCAGTACGCCGTCCTCTTCGACCGGATGTTCCGCTTCCCGGTCTCCGGCGACCGCAACCGCAACTACGACGGTCTCGGCGGCCAGCTGCTCTTCGCGTACCTCCACAAGCACGACGTCGTGCGCTGGACGGACAACAAGCTGAAGATCGACTGGATGCGCGCCCCGCAGGTCACCAACCAGCTGTGCGCCGAGATCGAGGACCTCTACCGGGCCGGCATCGACCGCCCCAAGCTCGTCCACTGGTTCAAGGCCTACGAGCTGGTCTCGACGTACCTCGCGCCGCACCCGGGATCCAAGTGGGCCAAGGGCCCCGACGCCCTCGACATGACGCAGCCTCCGCGCAAGCTCGTGGACGACGTGCTTCCGGACGAGTTTCCGCTCAGCATGTTCTATGAGGCGCTCGCCAAGAAGCTCAAGGGCGTGATCGCCTCGACCAAGGGCATCACCGCCCGCAATGCCGAGCAGGCCGAGCGAGTCGCCGCGTGAGCGACCGCCCACAGGAGGCTGTACAGATGAACGGCTCCGGGAACGGCAACGGAAAGCTGCACGGAGCGGTAGTGGCGGTGGCCGGGGCCGGTGGCCCCGCCGGCCGCGCCACCCTGCTCCGCCTCGCCGAGGCGGGTGCCGTGGTCGTCGCGTCCGACGCCGATCCGGCGCGGCTCGCCGAGGCGGTGGACGCGGCGCGGTACGCCCACGGCGGCGCCACCATCACCGGTGACACCGTGGACCTGCTCGACCTCGCCGCCACCAAGGTCTGGGCCGAGCAGACGGAGAAGGAGTTCGGCCGGATCGACGGGCTGGTCCACCTCGTCGGCGGCTGGCGCGGCAGCAAGACCTTCACCGACGCCGACCTCGCGGACTGGGACTTCCTGGAGAAGCTCCTGATCCGCACCGTCCAGCACACCTCGCTCGCCTTCCACGACGGACTGCTGCGCAGCGACCGCGGCCGCTACGTCCTGGTCAGCCAGTCCGGCGCGCACAAGCCGGTCGCCAACAACGCCGCGTACAACGCCGGCAAGGCGGCCGCCGAGGCGTGGACCCTCGCCATGGCGGACTCCTTCCGCAAGATCGGGGGAGACGAGGGCCCCGGAGCGGCAGCTGCGATCCTGGTGATCAAGGCACTGGTGCACGACGCGATGCGCGCCGAGCGACCCCATGCGAAGTTCGCGGGCTTCACCGACGTGAAGGAGCTGGCCGAGGCCATCGCCGGCGTCTGGGACCGGCCCGCAATCGATGTGAACGGACAGCGTCTGTGGCTCACTCCGCAACCGTGAGAACCGATACAGGGAAGACCGACGCCCGTCGCCACCACGATCCCGCGGTGCGCGGTTTCGCGAGTGACAACTACGCCGGGGTGCACCCGGAGGTCCTGGCCGCCCTGGCGCTCGCCAACGGCGGCCACCAGGTCGCGTACGGCGAGGACGAGTACACCGAGCACCTGCAGAAGGTCATCCGCAGCCACTTCGGTCCGTACGCGGAGGCCTTCCCGGTCTTCAACGGCACCGGTGCGAACGTCACCGCCCTCCAGGCGATGACGGACCGCTGGGGCGCCGTGATCTGCGCCAAGACCGCCCACATCAACGTGGACGAGGGCGGCGCGCCGGAACGCATGGCGGGCATCAAGCTGCTCGCCGTGCCGACGCCGGACGGCAAGCTCACCCCCGAGCTGATCGACCAGGAGGCCTGGGGATTCGATGACGAGCACCGGGCGATGCCCCAGGTCGTCTCGATCACCCAGAACACCGAACTCGGTACCGTCTACACCCCGGACGAGATCAGGGCCATCTGCGAGCACGCGCACGGCCTGGGCATGAAGGTGCACCTCGACGGGGCCCGGATAGCCAACGCCGCGGCCTCGCTCGACGTACCGATGCGCACCTTCACGAACACGGTCGGGGTGGACGTGCTGTCGTACGGCGGCACCAAGAACGGCATGATGTTCGGCGAGGCCGTGGTGGTGCTCAACCCGGACGCGGTCCGGCAGATGAAGCACATCCGCAAGATGTCCATGCAGCTCGCGTCCAAGATGCGGTTCGTGTCCGTGCAGCTGGAGGCGCTGCTCGCCAAGGACCTGTGGCTGCGCAACGCCCGCCACGCCAACGCGATGGCGCAGCGGCTCGCGGCCGGCGTGCGCGAGACGGACGGCGTGGAGATCCTCTACCCGGTGCAGGCCAACGCGGTGTTCGCGCGGCTTCCGCACGAGGTGTCGAGGCGGCTGCAGGAGCGCTACCGCTTCTACTTCTGGGACGAGGCCGCGGGCGACGTCCGCTGGATGTGCGGCTTCGACACCCAGGAGGAGGACGTGGACGGCTTCCTCCAGGCGCTGAAGGAGGAGCTCGCGCGCTGAGCCGGGACCCCTCCGCCGGCCTGCTCCGCGTCTATGCGCACACCTCAAAACTCGATAGTCATGCGCGGCATTGCATAGGTATGCTCCTGGGTCATGGAATTGACCCAGGAGCATCCCGACCTGGCCGCCTATCTGGCGGCCGACGAAGCCCTCGATCACGGACATCCGCTGGTCCGGGAAACCGCCGACGCCTTCTGGACCGCCTCGGCCGGCGACGCGCACGCGTACGCCGAGGCGGTCTTCGCGTTCGTCCGCGACACCATCCCGCACTCCGCCGACTCCGGCGACCTGCGCGTCTCCTGGCGCGCCTCGGAGGTCCTGGCCACCCGCAACGGCATCTGCCACGCCAAATCGCACGCCCTCGTCGCCCTGCTGCGGGCCCGGGGCATCCCGGCCGCCCTGTGCTACCAGCGGCTCGCCGACGACGACGGGACGAACCCCCTGGTCCACGGCCTGGTCGCGCTCCGGCTGCCCGGGGGTGAGCGCTGGGCGCGGGTGGACCCGCGCGGCAACAAGCCCGGCGTGGACGCGCGGTTCAGCCTCGACGTGGAGCAACTGGCCTTCCCCGTACGCCCGGAAGTCGGCGAGGCCGACTACCCCGAGCTGTACGCCGCCCCGCACCCGGCCGTGCTCACGGCGCTCCAGGACTCCGCGGACCGGCCGCAGTTGTGGGAGAACCTGCCGACCGCTCTGTGACGATCGGAGGCGCCGGTACGGGGCCTCCGGCGGCCGCCAGGGCGTGCAGCAGGGCCGCCGCGAGCTGGAGTGCGGCGATCCCGGTGAGCAGCGTCCACGCGGGCGCTTCGGCCGCGAACCCCACCAGGGCCGCCCCGGCCGACGCCGCCGTCACCTTGAGTCCGGCGCCCAGGGTGAACACCTGCGTCCGCACCGCGTCCGGGGCGTGCTCCGAGCGGATCCGCAGGGTGGCCGTCAGGAGCGGTCCGTCGCACACCCCCGCGACGGCGAACAGTGCGGCCGTGACGGCGACGGACGGTGTGAACGCGGCCGCGGCCAGCGCCACCCCGGTCCCGGCCAGGGCCCAGCGCACCAGCCGGCCCGGCTCCACGGACGTCATGCGGCCCAGCGTCAGCGAGCCCAGCAGGGCGCCCACCGCGAAGGCCGTCATCAGCACGCCCCCGGCGCCCGGACTGCCGAGCCCGGCGGCCAGCAGGACCGAGGTGGTGGTGAGGGAGCCGATGCCCACGAAGGCCAGGGTCGTCGCCGAGGTGACGGCCCGCAGCTCCCGGACCCGCCACAGGGCCGCGAGACCCGCGCCCAGCCCGGCCCGGGTCCGGTCCCGGGGTGCGCCCGCGCCCGGGCCCCCGTACGGGAGGGTCGCGGCCAGCGCGGCCGCCAGCGCGCCGGACACCGCCAGGACGGCCATCGCCGGGCCCGCCGAGCCCAGTGCCGCGATCAGGCTGACCGCCGCGGGGGCGGTCACCGCGGCGGCGTTGTAGGTGGAGGCGTCCCAGCCGTAGGCCCGGTCCCGCCCGGCCCCCGCCGGGACCAGCCCCGTCACCAGGCTGGACAGCCCGCCCGTCACCATCGGCCCGCAGCTGCCGCCGAGCACCGCCACCCCCAGGACCAGCGGCAGCGGGGCACGGCCCAGCAGTACGGCCAGCGTGGCCCCGGCCGCCGTGAACCCGGCGAGGGTGCCGGTGTGGAAGAGCCGCGGCCGTCCGGTCCGGCCCGCGGCGGCGCCCGCCAGCGGAGCCGCCAGCACGTGCGGCGCGAGCCAGGCGGTCAGGACGAACGCCCCGTACGAGGCGCTCCCGGTGCGCTCCAGGGCGAGCAGCACCACCGCCATGCCCATGCCCTCGGAGGCGAACCGCGCGGCCAGCGCCGCCGCCAGGTACCGCCCGAACCCGCTCATCCCGGCCCCTCCCCGCTGCTGTAACGTGATAACGGCTCAAGACGTTACGGCATTCGGGTGTACGGCGAAAGGATCCGGGCATGGCGGACTCGCGAGGGGGCTTCTCGGCGGCCCGGCGGCTGATCGACCTCGCCGAGGCGGTCCGCGCGGACCCCGCGCTGCCGCGCACCGCGCTCGCGCAGCTGCTGGCCGGGCACGGGGAGCGCCCGGCGGACCTCACCGAGGAGGCGTTCTCCGAGGCGGACTCCGCCGAACTGCGGGCCGCGGCCCGGCGGATGGCGGCGGTCCTCGGCGAGAGCGACGAGGACCGGACCGCCGAGGCCCTCAACGCGCTGCTGGAGGAGTGCGCCACCCGGCCCCGCCTGACCCGGCACGACGGTCACGCCTGGCACCTGCACGTGGACCGGGGTGAGGAGGCGGGATGGGGCGACTGGTTCCTCGCCTCGGGCGCCCTCGCGCTGGCCCAACTGCTCACCGAGTACGGGCGGATCGCCTGGGGTGCCTGCGCCGCGGAGGGGTGCGGGCGGCTCTTCCTCGCCACCGGGCCGGGCAGTGCGCGCCGGTACTGCTCCACCACGTGCTCCAGCCGCGCGCGGGTGGCCGCCCATCGCCGGCGCAAGCGCGAAGCCTGAACGGCGCTGACGTGCCGGCGGCCTGACGAGGTGACAGGAAACTTTCTTGTCAGATGGCGTTGTCAGCTTGACATGAGCATGAGTATCTTCGGGGCACCGGAACCCCCTCCGCCGGAACCTCCAACCGGAAGGCCCCCCATGCGTTTCGGACTCCCCGCCGGGCTCGCCGCCCTGGCCCTCGGCTTATTGGCGGCCGTGGTCCCCGCCCCCACCGGCGCGGTACCCGCGGCACCCCCGGCTCCCGCCGCCCCCGCGCAGTTCGTCCACCCCGGAGTGCTCAACAGCCGCGCCCAGCTGGATTTCGTACGGGCCCAGGTGCAAGAGGGCCGCCTGCCCTGGAAGCAGGCGTTCGACGCCATGCTCGCGAGCACGTACGGATCGCTGACCCGCACGCCCAAGCCACGCGCCGTCGTCGAGTGCGGCTCGTACTCGAACCCGAACAACGGCTGCTCCGAGGAGCGCGAGGACGCCATCGCCGCGTACACCCACGCGCTCGCCTGGTACCTCACCAGGGACGCGAAGTACGCCGAGAAGTCGATCCAGCTCATGGACGCCTGGTCCGCGACGATCAAGGACCACACCAACAGCAACGCGCCCCTGCAGAGCGGCTGGGCCGGATCGACCTGGCCGCGCGCCGCCGAGATCATCAAGCACACCTACACCGGCGGCTGGCCGAACCGGAACCGGTTCGCGACGATGCTGCGCGAGGTCTACCTGCCCGAGGTGATCAACGGGAGGCCGAACAGCAACGGCAACTGGGAACTGATCATGATGGACGCGGCCGTCGGCATCGCGGTCCACCTCGACGACCGGGCCGCCTACGACAAGGCGATGGGCATCTACCTCGGTCGTGTCCCCGCCTACTTCTACCTGGCGTCCGACGGCGCGCAGCCCGTCTACCCGCCCCGCTCCTCCATCGACAGCCGCAGCGAGCTCATCGACTACTGGCACGGCCAGACCACCTTCGTGGACGGCCTCGCCCAGGAGACCTGCCGGGACTTCGGCCACACCGGCATGGGCATCGCGGCGACCATGCACGTCGCCGAGACCTCGCGGATCCAGGGCCGTGATCTGTACCCGCAGTTCAAGGACCGTTTCCGGCACGCGCTGGGCTTCCACGCCAAGTACGAACTCGGCGAGTCCGTCCCGTCCTGGCTCTGCGGCGGAAGCCTGACCAAGGGCATCGGCCCGGCCACCGAGGTCGGCTACAACGCCCTGCACACCCGGCTCGGCATCACCATGGAGAACACCCGCAGGCTCACCGAGGGGCGGCGCCCGGCGGGCACCGAGAACCACTTCGAGGCCTGGGAGACCCTGACCCACGCCGACAATCCCCACTGAGCGCGCACCACGGGAGCGCGGCCCCTCCCCCCGGGGGAACGGGCCGCGCTTCGGCGTCGGGTCAGCCGGCTTCCTTGACCTGGGCCGCCGTCGGCGCGGTGCCGCCCAGGTGGGCGGGCAGCCACCAGGAGTCGGTCGCGTCCTTGGGCTTGTCCGGGTAGGCGCGCTGCGCCGCGTCGAGCAGCTCCTGCACGCGCTCGCGCAGCCGGCGGGTGATGGCCCCGGCGTACTGGTCCGTCGGCGCCTCGATCGGCTCGCCGACCCGCATCGTCACGGGGATGTGACTGCGCTTCAGGTTCTTCGGGCGGCCCTTGGTCCACAGCCGCTGGGTGCCCCACAGCGCCACCGGGATGAGCGGGACCCCGGCCTCCTGGGCCATGCGCGCCGCACCCGACTTGAAGCTCTTGAGGGTGAAGGACTGGGAGATCGTCGCCTCGGGGAACACCCCGATGATCTCACCGGCCCGCAGCGAGTCCAGGGCGTGCTGGTAGGCCGTCTCGCCCTGCTTGCGGTCCACGGGGATGTGCTTCATCGCGCGCATCAGGGGACCGGACACCTTGTGCCGGAACACCGACTCCTTCGCCATGAAGCGCACCAGGCGCTTCTGCGGCCGCGCCGTCAGGCCGGCGAAGATGAAGTCGAGGTAGCCGATGTGGTTCGACACCAGGACCGCCCCGCCCTTGCGCGGGATGTTCTCGGTGCCCTGCATGTCGATACGGATGTCCAGCGCGCGGAACAGCCCGTGCGCGGCGCCGATCACGGGAGGATAGACGAGCTCAGCCATGGTGGGGAGACCCCGCTTTCTGCCTGGGGAGGTGCTCCCGGCCGGAAGTTACGGAAGCGTAGGTACGCGACCCATGGGGGATCGTGCCCCAAACGCGCGCTGCTGGCCAGCCCAGACGAGTGTGCCCGGCGAGATTCTCGTCACGCCGGGAATGCGGTGCCCGCGCCGGGCGCTCCGATGAGAGTACGAGCGTACGGGCAGGGTGCGCGTAAGCGAGGACGGCGAGGGGAGCGCGGGTGCGCGGGCAGCACGATGGCGGGGGCCGCGGCGGGGACGGCGCAGGCGGCGTCCCGGGCGGTGGTCGGCACGGTAGCCAGAACGGCGGCCGGAGCGCCGTGCAGGGCGGCGTCCAGGGCCGCCTCGATGCCGCGGACCTGGGTGCGGAACCCGGTGAGCGGGCCAGCCTGGTGCAGTTCTCCAGCGCTTTCTGCCAGCCCTGCCGGGCCACGCGGCGGATCCTCGCCGAGGTCGCGGGGATGGTCGAAGGGGTCGCGCACATCGAGATCGACGCCGAGGACCGCCTCGAGCTGGTCCGGGCGCTGGGCATCGAGAAGACCCCCACCGTGCTCGTCCTGGACGCGGCGGGCCGGATCGTGCGGCGGGCGGCCGGAATGCCGCGGAAGGCGGATGTGATCGCCGCCCTGGGCGCCGCCGTATGACGCGAGCGCCGGTACACGCGCCGTCGCGCGGGCCCGTACGCAGCGTGACGCGCCTGACATCTGACGGATCCCGCTTGACTGTGTACACAGGAGATCGCCAGGCTGGCCGCATGCCGTATGAACCCCTGCTCTACGGACGGGTCCACGTGGACCTCGTCCGCTACGCGAGCGCGCGCTGTCGGGACCACTGAACGCCCCCGGTCCCCGATCCCCGACAGCGCCCGCGTGCTCCGCGGCAGAAGGAAGTACCCCGATGACCGCTCCTGCGGCCCCGACGACCACCTCGTCCCCGATGTCCTCCTCCCCGACGCCTTCGTCTCCCCGGCTCGGCGCAGGCCGCCCCGGCTCGCCGGACCTCCTGCGCTCGGTGTTCCGGCAGCACGCCGCCGGAGTCGCCGTGATCACCGCCGAGACCTGCGGCCGGCCGGCGGGCTTCACCGCCACCTCGCTGAACTCCGTCTCCGCCGATCCGCCGCTGCTGTCCTTCACGATCGGCACCGGCTCCTCCAGCTGGCCCGCCGTGCGCGACAGCGACCACCTAGGCGTCCACATACTCGGCGAGCACCAGCGGGATCTCGCGGGCCTGTTCGCCCGGAGCGGGGCGGACCGTTTCGGCCCGGCCACCGGCTGGAGCACCGGGCCGCACGGGGTGCCGGTCCTGGACGGCGTGCTCGCGTGGCTGGTCTGCCGGGTGGTGGCGCGGGTGCCCGCGGGCGAGCACCGTGTGATCATCGCGGAGGCGGTCGCGGGGGATCCGGCCGGGGAAGGCCGGCCCCTGCTGTACCACCAAGGTCGCTTCAACGCGCTGCGCGACTGAATCGTCCCTGTTGGGGCGGGTCGAGGCGGCGTTGGACAGATCACAGTTCACCGAGCTTGCGCCTGCGCGGGACCCAAGGTGTACTGACGAGTAACATTCCCTTCGGAGCGCGGGCCGCCCCGACCGGGATCCGCCCGACAAGGCGCCTATGCTGCCTGCACAAGGCGGTACCAGAAAAGACGATGCGGTAGGAGAGCCGGCGTGAGCCTGAGGATCGTTGTCTGTGTGAAGTACGTGCCCGACGCCACCGGCGACCGGCAGTTCACCGAGGACTTGACCGTCAACCGTGACGACGTCGACGGCCTGCTGTCGGAGCTCGACGAGTACGCCGTCGAGCAGGCGCTGCAGATCGCCGACGAAGCCGACGACGCGGAGATCACCGTCCTGACGGTGGGTCCCGAGGACGCCAAGGACGCGCTGCGCAAGGCGCTGTCGATGGGCGCCGACAAGGCCATCCACGTCGAGGACGACGACCTGCACGGCACCGACGTCATGGGCACCTCGCTGGTGCTCGCCAAGGCGATCGAGAAGGCCGGCTACGACCTGGTCATCACCGGCATGGCCTCGACCGACGGCACCATGGGCGTGCTCCCGGCGATCCTGGCCGAGCGCCTGGGCGTCCCGCAGGTCACCCTGCTCTCCGAGGTCAAGGTCGAGGACGGCACCGTGACCGGCCGCCGCGACGGCGACACCGCGAGCGAGACGCTGGAGGCCTCCCTCCCCGCGCTCGTCTCGGTGACGGACCAGTCGGGCGAGGCCCGCTACCCGTCCTTCAAGGGCATCATGGCCGCCAAGAAGAAGCCGGTGGAGTCCTGGGACCTGGAGGAGCTGGACATCGAGGCCGACGAGGTCGGCCTGGAAGGCTCCTGGACCAAGGTCGACTCCGCGGCGCAGCGCCCGGCCCGCACCGCCGGCACGATCGTCAAGGACGAGGGCGAGGGCGGCAAGCAGCTGGCCGAGTTCCTGGCCGGCCAGAAGTTCATCTAGAGCTTCGGTCATCCCTCTTAGCCCCCAGACACTTCGCAATAGCAGGAGAGCAGTCCCATGGCTGAAGTTCTCGTCTACGTCGACCACGTGGACGGCGCCGTCCGCAAGCCCACCCTCGAGCTGCTGACGCTGGCCCGCCGCATCGGCGAGCCCGTCGCCGTCGCCCTGGGCGCCGGCGCCGAGGCCACCGCGGCCGTGCTCGCCGAGCACGGTGCCGTCAAGGTCCTCACCGCCGACGCCCCCGAGTTCACCGAGTACCTCGTGGTACCCAAGGTGGACGCGCTCCAGGCCGCGTACGAGGCCGTCTCCCCGGCCGCCGTGCTCGTCCCGTCCTCCGCCGAGGGCAAGGAGATCGCCGCCCGCCTGGCGGTCCGCATCGGCTCCGGCATCATCACCGACGCCGTCGACCTCGAGGCCGGTGACGAGGGTCCGGTCGCGACGCAGTCCGCGTTCGCCGCGTCCTTCACCACCAAGTCCCGCGTGTCCAAGGGCACCCCGGTCATCACCGTGAAGCCGAACTCGGCTCCGGTCGAGGCCGCCCCGGCCGCCGGCACCGTCGAGGCGCTCGCCGTCACCTTCGGCGCCCTGGCCACCGGCACCAAGGTCACCGGCCGCACTCCGCGCGAGTCGACCGGCCGCCCCGAGCTGACCGAGGCCGCGATCGTGGTCTCCGGCGGCCGCGGCGTCAACGGCGCCGAGAACTTCCACATCATCGAGGAGCTCGCGGACTCCCTCGGTGCCGCCGTCGGCGCCTCGCGCGCCGCCGTCGACGCCGGCTGGTACCCGCACTCCAACCAGGTCGGCCAGACCGGCAAGTCGGTCTCCCCGCAGCTGTACATCGCCTCCGGCATCTCCGGCGCGATCCAGCACCGGGCCGGCATGCAGACCTCGAAGACCATCGTGGCCATCAACAAGGACGCCGAGGCCCCGATCTTCGACCTGGTCGACTACGGCGTGGTCGGCGACCTCTTCACGGTCGTCCCGCAGCTGACCGAGGAGATCAAGGCGCGCAAGGGCTAGTCCCTGACCTGCATATCTCTCCAACTCGGGGCCGTGTGGTGATTGTCACCACACGGCCCCGAGTCGTTTGTCCAGGACGGCGGGGGGACCATTGACTGAGCGGAACCCCGTGACTAAATTCTGCTATGCGGATCTAAGCTTCCGTGAAGCGGAAAAGAGGAGAGTGCACGATGGGTCAGCAGGAGAAGGTGGCGACGAGCCTCGCAGGCGCGGTCAGCGAGGGCATCAGCGCCTCCCTCGCCCCGGTGGACGCGGAACTCGCGCGCCACTACCCGGGCGACCCCGGCACCCGCCAGCCCATCCACACCGTCTACGTGCCCGGTGACGTGTTCGCCGCGGACACCATCCGCTCCTGGGGCGACCAGGCCCTCGCGGCGCTCGACGAGCACGCCCCGGACGCCGCCACCTTCGCCAAGGTGCTGGGCATCTCCGACGAGCTGGCCGTACCCGTGTACGACCGCGTCCGGGCCAAGCTCGCGGCCGAGCCGATCGAGGACCTCCGCGTCGACTTCGAGGACGGCTTCGGCGTCCGCTCCGACGAGGAGGAGGACCAGGCCGCGGCCCGCGCCGCCCGCCTCGTCTCCGAAGCCTTCTCCAACGGCACGAACGCCCCGTACATGGGCATCCGCATGAAGTGCATGGAGTCCAACGTCCGCGACCGCGGCATCCGCACCACGGACATCTTCCTGTCCGGCCTGCTGGAGCACGGCGGCCTGCCGGACGGGCTGGTCCTCACCCTGCCCAAGGTCACCTACGCCGAGCAGGTCAGCGCCTTCGTCAAGCTGCTGGAGGCCTTCGAGACCACCCGCGGCCTGCGGCCGGGCCGGATCGGCTTCGAGATCCAGATCGAGACCAGCCAGTCCATCGTCGCCTCCGACGGCACCGCCACCGTCGCCCGGATGATCGAGGCCTCCAAGGGCCGTGCCACCGGCCTGCACTACGGCACCTTCGACTACAGCGCCTGCGTCGGCGTCTCCGCCGCCTACCAGTCGAGCGACCACCCGGCCGCCGACCACGCGAAGGCGATCATGCAGGTCGCGGCCGCCGGCACCGGCGTGCGCGTGTCCGACGGTTCCACGAACGTGCTGCCGATCGGCAGCACCGAGCACGTCCACGAGGCCTGGAAGCTGCACTACGGCCTGACCCGGCGCGCCCTGGCCCGCGCCTACTACCAGGGCTGGGACATGCACCCGGCGCACCTCCCGACCCGCTACGCGGCGGTCTTCACCTTCTACCGCGAGGGCCTCGAGGCCGCCGCCGCGCGCCTGAAGGCGTACGTCGCCAAGATCGAGGGCGATGTGATGGACGAGCCCGCCACCGCGAAGGCCCTGGCCGGCTACCTGGTCCGCGGCCTGGACTGCGGCGCCGTCGGCACCGAGGAGGTCACCGCCCTGACCGGCCTGACCCGCGCCGAACTGGACGCCTTCGCCATCCCGCGCCGTTCGGCGACCCTGACGGCGACGGCGTAAGCGCCCGCCTCTCCCTGCTACCGGCTGTCCCGCGGCCCGGCCCCGTTCACCGGGTCCGGGCCGCGGCCCGTGTCGCGGGGAGACAGCGGCGACAGCCAGAGCCGCACGGTGCCGTCCGCGCCGGTGGCGGCCAGCAGGCCGCCGTCGGGGGAGAAGGCGACACCGTGGACGGCGGTGCCGTCCCCCGCCGGAGCGGCCGCGTACGCGCAGGTGACGGGGTTCCAGAGGTGCACGCCGTCGTCGGCGGCGATCGCGAGCAGGGTGCCGTCGGGTGAGAACGCCAGGTCATGGATCCCCCCGGGATGGACGGCCGGCGGCCCGGGACGGTGAAAGCCGCCGGAGTACGACAGCAGGACCCTGCCCGTCACATCGCCCGAGGCCACCAGCCGGCTGTCCGCCGAGCAGGCCAGCGCGCGTACCGGGGACTCGTGGCGCGGGTACGCCAGACCCTGCCGCAGCCCGGTGGCCGGATTCCAGCTCACGAGGGTGTGGCCGGCGGCGAGGACCAGCAGACTGCCGTCGGGCACGCAGACGACGGCGGTCACTTCCCCCTCGTCCGTTCCGGAGAAGCCCTCACCCGTCGGACGGTCGCCGGTGGCGTTCCACAGCCGCATCCGGCCGTCCGATGCGACCACGGCGATGAACCGGCCGGCCGGATCGAAGGCCAGCTCCTTGATCAAGGAGATCCGGCCGCGCAGCGGCGCGCTGCGATCCGACATCGGGGTCCACAGCGCGGCCCGGCCGTCGTCATGGGGGAACGTCAGTCCCCAATGGATGCCCGGCCTGCCCGGCGTGCAGTCCATGCTGTCCTCGGGCAGGCCGCGGCCGCCCACCGGGTCCCAGGCCATGACGCGCTCGCCGGTCGCGACGGCGAAGATCCTGCTGCCGTCGGGGGAGAAGGCCACCTTCCCCAGGGACCCCCGGGCGCCACCGGTCAGGGTGGGCAGCGGGACCGCGGTTCCCCGTAGAGGACCGCGCCCAGGGCCCGGTCCGCGAGCGGAGCGAGGGCGGCGGGCCGAGGGGGCGGGTCCATGCTGTGGACGACCACGGTGTCGCCCTCGCCGCACGCGGCGAGCGTGCGGCCGTCGGCGGAGAAGGCGACGTTCTGGAGCCGGTGGCCGTCACCGGTCAAGGGCCCGCCGACGGGGGTGCCGGTGCCCGTGTCCCACAGCTGGACCGTACCGTTGTCGTCGGCGGCGGCCAGCAGCCGGCCGTCCGGGCTGAAGGCCACGTCCCAGACCAGCCCGGCGGCCCAGGCGAGGGCCGGGCCCACCGGCTTGCCGGTGACGGTGTCCCAGAGCCGGGCCTGCACGGACTCACCGCCGGTGGCCAGCAGCCGGCCGTCACAGCTGAAGGCAACGGCGACGACCTCACCGCCGTGGCTGAGACCGGGCTCCCCGACGGTCGTGCCCGCCACCGGGTCCCACAGCTCGACCAGACTCCTGCCGCACAGCGCGGCCAGCAGCCGGCCGTCCCGGAGATGGCCCAGCGCGCGGACCGTGCCACGATCACCCGTCAGAGGCGGACCGGCGGGCCGCCCGGTGGACACCTCCCAGCGGAGCACCGGGCCGGAGGCGGCGGCGTCGGCGGTGGCCAGGGTGCGGCCGTCGGGTGAGAACGCCAGCGCGCAGACGGTCCTCCCGTGGCCGAGCATCGGCGGCCCCAGTGGATCCAGGGTCGTGGCCGCCCACAGGCGCACGGAGTGGTCGACATTACCGGAAGCCAGGATGCGGCCGTCGGGCGAGAACGCCAGGCAGTGCGCCCCGATGTCACCGGTGTCCCGGGTGCCGACGAGCCGGCCGTTCGCCAGATCCCACATGCGGATGGTGTGGTCCTTGCCCGTGATGGCGAGGTGGCGCCCGTCGGGCGAGAACGCCAGTCCCCAGAGGTTTCCGCTGTCCGCGGTCAGCAGGTGGGCCAGGGCGAAGCCGCTCGGGTGGGCGGAGCGTACGGGAACGGGAGCCCGGGGCGGGGCGTTCGTGCGGGACGGCGCGGCCCGGGGCGTCGGCGCGGCCGCCGGGGGCGGGGCCGACGCCGCCGGGGGTGGGACCGCCGCCGGTACCGGCGCGGGTTCCGGCAGCGGGCGGGCGTCGGCCCGGCCCGGACCCTGCGGCGGCCGCAGCCTCCGCACCGCGCGCCAGCGGGCACGCCAGGGCTCCAGGGCGGCGGAGTTGTGCGCCGGGACGGGGCGTTCGCGGCCGTACTCGTCGTAGGCAAGGAGGACGCGCACGAGTCCCATCAGCAGGTCGAAGCCCAGCAGCCGTTTGCCGCGGAAGGCGTCGCTCTGGGTGGCGGCGGGCAGTCGGACGCCGGCCAGGCAGTCTTTCGCCCGGGCCTCCAGCCGCCGGTACGAGGGCGCCCCGCGGTCGAGGCGCAACTCCCTCAAGTCGGCTGCGAGCCGGGCCAGTTCCTCCTCGAAGCTGCTCTGCGCATCCACGCTGCGTCCCTCCCGGGCCGTACGGAACACCAGGCTAGGGGCCGCTCGGCGAACAGTCCCGGAATTTCCCGAACAGGGCGGAGCGGCCGGAGAACAGGGGCGCTGTACGGGGGAGTTCGGCGCCGGTTCGGTCCGTTACGGGTTCGTTCCATCGGCGTGGGGTGCGGAGGAACGGGCCGGTGCAATGGCGTCATGACCACCACTCCGCAGCCTCCACCGTCGTCCTCGTCCTCCCGGCCGTCCTCCCAGCCACCGCCGGAGCGGGTGGAAGAGCCGTTTCTGTCGCTGCACTCCGCCGTCGTACTCATCGGCGCCGTGCTGATCGGCATCGTCGTGGGTGTACTCGCCCACCTCGGCGGCATGCGCCCCGCGCCGGCCGTGCTGGCCGGACTCGCCGCCGCGGGCGCGTCGGTGCCGGTCCTGCGCGCCCTCATCCGCTGAACGGCGGGAGTTCTCCCGAGCCGCGGGGGATGAGGCGGGTCGGCAGTTCGATGCGGGATGGGGGGAGGCCGGCTCCCGCGAGGCGCTGGAAGAGGCGGTCCGTGGCCACCCGGCCCAGTGCCGCCGGGTCCTGGGCGACCACCGTCACGCCGGGGCGCAGCAGATCGGCCAGTTCGAAATCGTCGAAGCCGACCAGGGCCACCGGGTGGTCCAGGGCGGTGAGGACGCGCACCAGCGTGACCGTCACGCGGTTGTTGCCGGCGAAGACGGCCGACACCGGGTCGGGGCCCGTGAGCATCGAACGGGCCGCCGCCGCCACCCGTTCGGGGGCCGTGGAGCCGAGCGAGACCCAGGATTCGGCCGGTGTCAGGCCCGCGTCCGCCATCGCCGCGCGGTAGCCGCGCAGCCGCTCCGTCGCCGTGTGGATGCGGGGGTGGTCGCCGATGAAGCCGATCCTGCGGTGGCCGCCCGCGATCAGGTGGGCCACCCCGTCACGGGCTCCGCCGAAGCTGTCCGAGAGGACGACGTCCGCCTCGATCCGGCCGGCGGGGCGGTCCACGAACACGGTGGCCACGCCCGCCCGGATCTCCGGCTCCAGGTAGCGGTGGTCGTCGCCCGCCGGGATCACGATCAGCCCGTCCACCCGGCGCGCGCACAGGGCGAGCGCCAACTCCCGCTCCCGGTCCGGGTCCTCGGCGCTGGAGCCGTTGATGAGCAGCGCCCCGTGCGCGCGGGCCACCTCCTCCACCGCCCGGTTCAGCGGACCGTAGAAGGGGTCGGCGAGGTCCTCCAGGACCAGACCCACGGTGGCGGTACGGCCCTTGCGCAGCACGCGTGCGCTGTCGTTGCGGCGGAAACCCAGGGCGTCGATGGCCTCCTGGACCCGCCGTTCGGTGTCGGGGGTGACCCCGGCCTCCCCGTTGACCACGCGCGACACCGTTTTCAGGCCCACGCCCGCCCGGGCCGCCACGTCCTTCATGGTCGGCCGGTTTCCGTAACGGGGGTCGGACGGGCGGCGGCTGTGGGGCACGGTGGGGAAACCTCCGGAGATATCGGGCGGGGCGCTGACCTTGAGGATAAGCACTCGGCCGATAGTGAGGTTTCCGTGCCAGGGTGGGGCGGGCAAGCCACTGGGGGCTCCGGACGAGCCATGGGGAGAGGGGTAGACGTGATTGTCTGGATCAACGGCACATTCGGCGCCGGGAAGACCAGCACGGCCCGCGAACTGACCGGGATCCTGCCGGACAGCACCCTGTTCGACCCGGAGTTCATCGGCGACGCGCTGCGGGTGCTGCTGCCGCGCAAGCGCCTGGCGGAGGTCTCCGACTACCAGGACCTGCCGAGCTGGCGGCGCCTGGTGGTGGACACGGCGGCGGCGATGCTCACGGAGCTGGGCGGGCTGCTCGTCGTACCGATGACACTGCTCAGGCAGGAGTACCGGGACGAGATCTTCGGCGCTCTGGCGGCCCGGCGGATCCCGGTGCGCCATGTGCTCCTGGCCCCTGCGGAAACGATCCTTCGGCATCGGATCGCGACACGGGAGGAGCCGGGCGTCGCGCCGGAGGACCACGACCTGCGGGTCCGCCAGTGGGCCTACGACCACCTCCCCGCCTACCAGCACGCGCTCGGCTGGCTCACCGCCGACGCGCACGTCATCGACAACGGTGCCCTGAGCGTGCGGGAGACCGCGGAGCGGATCGTCGAAGCCGTCCGCACCGAGGAGGCCTCCGTCTGCGACATCGTGCAGACCCCGGAGCCCACGCGGGAGACGGTGGCGTCCGGGGTGCTGCTCTTCGACGAGCAGGACCGGGTGCTGCTGGTGGATCCGACGTACAAGGCGGGCTGGGAGTTCCCGGGCGGCGTCGTCGAAGCCGGCGAGGCCCCGGCCTGTGCGGCCGTACGGGAGGTCGCCGAGGAACTGGGTCTCGAACTGGACCGCGCCCCCGGACTGCTGGTGGTCGACTGGGAGCGCCCGCAGCCGCCCGGCTACGGGGGCCTGCGCCTGCTCTTCGACGGCGGCCGCCTCCCGGACGGCGCGCAGGCCCGGCTCCGGCTGCCCGGCCCGGAACTGCGGGCCTGGCGGTTCGTCACGGAGGCCGAGGCCGCCGGAATGCTCCCGCAGCACCGCTACGAGCGGCTGCGCTGGGCCCTGCGCGCCCGGGAACGCGGCCGTCCGCTGTACCTGGAGGCGGGCGTCCCGGTCGGCTGACGGGACCCTCAGGACGCGGAGCCGGTGGGGCGGGGGGCGTTGTCGTCGTTCTCGGTGTCGGTGTCGGTGTCGGTGTCGGTGTCGGCCGCTGCTTTCGCGAGCGCGGCCGCCGTGTCCGTCGTCAGCGGGTCGCCGTGCCCGAAGCAGGCCACGGCGGGAGACAGCGCGGCCAGGCGCCGGAAGGAGCCGATCGCCGCGGCCCGGTCCACGTTGAACACGCCGAGCATCAGCGGGCCGACGGCGGCGACGCAGTCCCCGGTGAACAGCACGCCGTGGCGCGGGAGGTGGACGCCGATGCTGCCGTCGGTGTGGCCCGGGGCGTGCACCGCGTACGCTCCGTCCCCGAAGCCCAGTGCGTCACCGTCCTCCACTTCCTGGTCGACCGGGGTCGGCGGGGCCTCGGGGACGGTCAGGCCGTGCGCGTACAGCGGCACTTCCCAGTCGAGCAGGACCGGTTCGGGCACGGGACGCTCGCCGCGGATCACGGGCGCGTCCAGCCGGTGCGCCAGTACCCGGGCGCCCCAGCGGGCGGCGAGCTCACCGGCCGCGCCGACGTGGTCGCGGTGGCAGTGGGTCAGCACGATCCGCTCCAACCGCTCCGGCAGCAGCCCGAGGGAACGTATCGCCCCCTCGATCTCGGCGGCGGACCCGACGTGCCCCGAGTCGATCAGGGTCAGTGCCTCGGCGTCCTGCCAGAGATAGGCCTGGCCGATGGGGAAGCGGAGCATGTGCAGGCGGTCCGGGAGCACTTCGACGAGATCCATACCGGGAACGTACGGACCCGCGCCGCCCCGCGCACGGCTCGAACCCGCGATTTCACCAGGAGCCGAGTCCGCTCAGAGCGCACCCGCCCGCCGGGGGGGGGCAGGCTGCGCGCCGGCGCCGCACCGTGGTGTGCGGCGCCACCCCCGCGCGCAGCGGCCGGCCTCAGCCGCGCTTGGACTCCGCGTAGTTGACGAGGAAGTGGGCCTCCGCCACCGACAGGCGCTCCAGCTCCTGCGGCGAGACGCTCTCGTTCACCGCGTGGATCTGCGCCTCCGGCTCGCTCAGCCCGATCAGCAGCATCTCCGCGTCCGGGTACAGCTGCGCCAGGGTGTTGCACAGCGGGATCGAGCCGCCCATGCCGGCGACCTGCATCTCCTGACCCGGGTACGCCACCTGCATGGCCGCCGCCATCGACGCGTACGCCGGGCTGCTCGTGTCCGCCTGGAACGGCTGTCCCTGGCCCACGACCTCGAGCTCCAGCTTCGCCTGCCACGGGGTGTGCGCCGTCAGGTGGGCCTCCAGCAGCTTGATGGCCACGGTGGTGTCCACGCCCGGCGGCACCCGCAGGCTGATCAGCGCGCCGGCGCTCGCGTGCACCGACGGCGTCGCGCCGACCACCGAGGGGCAGTCGATGCCCAGTACGGTCACGGCGGGGCGGGCCCACAGCCGGTCCGCTATCGTGCCCTCGCCGATCAGCTCGACCCCGTCCAGCACCTTCGCGTCGGCGCGGAAGTCCGCCTCCGGGTACTGCAGGCCCTCCCACACGGCGTCCGACGCCAGCCCGTCCACGGTGGTCGAACCGTCCGCCGCGCGCAGCGAGTCCAGCAGCCGGATCAGCGCCGCCAGCGCGTCGGGGGCGACGCCCCCGAACAGGCCGGAGTGCAGGTTGCCGCTCAGGGTGTCGATCTTGACCTTGATCAGGGTCATCCCGCGCAGCGTGGCCGTCACCGTCGGCAGTCCGAGACGGAAGTTGCCGGAGTCGCCGATGACGACGGCGTCCGCGGCCAGCAGCTCGGGGTGCGCCTCGGCGTACTGCTGGAGGCCGCCGGTGCCCTGCTCCTCGGAGCCCTCGACGATCACCTTCACGCTCACCGGCACGCCGCCGTTGGCCTTCAGGGCGCGCAGCGCCAGCAGGTGCATGATGAACCCGCCCTTGCAGTCGGCGGCGCCGCGCCCGTACCAGCGGCCGTCGCGCTCGGTCAGCTCGAACGCGGGGGAGATCCAGGCGGCGTCGTCCAGCGGCGGCTGCACGTCGTAGTGCGCGTAGAGCAGCACGGTCGGCGCGCCCTCCGGGCCGGGCAGGAAGCCGTACACGGACTGGGTGCCGTCGGGGGTGTCGAGCAGCGCCACGTCCTGGAACCCCTCGGCGCGCAGCGCGTCCGCCACCCAGTTCGCGGCGGCCTCGCTCTCGCTCTGGGGGAACTGCGCCCAGTCCGCCACCGACTGGAAGGCCACCAGCTCGGTCAGCTCCCGCTTGGCGCGGGGCATCAGCGAGGCGATGGTCTCGGCGATCGGATTCTGGGACATGGGCACGCTCCTTTTGGGTGCGACGTTGTGCTCGGTATACGCCGCCCGCGTCCGCGTGGTGCGCGTACGCCGGGTACGGCGGAAGACAGTCCCGATCCTCGCACAGCGGGGCGAGGCGGCGTCTCGCCGTAGGATTTCCCCGGCATCGGAGCAACGGGTGATCAGGAGCAGCAGCACATCGTGAGCAGCGACAGCGACAGCGACAGCGACAGCGACGACGTACGCGACCGGGACGAAGGGAACGCCGCGCGGGGGGCGGACGGCGAGGTGGCCGGGGGCAGCGGGGAAACCGGCGAAGTGTGGGACGTGGTCGTCGTCGGCGCCGGGCCGGCCGGCTCCTCGGCGGCGTACGCGGCGGCGACGGCGGGGCGGCGCGTCCTGCTGTTGGAGAAGGCCGAGCTGCCCCGGTACAAGACCTGCGGCGGCGGCATCATCGGGCCCTCGCGCGACGCCCTGCCGCCGGGCTTCGTGCTGCCCCTCAAGGACCGCATCCACGCGGTCACCTTCTCGCTGGAGGGGAAGCTGACCCGGACCCGGCGCTCGAAGCACATGCTGTTCGGGCTCATCAACCGGCCGGAGTTCGACGCCGGTCTGGTCGCCGAGGCCGAGAAGGCCGGCGCGACGGTCCGTACGGGCACCGCGGTGGCCCGAGTCGAACAGCACGGCGCGTCCGTGCCCGACCGGCGCACGGTCGCCGTGGTGCTCGCCGACGGGGAGACGGTGCTGGCCCGCGCGGTGGTCGGGGCGGACGGCAGCGCGAGCCGGATCGGCGCACACGTCGGCGTGGAGATGGAGCAGGTCGACCTGGGTCTGGAGGCGGAGATCCCCGTCCCGGACACCGTCGCCGAGGACTGGAAGGGGCGGGTGCTGATCGACTGGGGCCCGCTGCCCGGCAGTTACGGCTGGGTCTTCCCCAAGGGCGACACCCTCACCGTCGGGGTCATCTCGGCCAAGGGCGAGGGCGCCGCGACCAAACGCTACCTGGACGACTTCATCGCCCGGCTCGGTCTCGCCGGTTTCGAACCCGCCGTCTCCTCCGGCCACCTGACCCGCTGCCGCACGCCCGATTCGCCGCTGTCGCGGGGCCGGGTACTGGTGGCGGGCGACGCCGCCGGACTCCTCGAGCCGTGGACCAGGGAGGGCATCTCCTTCGCGCTGCGCTCGGGGCGGCTGGCGGGGGAGTGGGCGGTGAAGATCTCGGAGGCGCAGGACGGGGTGGACGCCCGCCGCCAGGCCCTCAACTACGCCTTCGCCGTGAAGGCGGGGCTGGGCGTGGAGATGGGCGTCGGGAAGCGGATGCTGTCCGTCTTCGAGGCCCGGCCGGGGCTGTTGCACGCGGCGATCACCGGATTCCGGCCGGCGTGGCGGGCCTTCGCCCGTATCACGCGGGGCTCGACGACGCTGGCCGACCTGGTGCGGACGTACCCGCTGGCGCGCAGGGCGCTGCACGCGCTGGACGCCCGGCAGGCGGCCCGCAACGGCGGCCGCGCCCAGGCGTAGGCCCCGACCCCCGGGCCCCTGGCCGGGGCTCGGGGTCGGGTGGCTCGGCTGCGCCGGGGCCGGTCCCTGCCGGGAGCTACCCCGAGCGCGGCTGCACGTGGCGTGTCCGGCTGCGCCGGCACTTGCCTCCTGCGGGAGCTCGGTGGTGCCCCTCGGCGGCCGGGGGTAGCACGTGGCGTGTTCGGCTGCGCCGGGGACCGGTCCCTGTCGGGAGCTGCGCCGGGCGGGTAGCACCTGGCGTGTCCGGCTGCGCCGGCACTTGCCTCCTACGGCAGCTCGGTGGTGCCCCTGGCCGTGGCGGTGTCGGGCGATTCCGGGGTCGGTCCCGTGCATGAGCCGCCTCGGGCGGGGCTGCGCCTGGCGTGTCCGGCTGCGCCGTCACCTGGCTCCTGCCGGAGTTCGGTGGTGCCCCTGGGTAGGGGTTGGCGTGGCGGTCTTCGGCGGTGCCGGGGCCGGTCCCGTGCGGGAGCCGCCCCGGGCGGGGCTGCACGTGGCGTGTCCGGCTGCGCCGGCACTTGCCTCCTGCGGGAGCTGAGTGGTGCCCCTGGGCGGGGGTTGGTGTGGCGGTGTTGGGCGGTGCCGGGGGCGGTCCCGTGCGGGGAGCTGCCCCCCGCGGGGTAGCACCGGGCGTGTCCGCTGCGCCGGCACTTGCCTCCTGCGGGAGCTCGGTGGTGCCCCTGGGGGTTTGGTGGGGCGGTGTTCGGCGGTGGTGGGCCGGTCCCTGGTGGGAGCAGCCGCGGGCGGGGCTGCACGAGGCGTGTCCGGCCGTGTCGGCACCTGCCTCCGGCGGGAGCTCGGCGATGCCGCTGGCCGGGGGTTGTGTGTGGCGGTGCGGGGGCCGGTCGCGTGCGGGAGCCGCCCCAGGTGGGGCGATACGCCGCGTGTCCGGCTGCGCCGTCACCGGGCCCTTGCGGGGTCTGTCCCGGGCGGGGCTGCGCCCCGCGTGTCCTGCTGCGTCGGCGCCGGTCCCTAGGACAGCTCGGTGGTGCGCCTGGGCGGGTTGGGTGTGGCGGTGCGGGGGCCGGTCGCGTGTGGGAGCTGTCCCAGGCGGGGGGATCGGGCGTGTCCGGCTGCGCCGTCACCGGGGCCCTTGCGGGGGCTGCTCCGGGCGGGGCTGCGCCTGGCTTGTCGTGCGGCGTCGGCACCGCGGTTCCTACGGCAGCTCGGTGGTGGCCCCTGGCGGGGGTTGGATGCGGCGGTGTGTGGGCCGGTCGCGTGTGGGAGCTGTCCCAGGTAGGGCGATACGCGGGTGTCTGGCTGCGCTGTCAGCGGGCCCTTGCGGGGGGTGTCCCGGGCGGGGCTTCCTGTGGCGCCGGCACTGGTCCCTATGGCAACTCGGTGGTGCGCCTGCGGGGTTGGGTGTGGCGGTGTGTGGGCCGGTCGCGTGCGGGAGCCCCAGGCGGGGCGATACGCCGCGTGTCCGGCTGCGCCGTCACCGGGCCCCTTGCGGGGTGTGTCCCGGGCGGGGCTGCACGTGGCCTGTTCGGCTGTGTCGGTACCTGCCTCCTGTGGGAGCTCGGTGTTGCCCCTGGGTGGGGGGTGCGGTGTGGCCGTGTTTGGGCGGTGTTGGGTGGGCCGGGGCCGGAGGCCTGTCCCAGGGTGCGGGGGGGGGTAGGCGCTGGCATGCCGACACGTCGGCGTGTGCGGCCGGTCCGATAGCCACCCCGCCCAGTCCCCGGCCCGGGAGCGCCGGCCGGGTCAGGAGGACACCGTGATGCGGAAGACGGGGTGGTCGGTTGCGGCCGCCTGGAGTTCCGCTGCGGAGGACTGGGCGGTGACTCCCTGGAAGAAGCGGTTGACCTCCCAGCCCCACTTCTCCAGGTAGGCGCGCAGGACGGCCGCCTGCAGGACGGGGTCGGTGATCTCCGTGGCGGTGAACGTGCGGACCTTGCGGCCCACGCGCAGTTCGCCGCCGCCGGCGACCCGCATGTTGCGGACCCACTGGGAGTGGCCGCGGGCCGAGACCAGGTACTGCGCGCCCTCGTACGTGTGCGGGTTGACCGGGATCCGCTGCATCGTGCCGGACGTGCGCCCGCGGACCGACAGCTCGGCGCTGCCCGCGAGGCTGATGCCCAGCCGGGCCAGCTTTCCGAGGAGCGAGTTGAAGCGGGTGGCGAGCGGGCCGGCCTGGACGTAGTACGGGCTGGACGCGTTCATCGTGGCCTCCGGATCGGATCGGTAGTCCTTTTCGAGAGCAGTGCTCTCGCTTGAGATCAGTGTGCACGGATCGGTGCACCGAATCAAGAGCGGTGCTCTCGAAATGGAGCAGGGCTCCGATTCTTGGGCAGTGCTCCGCCTCATGGCACACTGACGCGCATGAACACCGTGCGAGGGGCCAGGGAACGGGCCCGCATCGAGGTCACCGCCGCCATCAAGGACGAGGCCCGCCGCAGGCTCGCGGCCGAAGGCGCCGCCAAACTCTCCCTGCGCGCGGTCGCCCGCGAGCTCGGGATGGTCTCCTCCGCCCTCTACCGCTACTTCCCGAGCCGCGACGAGCTGCTCACGGCCCTGATCGTCGACGCGTACGACAGCGTCGGCGCGGCGGCGGAGGAGGCCGACGCCCGTTCCCTGGCCGCCGGGGACCCGCCCCGTGCCCGCTGGGTCGCGGTCTGCGGGGCCGTCCGCGCCTGGGCGCTGGAGCACCCGCACGAGTACGCCCTCATCTACGGTTCCCCCGTCCCCGGCTACAGCGCCCCCGCCGACACCATCGCCCCCGCCTCGCGCGTCGGCAACGCCCTGATCGCCATCCTCCGCGCCGCCTACGAGGGCCACGGCCTGGCCCTGCCGCCGCTCCCCGCGGCCCTGCGGCCCGAGGCCGTCCGGATGACCGCCGACTTCGCCGAGGGCCTGCCTCCGGAGGTCACGGCCGCGCTCGTCGCCGCCTGGGCCCAACTGGTCGGACTGGTCTCCTTCGAGTTGTTCGGGCAGTTCAACCGGGTGGTCGAGGACCGGGACGCCTTCTTCGCGCATGCCGCCGGCCAGCTGGCCCAGGCAGTGGGACTGTCCGTCGCATGAGGTGAACGCGCCGGAGCCCGGCGCGGATTCATGCGATGCGGCGACGGATCGCTCTTCTGTTTGTCGGATGAATGCGGGCGGTTCGGCCTTGGAGTACGGGCCGCCCGTCTACTGTTCCTCGGGTCGAACACCCCCAGCCACCGCCGGAGGAACGTTCATGCGCCGCGCCGTCAAGGCCCTGTACGCCGTCCTGGTCACCGCGTTACTCGCCGCGCCGTCGCCCGCCCCCACGCTGCCGGCCTCGGCGCGCGGCGCGGACCCGGCGCCCGCCGGCCCTGCCTCCCCGGACCCCACCTCCCCGGACCCCACCTCCCCGGACCCCACCTCCCCGGACCCGTCGCCAGCGGACCGTGTGCCCCCGCTCCCACCCGCCCCGAGCCCCACCGCGCCCCCCGCCCCGCGGATGCCCGGCGTCCGGGGGCTCGAGATCGGAGTCCCGGCCTACGTCTGGGCGAACGACCCCGTGCTGGCCGGCCTCACCGCGACCGGACCGGCCGCCTCCGTGGTGGTCCTCAACCCCGGCAACGGCGACGCCCCGTTCGACGCCGCCTGGCGGGCCCGCGCCGACGTCCTGCGCGGCGGTACCACCGCCACCGGCGAGAAGACCAAGGTGCTCGGCTACGTCCACACCGACCACGGCAACCGCGACTCCGCCGCCGTCAAGGCCTCCGTCGACAACTACCTGAACGCACCGGACGGCCGCCTCCACGTCGACGGCATCTTCTTCGACGTCGTCAGCCGCGACTGCGGCCCCGGCAACGCCACCCGCGACCACTACGCGGAACTGCGCCGCTACGTCGAAGACGCCCTGCACGCCGTCGACCCCGCCGCCTCCGGCCTCGTCGTCAACAACCCGGGCACGGCCATCGCCGACTGCTACCTGGAGCCGGGGCGCCGCACCGCGGACGTGTTCGTCACATACGAGGACACCTACGCCGCCTACACCGGCGGCGGCTGGCTCGGCGGCAACGTCTTCGACCCCCTGAACGGCTACCGCGCCGGCACCGAACTCGACCCGGCCGGCACGGCGTTCTGGCACCTGGTCCACGAGGTCCCGGACGCCGACGCGATGCGCACGACCCTGCGCACCGCCTTCGACCGCGGCGCGGGCTACGCCTACGCGACCAGCGCGATCATGCCCAACCCCTGGAACACCGCCCCGCAATGGGAGTTCCGCAGCCAGACCGAGCTCGCCGCAACCCTCGGCTAGGAGGACGGCACGGCACGGCAGGGTGCCGTGCCCAGGGCCCCGCCGCCCCCGATGCCCCGCCCTCAGATTCCGGCCGTCTCGCTCCACAGCCGCGCCAGCGCCAGGTCGCCGGTCACCCCCGGCCCCGCCAGCGGAAGCCGGTTCCACAGGGCCGCGTACAGCCAGGCCGCCTCGCCCTGCAGCTCGCAGTCGACCGGATCGTCCGTGGCACCCAGGACCGTACGGGCCGGCTCCGGAGACAGGTGTACGGTCCACACCGCACCCGTGTCCGCCGCCCTGACGCGCAGCACCCGGGGCTCCGGGGTCCGCACCCGGCTGCGTGGCCGCGCGTGGAAGCCGGTCAGCAGCTCGTCCACCCCGTCCTCGGCGAACTCCGGCGCCGGCGGCGAGAACACGACACCGAGCGCCGCCTCCGCGTCCATCCGGTGCACGGCCGTCTCATGGGCCTGCCGCCGCGCCCAGAACGCCAGCGGCGAGGGCGCGGCCGTCGGCAGGAACGTCCAGCACTGCACGTCGGCCGGTGCCTCGGCCAGCGTGCGGACCAGGTCCGCGTGACCCTCGCGGAACCAGGCCAGCAGCTCCCCGCCGGTCAGCTCCGGCGGGTCCGGGAACGGCACCGGCTCCAGCCGCCCCTCCCCGACGAAAGCGGCCGCCCAGCGGTGCACGGAGCCGGTGTGCCGGAGCAGATCGGCGACGCGCCACCCCGGACAGGTGGGCACGAGGGTGTCCGGACCGGCCTGCTCCGCCAGCTCGGCGAGCAGCTCGCCCTCCCGCTCGAGGGCCTTCACGAAATCGGTGATCTCCATGGGGGAAGTCTGTCAGCGGGCCCGCGACAATCAAGACATGGACGGGGAACTCTTCCCGCGCGAGCGGACCGTGATCGCACCGGGCGCCGTGCACGTGCCCGACTGGCTCGGAGCCGCGGCGCAGCGGGAGTTGCTGGCCGCCTGCCGCGCGTGGGCCCGCCCGCCCGCGGGCCTGCGCACGGTCCACACCCCCGGCGGCGGGACGATGACCGCCCGGCAGGTGTGCCTGGGGCTGCACTGGTACCCGTACGGCTACGCCCGCACCGCCGTCGACGGCGACGGGGCCCCGGTCAAACCGATGCCCGGATGGCTCGCCGGACTGGGGCGGGAGGCGGTGGCCGCCGCGTACGGGAAGCCGCCGGGGCCGGAGGTCGTGTACGACATCGCCCTGATCAACTTCTACGAGGGCGACTCCCGCATGGGCATGCACCGCGACGCCGAGGAGCGGTCCGGGGCGCCCGTGGTCTCCCTCAGCCTGGGCGACTCCTGCGTCTTCCGGTTCGGGAACACCGTCTCCCGCGGCCGGCCGTACCAGGACGTGCAGCTGCGCAGCGGTGACCTGTTCGTCTTCGGAGAATCGAGCCGACTGGCCTATCACGGGGTGCCGAAGGTCCTGCCGGGTACGGGCCCGCAAGGACTCGGGCTCACCGGCCGGCTGAACATCACGCTCCGGGTCGGCGGGCTCGGCTAGCGGGAGGCGTCCGGCACCCTCCGATCATGCGAGGATCGGGTGCATGAACGGCGACGGGGCCCCACCGCGGGTGGGGGATGTGACCACGGTGTCCACGGCTTCCGCGAGGACCAAGCTGGAGCGGGGCCGTGGCGCTCTCGGCCCGGCGCTGGAGCTCGTCCACACCGGCCGCGCCCCGACCCGCGCCGTCCTGACGGCCGAGCTCGGAGTCACCCGCGCGACCGCCGGAGCGGTCGCCGCCGAGCTGGAGGCGCTCGGGCTGATCCGGGTCGACTCGCGCCCCGGCGGCGCCGGCGGCACCCAGGGCCGCCCCTCGCACCGGCTCTCCGTGGACGAGAACGGGCCCGTGGCACTGGCCGCGCAGGTGCACCCGGACGGGTTCCGGGCCGCGCTGGTGGGCCTCGGCGGCCGGATCGTGGCCACCGCACCCGGCAAGGTCACCGTCTCCGCCGACCCGGCGCAGGTGCTCGGCGCGGTGGTGGAGGCCGGAGCGGCGCTGCTCGCGCAGACCGGCCGCCGCTGCGTCGGCGCGGGCCTGGCGGTCCCGTCGGCGGTCGCGGAGCCGGAGGGTACGGCTCTCAACCCGCTGCACCTGGCCTGGCCTGCGGGTTCTCCCGTACGGGCCGTCTTCGCGGAGTGCGTCAAGGCCGCCGGGATCGACGGCCCCGCGCTGACCGGGAACGACGTCAACCTCGCCGCCCTGGCCGAGCACCGGCACGGCGCGGGCCGCAGCGCGCAGCACCTGCTGTGCGTGGCCACCGGGCACCGCGGGGTGGGCGGGGCGCTCGTGCTGGACGGCCGCCTGCACAGCGGGAGTTCCGGCCTGGCCCTGGAGGTCGGCCACCTCACGGTGAACCCCGAGGGGCGGGCCTGCCACTGCGGCAGCCGCGGCTGTCTGGACGTCGAGGCGGACCCGCTGGCCTTCCTCACGGCGGCGGGCCGCACCCCCGGCCCCGAGGTGTCGCTGCTCCAGCAGGCGCGGGACCTGCTGCGGGCCGAGTACGCGGAGCCGGCGGTACGGGCGGCCGCCGAGGAGCTCATCGACCGGCTCGGGCTCGGCCTCGCGGGGCTCGTGAACATCCTCAACCCGGACCGGATCATTCTGGGCGGGCTGCACCGGGAGCTGCTCCACGCCGATCCCGAGCGGCTGCGCGCGGTGGTCGCGGACCGCAGCCTGTGGGGGCGCAGCGGGAGCGTGCCGATCCTGCCGTGCACCCTGGACCACAACAGCCTGGTCGGCGCGGCCGAGCTGGCGTGGCAGCCGGTGCTCGACGACCCGCTGGGCACCCTGGGGGCCGCGGCCTAGCCACGCGCAGCCCCCGGGCCCGGCGTCCGGGTGCCCCGCCGCCGCATCGCGCATCGCCGCGCCGCCGCGAGCCTGTCGGCTCGGGCCCGGGCGGGGCGGGGCGGCCGTGCGCTACCCGGGCCTGACGCCGACCGACGCCGCCACCGACAGGCCTGCCGAGACGGCCGCCGGGTCCACGGCGACGAGCGCGGTCCGGGCGGGCTCTCGTACGGGCTTGGTCTTGATCCGTACCGGATGCGGCGCAGCCACCGGGGCGGGGGCCGCGGTGAGGGAGAACCAGACGACCTTGCCCGGCCCGTCCGTCTGGTGGCGGGCGCCCCACGCCTCGCTGACCGCCTCCACGAGCGCGAGTCCGCGTCCGCAGGTCTCCAGCGCGTCCGTCGTCGCGGCCCGGAGCACCGGAAGCCGCGGGTCGCTGTCGATGACCGAGACCGTGAGCCGCCCGAGACGGAATTCGATCTCGACGGTGCAGGTCTTGTCCGGCTGTGCGTGGCGGTGCACGTTGCTGAGCAGTTCCGTCACGCCGAGCGCGGCCCGGTCGATGAGCGGATCGAGCTGCCAGTGACGCAACTGGGCGGAAACGATGCGGCGTATCTGGCCTATACGCGACGGCAACGCCTGCAGTTCGACGACGCAGTGCCTGCGGGAATGACTGATCACGGCTGCGACTCCCCGACATGAGTGTTACGGGTGCTGCACCCTCGGTAATGCTCCACCAGGGTCACCCACAGTGCCGTCTAGTGCAACCGAACGCGATCGAAAGCGATCCGCATGGAAACCCAAAGTGACTGTTTGTGCAGGTGAGGGAGGTACATTGCGAAAGGCAGGGGGCGATTACACGCACGAAGGAGCACGGCGCATGAGCACCACCGGCACCAGCGGAACAACGGGCACCAGCGGCACCCCGGGGACGGTGGCCGCGACGGCCACGACCCTCGACGTCGACCGCAGCGACGCGCACTACCGCGCCTGGCTGAAAGAAGCCGTCCGCAAGGTCCAGGCCGACGCCAACCGCTCCGCGGACACCCACCTGCTGCGCTTCCCCCTCCCCGAGGACTGGGGCATCGACCTCTACCTCAAGGACGAGTCCACGCACCCGACGGGCTCCCTCAAGCACCGCCTGGCACGCTCGCTCTTCCTCTACGCCCTGTGCAACGGGTGGGTCCGCCCCGGCCGCCCGGTCATCGAGGCCTCGTCCGGCTCCACCGCCGTCTCCGAGGCCTATTTCGCCAAGCTGATCGGCGTCCCGTTCATCGCCGTGATGCCGCGCACCACCAGCGCCGAGAAGTGCCGCCTCATCGAATTCCACGGCGGCGAATGCCACTTCGTCGACGACCCGATGAAGATGTACGAGGAGTCGGCGGACCTCGCCGCCCGCACCGGCGGCCACTACATGGACCAGTTCACG
The DNA here is from genome assembly GCF_055588085.1 of Streptomyces sp. NPDC046303. Taxonomy (NCBI): domain Bacteria; kingdom Bacillati; phylum Actinomycetota; class Actinomycetes; order Kitasatosporales; family Streptomycetaceae; genus Streptomyces; species Streptomyces sp. NPDC046303. The sequence continues at coordinate 261,452 of NZ_JBVJFA010000002.1, forward strand.
TACGCGGAGCGGGCCACCGACTGGCGGGGCAACAACAACATCGCGGAATCGATGTACCAGCAGCTGCGCCTGGAGCGGTACCCCGAGCCCGCCTGGATCGTCGCCACGGCCGGCACCGGCGGCACCTCCGCGACCATCGCGCGCTACGTGCACTACATGCAGCACGACACCCGCCTGTGCGTCCCGGACCCGGAGAACTCCTGTTTCTTCGAAGGCTGGACCGGCAACGACCCGCACGCGAGCAGCGATTGCGGCTCGCGCATCGAGGGCATCGGACGGCCGCGCATGGAGCCGAGCTTCGTGCCGGGCGCCATCGACCGCATGATGAAGGTCCCGGACGCGGCGAGCGTCGCCGCCTGCCGGGCGCTGGAGACGGCGATAGGGCGCAAGGCGGGCGGTTCCACCGGCACCGGCCTGTGGAGCGCCCTGAAGATCGTCTCGGAGATGGTGGCCGACGGCCGCAAGGGCAGCGTCGTCACCCTGCTCTGCGATCCGGGCGACCGCTACCTGGACAAGTACTACTCCGACGCGTGGCTGGCGGAGCAGGGCCTCGACATCGCCCCGTACGCGAAGACCCTCGACACCCTGCTGACGACGGGGGTCTGGCGCGAGCCGTCGTCCTGACCCCGCGCGCGCGGGGGTCGCGGGCGCGGCCGGCGGGCGGCTGGCGGCCGGGGGAGTCTGGCGGCCCGAGGCCGGTGGTGGGCCGACGGGCCGACCGGCCTCTACTGGCCGGCCGCGCGCCGGGCGCCGAGCAGGCCGTCCAGGCCGCGGACGGCCGTGCGGAAGGAGTGGCCCAGGCCCGGGCGGGCGGCCGTCAGGGCCAGTCGGAAGGCCGCCGGGCCGTCCGCCGCGAAGGTCCACCGGACGTGCGTGCCCGAACCGGCGGGCGTCAGCCGCCACTCCTCCAACAGGGCCCGTACGCCGGGGGCGTTGGTCTCGTCCACCCGGTACGCGTACCGCTGCTCCGGATCCGCCGCCATGACGGTCTCCTGGAAGCGCACCCCGCCCACCAGCCGTATCTCCCGGCCCGCACCTCCGTGCGTGGGACGGGCCAGCGTGACCGCGCGGAACCAGCGCGGCCAGCCCACGACGTCCTCGGCCAGCGCCCGGTACACCGCCTCCGGCGGCGCCGCGGCCCCGGCGGTGAAGGCCAGCCGGACCGGCGCGTCCTCGATGAAGTCCAGCCCCACCGGGCGGAGTCGGCGAGCCATGGCGGTACCTCCCGTGTCGTCGAGCGGTCAGGTGCGCGCGTCACCCTAGCTGGCTGTCCGTCAGATGTCCGCTCCCGAGAGGCATGTGCACTGCCGGGCGGCGCGGGCCCTGGCCACGGGCCCCCGCAGCGCGGGATGCTGGAACCGAGCCGATCCCGCCCCGCGAGCGGAGCCCAGCTGTGCCGGAGACCCCGGAGACCCCCACACCAACCGACCCGGACCCGACGCCGAACCCCGACCCGACCCCGACCCCGGCCCCGACCCCGGCCCCGGGCGCGACCCCGGGCGCGACCCCGGCCCCGACCCCGCCCCTCGCCCTGGAACTCCTCGTCCACGGCGTCGCCGGCGCCTCCCCCGCCGAACTGCTCGGCGACCCGCGCACCGTGCGCGTCACCGGTGACTCCACCGCGGCCGTCTTCCGCCGCACCGAGGACGCCGACGCCGAAGCCCACCCCGAGCGGTACGCCGGGCGGCCCGTCCCCGAGGCCTACTGCTGGTCCCGGCTCACCTCCGGCAACGGGGCCCGCGCCCTGTGGCTGCTGCTCCTGCCCTTCATGGTGGTCAACCTCGCCCACTGGGCCCGGCCGGCCACGCCCGCCGCCGATCCTGCGCCCCGCGCGGTGCGCACGTACGGGGTGCTCGTACGGATCCTCGCGCTCAGCCTGACCGTGCTGCTGATCGCGGCCGCCTGCGAGGTCGCGCTCGACCTGTTCGCCTGGCAGTGCGCGGGATCCGGCACCTGCACCGCCGACCGCTCCTGGCTTGGATTCCTCGCCGACGGCGGCTGGTGGGCCCAGCCGGGGCGACGGCTCGCCCTCGGCGCGCTGGTCCCCGCCGCGCTGACGGGGCTGCTCTGGTTCCTGTCGAACCGCACGTGGAGCGCCTACGAGTCCCAGCCGCCGCCCGCCGGCGCCCCCGACCCGGACACGGCCTCGGACACGGCGCCCGCGCTCGGCCGCCCCGGATTCTGGTACGGGCGACGGATCGTGGCCCGGCTGCGCGCCGCCCACACCGCCGCCGGGCTGCTCACCGTGGCCGCGGCCGTCGCCGCGCCCACCGCCCGCCAGGACCGGGCCGCAGGGGCCCCCGTACTCGAAGCCCTGGGCTGGGTGCTGGAGGCGCTGCTCGTCGCCGGCGGGCTCACCGTGGCCTGGGTGGTGGGCCGGCGCGGCCGCACCGAGGCCCGGCCGGACCACCGGCTCGACCGGGCCGCGGTCACCCTGCTGCCCGGCGCCGCCGTCGCGCTCCTCGCCGCCGTCCTCCTGTACGCCTGCTGGTCGCGCCCCGGCTGGACCTCCGCCGGGCGCCTGCCCGGGGACTTCGCCTTCGGGGTGCTCATGCTGGGCCAGGGCCTGTGCGTGCTCGGCCTCGCCGTGGTCGCCGCCCGCCTGCACCGCCGCGCCCCCGATCCGGCCGCCGCCCTGCACGGCCTGGGCGGTCCCGCCATCGCCATGCTGGGCTGCGCGCTCGGCGGGGTGATGTCCGGCGGGGTCGCCCAGCGCGTCGCCGACTGGCTGGACGGGGACGCCACCCCCGGCATGGCCGGGGCGCCGCTGCCCGGACCGCCCGTGCTGCTGTCCTGGCAGGCCGCCGTGCTGCCGCCGCTGCTCCTCGTACTGGCCGTGCTCGCCGCCTGGTTCGCGGTGCGCGGAGCCCGGGCCAGGCGCAGGCTCGCCGGGTCGGTCGCCGCCGAGTACCCGGGGGAGGCGCCGGACCGGTCCCGGAGCCGCCGGATCGCGGGAGCCCGGGCCGCCGCCGCGCTCACCGACTCCGCGCCGTGGTTCGTGGCGGCCGTCTCCGGGATCACCCTGCTGCTCGGCGCGGGGGCGCTCGCCGGAGCCTGGAGCGGCGGGCAGGTCCCGGGTGAGGCCGCCCGGGGGAGCGGCCCGTTCCTGGAGACCGCCGCCCGGGCCGCCCAGGACACCGGGTCCTGGCTGATCGGGTTCGGCTTCGTCCTCTTCGTCACGTGGGGCCGGCGTGCCTACCGGGATGCCGCGGCCCGCCGCACCATCGGCATCCTGTGGGACGTCGGCACCTTCTGGCCGCGCGCCGCCCACCCGTTCGCACCGCCCTGCTACGCCGAGCGGGCCGTGCCCGACCTGACCTGGCGGATGACCGGCTGGACCGGCCGCACCGGCGGCCGCCTGGTCATCTCCGGCCACTCCCAGGGCAGCGTGCTCGCCGCGGCGGCCGTCTGGCAGCTGCCGCCGGCCGTCCGCCGCCGGGTCGCCCTGCTCACCTACGGGTCCCCGCTCGGCCGTCTCTACGGCCGCTGGTTCCCGGCCTACTTCGGACCCGGCCCGCTCAGCGCGCTGCACGACGAGGTCGACTGCTGGCGCAACCTGTGGCGGGCCACCGACCCGATCGGCGGCCCGGTGCTCCCCGGCACCCCGCAGGACGTGGACCGCGGCCCGCTCGCCGATCCGGTCGCCTACGGCCGCAGCGCCCGCCACCCGCTGCCCGCCCCGATCCTGGGCCACTCCGACTACCAGGCCGACCCCGCCTTCGCCGCCGAACGCGACGCCCTGCTCGCGCTCCTGGACCCGGCGGCACCTCCCCGGGCGCCGCGCCACCCCGGTCCGGCGGGACGCAACACCGGCGAGGCGGGCGGGGCAGTTCCGGGTCAGCGGCTCAACAAGACGCCGACTGTGCCGACTGTGCCGATTGAGCCGGCTGGGCCGACTGGGGCAGCGGGGCCGGCCGGGGCGGCAGATCCGCCGGGAACAGCAGGGTGAGCTCGTCCGTACTCGGCTCCGACAGCTGGGCCACCCGCCCCGCGTGCCGCTCCACCATCGACTCGAAGGTCTGGCGCGCGGTGCGCCCGTTGCCGAAGGCCGGCCCCTTGGGCAGCTCCGTGAAGTACCCCAGCAGCGCCTCGCCGGTGCCCTCCCCGAGCCGGTACTCGTGCTCCTCCGCCTGCTGCTCCACGATCCGCAGCAGCTCCTCGGGCCCGTAGTCGCCGAAGGTGATGGTCCGGGAGAACCGCGAGGCCACCCCCGGGTTCACGGTCAGGAAGCGGTCCATCTCCGCCGTGTACCCGGCGACGATCACCACCACCGCGTCCCGGTGGTCCTCCATCAGCTTCACCAGGGTGTCGATCGCCTCGCGCCCGAAGTCCCGGCCCGAGTCCTCCGGCGCCAGCGCGTACGCCTCGTCGATGAACAGGACCCCGCCGCGTGCCCGTTCGAAGGCCTCCTGCGTACGGATCGCCGTGGACCCGATGTGCTCGCCGACCAGGTCCACCCGGGACACCTCCACCAGGTGCCCGCGCTCCAGGACCCCGAGGGAGGCGAGGATCTCCCCGTACAGCCGGGCGACCGTGGTCTTGCCCGTGCCGGGGGAGCCGGTGAAGACGAGGTGCCGGCGCACCGAAGCCGCCTTGAGGCCCGCCTGCTGCCGCCGCCGGCCCACCTCGATCATGTCGGTGAGCGCACGCACCTCGCGCTTGACGCTGTCCAGGCCGACCAGCGCGTCGAGCTGCCCCAGCACCTCGCCGGAGGCGCGGGCCGCCACTGACGGGCCGCCGCCGTCCCGGCCGTCGCGTGCGTCCGCCGAGCGCGCCACGGGAACCTCGGCCGCCTGCGGTACGGGGCTCTGCGCCGCCCCGGCCGTACGGGCCTCCGCCCGCGCCCCGGCGACCGCACCGGCCGCGGCCGCCCGGGCCGCCGGCCGGATGCCGGACCCGTCGCCCGTGCAGTCCTCGGCGACCGGCCCGTCCTCCGGGAACTCGTACCCGCCGCGGGCACAGCGCTCGGTGTGGCAGGCGGCGAGCGTCGTGCGGCAGCCGTCGAGGACATGGAACCCGAAACCGGCACTGTTCGTCACCCGGCAGGCGGTGAAGGTGCCGCGGCCGCCCGCCGACACGTAGAAACCGGACTCGGCGGGGGAGGTGACCGTGCACCGCTCCACGGTGGGATCGGCGCCCTTGGTGACGATCACCCCGGTCTGCACGGCGTCGATGGTGCAGTTGGCGAGGGTGCCGCCGCTGCCGTGGTCGCGGAACCACGCCCCCGTGGCCGCCTCCCGGATCCGGCAGTCGTCGAGCTGCGCGGTGGCCCCGTCGCTCACCGACACCGCGGTGTTGCGCACTTGGGAGAGATCGCTGTCGACCACGTCGACGCGCGAACCGCGGTCCAGCACGAACAGCGCGTCCGGCACGTCGTGGACCCGGCAGGAGTCGAGGGAGACGGTGGCCCCGTCACTGATCCACACCGCCGGATAGTCGCCCGTGCTGTCGTGGATCTCGCAGGACTCGGCGTCGACCCGGGTCCCCGGGTCCCACACCGACAGTCCGTTGCGGCCGAAGCGGCGCACCGTCGTGCGGCTGAGGGTGAGCACCGAACGGGACCTCAGGTCGACCGCGTTCTCGGGGATGTCGTGGATGTCGCAGCCGGCCAGCGTGAGGACCGCGTCGGTGTCGAGGGTGACGCCGTCGGCGGAGGTGCGGTGCACCGAGCAGTCCGTGAGCCGGGCGGTGGCGCGGGACGCGACCTGCACACCGCTGCCCTTGATCTCGTACACCTCGCAGCCCAGCGCCTCCAGGCCCGAGCCCTCGCCGGTGACTCCGATGCCCGCGCCCGTGGCGTGGTGGATCCGGCAGCGCTCCAGGCGCGGGCGGCCGCCGCCGCGCACCGAGATCCCGGTCTGGCCGGCGGCCACGACCTCGCACTCCTCGAACACCCCGCCGCCGCCGTCCAGTACGGCGATGCCGACCCCGCCCGGATTCTCCACGGTGCAGCGCCGCACCAGGGGCCGGGCTCCGCTGCCGCGGACCTCGATGCCGGCCGCCGACCGCGTGCTGACCCGCAGGTCGGTCAGTTCGGGGGCGCCCTCCTCCACGAGCAGCGCGGGAGCGGCCCCGTCCTGGCCCTCCAGATGCAGGTCCTGCACCACGGCCGAGGCGCGCACGGTCAGCGCGACCCCGTCGGGCGGGGCGATCCGCACCGACCCCAGCCCGCCCTCGGGCCCGCGCAGGGTCACGGCGTGGTCCAGCACCAGGTTCTCCCGGTAGGTGCCGGGGGAGATGGACAGCACGTCTCCGTCGCCCGCGACGGCCAGGGCCGCGGCCAGCGTCGGATACTCACCGGAGCGGCGCCGCCAGCGCGAGGCCCCTCCGTGCGTCACCTGGACCGTGCCCTGAGCCATGGTGCTGTCGTGCCCCCACCCTCGTACTCGCCGGGCCGCCGATGCGGCCGGTCTGGTCTGGCCGGTCCACCGTAGCGCGCGCGGGCCACCTGAGTTGCCAGTGCCGGGACCGGAAAGGCCCACCGGGTCGCGGGGTGCCGGTACACCCCCTCGCCGCGTCGCCGGACCGCGTACGCACCGACCGTACGGGCCGGTCTCTGCCGTGCGGTGCACCGCACGGGCGCACCGCGACCCGGCCGGCCCTGCCGCCCGCGGCGCCCGGTCAACTGCCCGCGCCCGCCCGGCCCCAGTCGGGCCCCGCCGCCGCCCACGCACGGTCCAGCAGCATGTACCGCTGGTGGACGAGCCTGCGCACGACCAGCCGGCGGACCGTCTCGGCCAGCGCGGCCGCAGCGAGCGCGGCGGCCAGGCCCGCCAGAGCGGCGTGGAGGGCGGCCGAGGACGGGTCGAGCGGCTGCCCGACCAGCCGCCCGCGCGCATCGGTCCATATCCGGAACTGCTCGCCGGGGCGCGGCGGTTCCTCGGCGGCCGGCACCGTGCCCTGGTGGCTGCTGCCGTCGGGCGCGGTCCACGCGGCCACGACCTGGGTGCGGTGCGGCGCCGTCCGCTGGGCGGAGGGCTCGGCGGACGCGTCCGCGGCCGACCCGGCGGCCGGCCGGACCACCACCGCCGGGACGAGATGCCGCTCCTGCCGCTGCTCGAGGGCGGCCTGCTGCAACGTGCCGCCCACCTGTATGCCCGCGACGCAGCCGACGGCCGGAGCCACCAGCAGCACGCACACCAGCGCCGCGAACGCCACCCACGCCTCGAAGAGATCGGTCTGCCGGCGCAGCGGATTGCGCCGCCAGCGCCACACTCCCATTGCTGTCCACACGGTCCGGCTCCCCCAACGTACGCCAGCCATCCGTCCTGTCCTGACTGATCCAACGGTGTGGTCGCACCGGTGGTTCCAGTCGAGGGGCGGAGCCCCTCGAAGGTGTCATTCCAGACGGGTCATTCAAGAACGCGGACCTCGTCGCCGACGCGTACCGTGCCCAGCCGCACCGGCACCAGCTGCCGCCCGAAGGCCAGGGACTTGCCGATCCGCCGGTGCGCGGCCAGGGTCCTCAGCGGCTCTTTTCCGCGCTCCGCCGTCCGCTGGTCGGTGGTGGTGATGACGCAGCGCCCGCACTCCCGGACCCCGCGGAACTCGGCGTCGCCGATCGCGATGCGCCGCCAGCCGTCCTCCGCCCACGCCTCGGCCCCCGCCACCACCACATTGGGGCGGAAACGGTTCATCGGCAGCGGCCCCTCCGCCGCATGGTCCCCCTGCGCGATCAGCGCGTTGAGCGCGTCCAGCGAAGCCAGGGTCGTGATCAGCAGGGGGTACGCGTCGGCCAGGCTCACCGTCTCGCCCGGCAGTGCGTAATCCGGGTCCACGGGCCGCCGTACGGCCGGATCGTCCAGGTGCACCAGCCGCGCCGGCACCCCGAGGTACGCACTGAACCAGTCGGCCGCGGCGCCCGCCGCGACCACGGTCTCCACCTTCTTCCCGAACAGCACGACCGGCTCCAACGGCCCCGGTCCGGGCACCTCCACGAGCAGCTCCGGCATGCCGGGCGCCGACACCGCGATCCCGCCCCCGGCCACCGGACGGGCCGCCGCCAAGGCCAGCCGCGGCCGCTCGCGTTGCGTGATGACCGTGCCCCCGGCGTCGACCAGCGCCCACCGCCGGTCCCCGGACAAGCCCCAGGGCTCCACGGCCACCTCGTCGGGAGCGGTCCCCGCTACCGATTTGACGGGGTGGACGTGAAGCGACTGGACACGCAAATTCGACATGGGAGCATCCTGCCAGCTGCCCCCGGCACCGCCCCAGCGGCCGGCCCCGCCTCCGTCAGTAGCCGCGCCCCTGGTACGGACGGCCGTACGGGTCCTCGTACGCGGGAGTCGGCACCGGGCGCGGCGCGGCCGGGCGCATGGCCTCGTACCCGGTGGCCGCGGCGACGGGACGGGGCTGCTGCGGCTGGGGCTGCGGCACGTATGCGCCGCGGGCGACCTGTTGCTGCTGCGGGATGTAGGGCGCGGGCGCGTGCTGCAGCGGCATCGGCTGCGGTGCGCCCTGCTGCTGGTAGGGGTAGCCGTAGGCGGGAGCCGGCTGCTGCGGCATGGCCGGGGGCAGCGCGGGCAGGGAGGAGGCGAGGGCCGGCAGGTAACCACCGCTCGAATACCCGGCGCTCGGGGACTCGTAGGCGGCCGGGACGCGGATCGGGGCGATCTGCGGAGTGCCGCGTTCGGCGACGAGGGAGTCGTAGATGGGGGTGTCCGGGAAGGAGGGCGCGGAGTAGTAACCGCCGCCATAAGTGGAGCGGGGGGAGGTCATGGGACCTAAGTTAAGCCCACGGCTTCACCGGGTCCATAGCGAGGTGCCGTCAACACCGCCCTGACCTGCATATTCGCAGGTCAGGACCCCACGTTTCACTTGACGTTCACGTGCACGATTCGCCACTTCCACCCCACCTTGTTCACACTCGTACCCACCGGTTGTGCAGTGCACCGACTTGGTGCTGACGCAGCGTCACAAGCCGGTGACCTCGGATGACGTTGATTCGGGCAGCAGTTCGCCGTTTCAGGCGTCGCTGGGGCGGGCATAGGTTCGGCCCTTCCATGCCGCGCCGCGGCCCCGGTAGTGCTGCACGGCCGAATCGACGGTCATCAGCAGGTACAGCAGGGCCGTGAGCGGAAGGAGCGGAGCGAGCGCCGCGGGCTGCCGGTAGTAGCGCAGCATCGGCAGGTAGGTGCCCGCCATCAGCAGCCAGGCCAGGCCGCCGGCCCACGCGGTGACGGCGTGCCCGGACGTCAGACCGGACAGCAGGGCGGTCGGCGGCACGAGGTAGACGAGCACCAGCCCCGCGACCGTCCCGGCGAGGAGGAGCGGCTGATGGCGCAGCTGCGCGTAGGCACTGCGCGAGACCATCCGCCACAGGTCCCCGAGCGCCGGGTACGGGCGCACGCTGTCGACCCGCTCCGCCAGGCCGAGCCAGATCCGCCCGCCGGAGCGCTGCACGGCGCGGGCGAGGGACACGTCGTCGATGACGGCCTGGCGGATGACGTCGGGCACGCCCGCCCGTACGGCGGCCCCGGTGCGCAGCAGGACGCAGCCGCCGGCGGCCGCCGCGGTGCGGGCGCCGGGGCGGTTGATCCGGCGGAAGGGGTAGAGCTGGGCGAAGAAGTACACGAAGGCGGGTACGACGAGGCGCTCCCACACGCCGACGACGCGCAGCCGGGCCATCTGGGAGACGAGGTCCAGGTCGGCGGAGGTGGCGGCGCAGACCAGTTCGCGCAGGCTGTCGGGCTCGTGCGCGATGTCGGCGTCGGTGAGGAGGAGGTAGTCGGGCTCGGTGGCGTGCGCGGTGCGGGCGAGCGCGATGCCGTGCCGCAGGGCCCAGAGCTTGCCGGTCCAGCCGGGAGCGGGGTCGCCGGGGGAGGTGACGGTGAGCGGGAGCCCGGGGTGCGCGAGGGCGAGGCGCTGGGCGAGGGCGCCGGTCCCGTCCGTGCTGCCGTCGTCGACCAGGATCACCTCGGCCTCGCCGGGATAGTCCTGGGCGAGCAGCGAGGGCAGGCTGCGGGGCAGCACCTCCGCCTCGTCCCGGGCCGGGACGACCACGGCGACGGAAGGCCAGCGGGCGGGAGCGGTGCGCGGCGGGAGGCGGACGTCGGTGCGCCAGAACATGCCCTGCGCGAGGGTGAGCCAGAGCCAGGCGGCGAGGGAGGCGCAGGCCGCGACGGCGGCGGTGAGGGTGCCCATGGCGGCAGTGTGCCGGGCCCTGCGGGGCGTGTCGCGCGTCTCGCTCCGCGTGGCGGGGGTGGTTGGTGCGGGTCCGCTGCGCGGGGCTCGGGTGTGCGGGTCCGCTGCGCGGGCCTGGTTGTGCGCGGGACGCGGGCGGGTGTCGCTCCAGCGGGCCGGGTCGGCGGTGCCCGCGGGGCGGGACCGGACGGGCCGGGCGGACCTGGGTGAGGGTCGGCGGGCCTGTGCGGGGTCGGGGACCTGGAGGACCCTGGGCGGGGTCGGCAGAACTGGTCGGACTTGGGTGGAGTTGGGCTGAGTTGGGCGGGGGTCGGCGGGCGTGGGCGGAGCCGGGTCGGACCTGGGCGGGGTCGGGCGGGTCTGGGTGGACGTGGCGGGCGTGGGCGGAGCCGGGTCGGACCTGGGCGGAGTGGGGCGTCTGGGTGGACGTGGCGGGCGCGGGCAGACTGGGCGGGGTCGGGCGGGTCCGGGCGGAGCCGGGTCGGACCTGGGCGGAGTGGGGCGTCTGGGTGGACGTGGCGGGCGCGGGCAGACCTGGGCGGGGTCGGGCGGGTCCGGGTGGACGTGGCGGGCGTGGGCGGAGCCGGGTCGGGCCTGGGCGGGGGCGGGCGGACCCGTGTCGGACCCGGGCGCGAGTGGGTCGACCTGGGTGGATGTGGGCGGACGTGGGCGGGGCGGGCCGTGTCGGGGTGGCGGCGTGGGGCGGGGCGGGCCGTGTCGGAGGTGGCCGGTGTCGGGTGTGGGCGGTGTGGGGTCGGGTCGGCGGAGTGGGGTCGGCGGGGGCTTCGACTAAGGTGAGCGGGTGAAGATCGCGCTCATGGACTCCGGAATCGGCCTGCTCGCGGCGGCCGCGGCGGTGTGGCGGCTGCGGCCGGACGCGGAGCTGGTCCTGTCCTCCGACCCCGACGGCATGCCGTGGGGTCCGCGGACGCCCGCCGACCTCACCGGACGGGCGCTCGACGTCGCCCGGGCCGCCGCCGCGCACCGGCCCGACGCACTGATCGTGGCCTGCAACACCGCCTCCGTGCACAGCCTGCCGACCCTGCGCGCGGCACTGGAGCCCGGGATCCCGGTCATCGGCACCGTGCCCGCGATCAAGCCCGCGGCGGCTGCCGGCGGGCGCGTGGCCATCTGGGCCACCCCCGCCACCACCGGCAGCCCGTACCAGCGCGGGCTGATCGGCGAGTTCGCCGCCGGGGCCCGGGTCACCGAGGTGCCGTGCCCCGGTCTGGCCGACGCCGTCGAGGCCGCCGACGACGACGCAGTGGCGGCCGCCGTCGCCGCGGCCGCCGCGCTGACCCCGCCCGACGTCACCGACGTGGTGCTCGGCTGCACGCACTACGAGCTCGTCGAGACCGCCATCCGGGCCGCGCTGGCCGAGCGGACGCAAGGCGCCGAGCTGGTCTACCACGGATCCGCCGAGGCCGTCGCCGTCCAGGCGCTGCGCCGCATCGGCGCCCTGCCCGAGCCCGGTCTGCCCGCCACCGGCGGTCTGACCGTCCTGCGCAGCGGCCGCCTCGGCGCGCTCCCGGCCGCCGCCCTCCGGTATGCGGAAGGCCGCCTGCTGGCAGGCCGGGACGCCGTCGTCGGCTGAGCCAGGCCCGGTCCCGGCCCGGTCCCAGTCCCCTTGCCGGCCCGCGCCGGGCCCCGTCCCGCCGTCCTACGCCGGCCCCGCCCCCGCGAGGTCGCGGGCCAGGGCGCGCAGGTCGGCCGCGTACAGGACGCGGTCTCCGTAGCCGGGCAGCGGCACGTGCAGGGCCGTGATCCAGTGGGCGGGGACGGCCTGTTCCCCGTATACGGCACCGGCCAGGGCGCCCGTCACCGCGGCCACCGTGTCGGTGTCGCCGCCCAGGTCCACGGCGGCCCGTACCGCCTGTGCGAAGCCGGTCGTCGTACGCAGCGCCCATACGGCAGAGCCCAGGCAGGGCCAGACCGCCCCGTTGAACTCCGTGGCCAGGCCCGGGTGCCACGCGGGGTCCAGTACCACCGCGTAGCGCTCGCGGTGGTCGGGATGGACCGCGCCGAGCGTCGCGGGCAGGGCGGCCAGCGGGTCGGCGCCCTCCAGGGCCACCCGGACCAGCTCGTGCAGGACCGCCGTGCCTTCCCAGGCGGCCCGGTCGCCGTGCGTCAGCGCCGCGAGCCGCCGGGCGGCGTCCATGGTCCCGTCGCGCCCGGCGCCCGCGAAGTACACGGCCGAGCCGGCCGCCCGCATCAGCGAACCGTTGCCCGCCGCACGGGCGTTGACCTGGAAGTGCAGGGCCGCGGCCAGATCCCAGGACCCGCCGTTGGTCAGCACGTCCTCGGTCTGGAGCCCGATGTCCTTGGGCTGCCCCGCCGCCCAGCGCTGGAACCGGCGGAAGACGTCCGGGAGTTCCAGGCCGCCGTGCTCCAGCAGGGATTCGCCGACCAGGACCGCCATCTGCGTGTCGTCGGTCGCCTCGCCCGGGTCCCAGCCGCCGCCACCGCGCATCTCCTCGCCCCGCGCGGTGAGTTGTCCCGGCGGGCCGAACTCGTACGGCGCGCCCAGCGCGTCCCCCGCCGCCGAGCCCAGTACGGCGCCCACGGCGCGCTCGAGGCGGCTGATCACCGTGTCTCCTCGGGGCAGACGGTGGCCAGCAGGCCGCGCGTGAACGCGTCGAGATCGTCCAGCCCGGCCGCCGCCAGGGTGTCCGGGGCGCCGGCCAGCAGGTGCGGGAGGGCGCCGTGCAGGGCGAGGGTGAGTGCGCGGACGTGCTCCGGTCCGGCCGGCAGCCCGGCGGCGCGCAGCAGCCGCGTGTACGCCGCGAAGTCCGAGGCGCCGACGGGATCCAGCAGCCCGGCCAGCCAGGGGCGGCGCGCCGCCTCGGTCTGGAGCTCCAGGTAGGCCAGCATCCGGGACCGGCCCGGTCCGGCCACGTCCCGCAGCAGCCCCGCGAGCAGCGCCGCCAGTTCCCGCGCGTCGGCCGGTCCGGGCCCGGCCCCTACCAGGGCGGCGGCAAGCGCCCGGTACTGCTCCAGGCAGCGCTCGGCCACCGCCCGCAGGAGCGCGTCGCGGGTCGGGAAGTAGTTCTTGGCCGTGCCCGTCGGCACGGCGGCGGCCGCGTCGACGGCCCGGTGCGTCAGCCCGCGCCCTCCCGCGTCCGCCAGTACGGCGATGGCCGCGTCCCGCAGCCGGTCCCTCCGGTCCTGGTTCACCTTGTCAGCATAACCACATCCGTGGTACCACAGGTGTAGTACCACGGCCGTGGTGGTCGGGGTCCGGGCGGCAACAAGGCGTGAGGAGTCGGGCCATGCGCAGCGAGAAGAAGGCCGTCGTGGTGGGGGCGGGTGTCGGCGGGCTCGCCACCGCCATCGGCCTGCGGCGTGCGGGCTGGGCCGTGACCGTACTGGAAGGCCGGACCGCGCTCGAACGCTACGGAACCGCCTTCGGCATCCACCCCACCGCCCAGACCGCGCTCGAACGGCTCGGCCTCGGTGACGTGCTGCGCGAGCACGCCGTCCCCTACCGCGACGCCCGGATCCGGCGCCCCGACGGCACGGTGCTGGCCGCGCTCCCGCTCGAACGGATCGAACGCAAGGCGGGCCGGCCCGAACTGCTCATATCCCGGCCGCGCCTGATCGACGCCCTGCTCGCGGCGCTCGACCGGACCGGCGGTACGGAGATCGTCTACGGGCAGCGCCTCACCGACCCGGCCGGCCTCGACGCCGCACTCGTCGTCGGCGCCGACGGCATCAACAGCGCGGTCCGCACGGCGTACTTCGGCCGGACCAGCGCCCCCCGCACGATCGGCTCCGCCGCCTGGATCGGCATCGCCGGATTCGAGACCGGGGTGTACGGCGAGACCTGGGGCGCGGGCCGCTTCTTCGGGATGACCCCCGTCGCGCCCGGCCGCACCAACTGGTACGCCGCCGTCCCCGGTGCGGCCTTCCCCGAGACCACCCCCGCCGACGCGCTGCGGGACGCCTTCGCGGGCTGGCACGACCCCATCCCGCGGATCCTCGCGGAGACCGACCCCGCGACCTGGATCCGGTACGAGATGCGCCATCTCCATCCGGCGCTGCCCGCCTTCGTCGCGGCCGGCCGGGTGGCCCTCGTCGGCGACGCCGCCCACGCCATGACCCCCCACCTCGGGCAGGGCGCCTGCACCGCCCTGCTCGACGCGGAGGCCCTCACCCGGTCCGTCGCCGCCGCCGGACCGGGCGGCCTCCCCGCCGCGCTGCGCGCGTACGACACCGAGCGCCGCCGCAGCGCCCAGCGCGTCGCGTTCGCCTCCCGGACCCTGCACCGCTTCATGACCGGAGGCCGCCCGGGCCTGCGCGACGCCCTGGTCGGCCTCCTCCCCGGCTAGGCCCTCTCGGCCAGGCGCCGCACCAGCTCCTCCCCGGACACCTCCTCCACGCGCGTCAGGAACACCCACAGGTGCCCGAACGGATCGCGCAGGATGGCGGTCCGGTCACCGTGGAACTGGTCCGCCGGCTCCTGTACCAGCTCCGCGCCCGCCGCGGCCGCGGTCCGCGCGAGCGCGTCCACGTCCGGGACGAACACGTGCAGCGCCACCGAGGTCCCGGGGGTGATCGATCCGGAACTCCTCGGCCGCGCCGAACGCCCGCGCGTAGAAGGTGATCGCGGCGGCCGCGTCGGCGACCATGACGTGCGGCACCACCGCGGTGCGGTAGCGCTCGGGAACGGTCCCGCTCTGCCCTGCCCGTCGTGTGATCATGCGGGGGACCGTAGGACCTCAAGTTTGGTTCAGGTCAAGCGCGGGCAGTCGCGCGGTACACCGACCGGGCGAGAGGCGGTGGCAGGCATGCGGAACGTGAGTACGCTGCTACTCATGACCGGTCACCCCCCGGGTCCGCTCTGGACGGGCCGGGCCTCCAACCGCGCGCAGTGGGTTCTCGCAGCGGCCGGTGCGGCCTGTCTGGCGCTCGGTATCCAGCTCGCCGTCGACAACTCCTGGACCAACGGCATCGTCCCGCTGGTCATGTCCGTGGTCGGCTGCCTCGCCGCCGGTCTGCTCATCCTCTACGGCACCCTCGCCTTCGTGTACGTGGCCGTCACCGTCGACTCCGAGGCCTTCGAGGTCCGCTGCGGGCACATCGGGCTGCCGCGCCGCAAGATCCGCCTGGCGGACGTGGTGTCCGCCGAGTTCGTCCCGCGGATCACCCCGCAGCACTGGGGCGGCTGGGGCTACCGCTGGCGCCCCGAGAAGGGCACGGCGGTCATCGTCCGCCGCGGCGAGGGAGTGAAACTGAGGCTCGACGACGGGAAGCTCTTCACGGTCACCGTCGACGACGCCGAGAACGCCGTCCGGGTCATCCGCGCCCACCTGCGGGCCCTCGCCCGCTGATCCGGACGCGCACGACGTACACTCCGCCAGATGAGCAGCAGTGTCACCCGCGCGGCCGGGAACGAGCCCGCGGACCCCTCCCTCGCAGCCAAGGCGGCAGCCGCCACGGAGCCCGCGGGGTCCCCCGCCGAACGGCCCGGCGCACACCCGGCCGCCGCGAAGCGGAAGGGCGCCGGACTGGTGCGGGCCCTTCTCGCCGCCCTCGCCGGAGTGCTGCTCTACCTCAGTTTCCCGCCCCGCCCCCTGTGGTGGCTGGCCCCCCTCGCCCTCGCGGTGCTCGCCGGCTGCCTGCACGGCCGCCGGGCACGGGCCGGCTTCGGACTCGGGTTCCTCGCCGGCCTCGGCTACCTGCTGCCGCTGCTCGTCTGGACCGGCGAGGAGGTCGGCCCCGTACCGTGGCTGGCGCTGGCCACCCTCGAAGCCGTCTTCATCGGCCTCACCGGGCTCGGCATCGCCCTCGTGAGCCGGCTCCCGGCCTGGCCGCTGTTCGCCGCCGCCGTCTGGGTCGCGGGCGAGGCACTGCGCGCCCGGCTCCCGTTCGGCGGATTCCCCTGGGGCAAGCTCGCCTTCGGCCAGGCCGACGGCGTCTTCACCCCGCTCGCCGCGCTCGGCGGCACCCCGCTGCTCTCCTTCGCCGTCGCCCTCTGCGGATGCGGTCTGTACGAAGCCCTGCGCACCGCCCTGGAGCATCCGCGCCGGGCCGCCGCCGCGCTGGCCGCCCTGACCGTCGCCGCCCCCATCGGCGCGGGCCTCGCCGCCCGACCGCTGGTCTCCGACGCCGCCGAGGACGGCACCGTCGTGGCCGCCGTGATCCAGGGCAACGTGCCGCGCCTGGGCCTCGACTTCAACGCCCAGCGCCGCCAGGTCCTGGACAACCACGCCCAGCGCACCGAACAGCTCGCCGAGGACGTCAAGGCGGGCCGGGTCCCGAAGCCCGACTTCGTGGTCTGGCCGGAGAACTCCTCCGACCTCGACCCGTACTCCCAGCCCGACGCCTACCGCGTCATCGACAAGGCCGTCAAGGCGATCGGCGTGCCCGTGGCCATCGGCGCCGTCGTGGCCCCCGAGACCGGTCCGCTGCGCAACACGATGATCCTCTGGGACCCGGTGAGCGGCCCCACCGCCACCTACGACAAGCGCAAGATCCAGCCCTTCGGCGAGCGCATCCCGATGCGCTCCGTCGTCCGGCTCTTCAGCGCCGACGTGGACCGGGTGCGGCGCGACTTCGGCCCCGGCAAGGACCCCGGCGTGTTCGACATGGCCGGAAGCGGCGTCGGCATGGTCACCTGCTTCGAGGCCGCCTTCGACGACGCCGTGCGCTCCACCGTCCGGGACGGCGCCCAGGTGATCGCCGTACCCAGCAACAACGCCACCTTCGGCCGCAGCCAGATGACCTACCAGCAGCTCGCCATGGACCGGATCCGCGCCGTCGAGCACAGCCGGACCGTCCTCGTACCGGTCACCAGCGGGGTGAGCGCGGTGATCCGCCCCGACGGGGACATCGTGCGCCGGACGGAGATGTTCACCGCGGACGCACTGGTCACCGAGATCCCGCTGCGCTCCACCGAAACCCCCGCGACCCGGCTCGGACCGCTGCCCGAGTACGCACTGCTCGCGCTCGCCGCCGCCGGCTTCGGCTGGACCCTGACCCGCCGGATCCGCGCCCGCCGGGCCGTGGCGTAGCGCACCGGGCGGGGTCGTAGGGTCGGGGGATGACCACACCCGATTACATCCGCGAGATCCGCGCCACCGCCGGGCACCGGCTGCTCCTGCTGCCCGGCGTCACGGCCATCGTCGTCGACGACCGGGGCCGGGTGCTGCTCGGCCGGCGCTCCGACACCGGCCGCTGGTCCGTGGTCGGCGGAATCGCCGAACCGGGGGAGCAGCCCGCCGAGACCGCCGTGCGCGAGGTGTACGAGGAGACCGCGGTGCGGTGCGTGCCCGAGCGGGTGGTCCTCGTCCAGATGCTCGCGCCCATCACCTACCCCAACGGCGACGTCTGCCAGTTCCAGGACATCACCTTCCGCTGCCGGGCGACCGGCGGGGAGGCGCGCGCGAACGACAGCGAGTCGCTGGAGGTGGCCTGGTTCGAGGTGGACGACCTGCCGCCGCTGGAGCACTTCGCCCTGGACCGCATCCACCGCGCCCTGCGCGACGAGCCGACCTGGTTCGAGGCCCCGGCCGCGGTCCCGGAAGAAGCCGCGGTCGCGGAGTAGCGGGCCGGCGGGTCCGGCAGGTGGTGCGGGCCGGGCGGGTCGGGCGGGCCGGGCGGGCCGGGCGGGCCGGGCCGGGTCAGCCCGCGGCCGAGGCCTCGCGGTAGAGCTCCACCGCCCGGTCGCCCATCAGCGCGCTGTACGAGATCTCCGGCACGGTGCCGCCGCCCTCGTGGCCGCCGAGGACCCCGGCCAGGGCGCCGTCCACCAGCCAGGGGCTGCCGCTGGTGCCGCCGCTGAGGCCGGGGCACTCGATGCGGCGCTGGGTCGGCGAGAACAGGGCGGTGGTGTTGGCGCAGCGCAGCGGGGTCTCCTCGCTGCTCGGGTACCCGACGACGGTCACCGTGGCGCCGGCCGGCTGCCGCGCGGCGACGGGGAAGCCGCCGACCAGGTCCTCGACCCGCTCGGACGAGCCCGCGTCCACCGGGGCCACCGTCGCGAAGGCGATGTCGTCGTCCGGGTCCTCGCCGTCCGTCCAGCCCGGGGCCATGTACACGCCCGTCAGCTGCCATGTGCCGTACGGGGCCTCGCCGTCCCGGTAGCCCGGCGCGAACACGGTGGTGTCCGGGTCCTCCAGGCAGTGCGCGGCGGTGACGATCACATCGCGGTCCTCGCTCCGCACCACGGCGGCGGTACAGAAGTGCCCGCCGTCGAGCCCGCCCGCGAAGAGCGCCCCCACCCGGTCCGCCGTGGCGCCGGCCGCGGCCGGCACGGTGCTGCCGAGCGGCTGCCCGGCCGCCGCGTCGGGTACGTCCACGCTGATCAGCGCGGCCATCGCGGCCAGCGCCGCCAGGATCCGGGACGCCCGCCGGGCACGGGCACGGCCGACTGCACGGGGCTGGGGGAGCATGCGGTGGATCATGCTTCGACCCTGCCCGGCGAACCTGTGTCCGGAGCCCGAGATTCCGTATGAATCCGCTGTGCATCCGGTGCGCCCCCTGTGAAGGGCACGTCGTGAAGGACGCGTCCGCGGGGCGGGCCACCCCCCTGACGGGCCCTACCCGAGGCGCTCGTACACGGTCACCCGGCGGCCCCGGACCTGCCGGTCCTCCACCACCGTGAACCGCTCCCGCAGGACGGCGGCCTTGGCCTTGTCACGCTCCGCCGACGGCGCCTTCGCGACCTTCGCCGCGTCCGTCACCAGCAGCACCCGCCGCTGCCCGAGCAGCGCCGCGGAGATCGCGGCCGGACCGGCCTCCTCGCCCTTGAGGGTGCCCGAGGCCGTGGGGGTGTTCGCCAGGGCGATGTCGGCCAGGCCCGTGAAGGCGCCGGGGGAGACCAGTGCGGTGTCCCGGCGCGCGGCGGGGACGAACAGCACGGCGTCCCCGTCCCGCTTCAGCCGTGCCACCTCCCCGGCCACCGCCAGCACGTCGTCGACCCGGCTCGCCGGAGCCCGCTTGCCCAGCTCCACCGGCAGCAGGGCCAGCGCCGCGACCCCCGCCACACCCGGCACGAGCAGGTGGCGGGCGCTCGGGAAGCGGGGTGCGCAGGCCCGTACGGCGGCGCCCAGCGCGGCCCCGATCAGCAGCGCCAGACCCAGCAGGGAGAACAGCACGTACCGGTCCAGGAACAGCGGCTGGACCACCGAGACGCCGATCAGCCCCAGCTGGGGCACCGCCAGCAGCGGAAGCCCGACAGCCGCCGCCGTCAGCCGCGCCCGGGCGGGCCGGTCCGCCGCCGCGCAGAGGCCGCCCACCGCCAGGAGGATGCCCGGCCCGATCAGCATGTGCCAGGTCAGCGGCGGTATCCACGACACCTGGTCGGACTGCCCCCGGCTGAAGAGGATCAGCGGCAGCGCCCCCGCCACCGCTCCCGCACCGTACGCCGCCCAGCGCAGCCACACCCCGCGCCCGGCCCGCACCCACCACAGCGTCACGGCGTGGGCGGGCAGGATCAGCAGCGAGAGCCAGTTCAGCAGGGCGCAGACCAGCACGGTGATCCCGTACCCCGCCCAGCGCGGCCAGGCCCGCCGCCGGGGCCCGGTTTCCAGCAGCGACACCAGCAGCAGGGTCGACAGCCCCGCCCCGGCCGCGACCAGTGCGTACGGCCGGCCCTCCTGGAGGTAGAACTGCACGGCCGGCAACAGCCCGAGGGCCAGTCCGCCGCCGAGCCCCGCCCAGAACCCGGCCAGGCGCCGCCCGATCAGCGCCACGCACGCCGCGGCGGCGGCGACCGCCAGCACCGACGGCAGCCGCAGGGTCGTCGTGCTCGCCCCGAAGACCTCGAAGAGGCCGTGCATCAGCAGGTAGTACAGCCCGTGCACGGCGTCGACGTTGCCGAGCATGTGCCAGATCTCGCCCGCCGGCCGCCCGGCCACCTGCCAGGTCGCCGCCTCGTCCCGCCACACGCTGTCCTGCCGGGAGAGCCCCCACAGACCGAACGCCAGGGTCCACAGGAACGGGAGGAGCCAGAGGAGGAGCCCGCGCCGGGCCGCCGGTATGTGGCAAAGCATGAAGGTGCCGGGTCCCTCGGTCTGGCGTTCGGGCGGAAGGCACCAGTCTATGGACGACACGGACGGTTTGGGGACCGGCTGTTGTGCACGACGGAGCGTGATCGTCCGGCCCCGGCGCCCCTAGCCTCGCCGCAGGAGCACGAACGAGGGGCGGTACCCGGTGAACTGGCTCATCCACGACTACCGCGAGAGCGATCTCGCAGCGGTGGTCCACCTGATCGACACCACGGCGGAACTCGGCCAGGAGTCGGTCTTCTCACTCGCCGAGTGCATCAGCGCCCTCACCGGCCGGCAGCCCTGCGTGGTCGCCGTCCACCAGGGCGTGCCCATCGGCGCCGCCCTCGCCTGCGTCACGGGGGAGCGCGCCTGGGTGATGCGCATCGCGATCGCCGCGGGCTGGCGCGGCCGGGGCCTGGCCAGCGCCCTGCTCGTCGAGCTGGAGCGCCGGCTCATCGCGGCCCGCGTCGGCCGGATCGCGTACGTCCTGCCCGAGGAGGACCTGCTCGGCGAGGGGCTGCTCAACGCCGGGTACACCCGCCAGCCCGCCGTCGCCTACTTCGAGAAGACGGAGCCGCTGCACGGACCGGCCGCCGGCCTGCTCGACGACCTCGGAGGCCGCTTCCTGCCCAGCGACCTGTGGGCCAAGGTCGCCGGCATGGAGCGGGAGAAGGACCTCATCGAACGGCGCGTGGTGCTGCCGCTCGCCGAACCGGAGCGGGCCGCCGCGCACGGCGTGCGGCCGCCGCGCGCCATCACCCTCTTCGGGCCGCCCGGCACCGGCAAGACCACCTTCGCCCGGGCCATCGCCTCCCGGCTCGGCTGGCCCTTCGTGGAACTGCTGCCGTCCCGGCTCGCCGACGAGGGCAACCTGGCCGCCGCGCTGCGCGACGCCTTCGCCCGGATCGCCGAGCTGGAACGGGTCCTCGTCTTCATCGACGAGGTCGAGGAGATCGCGCCCGTGCGCACGGAGCCCGCGCAGCCCGGCGGGATCCACGGGGTGACGAACGAGCTGCTCAAGCTGATACCCGGGTTCCGCGAGGGCGGCGAGCGGCTGCTGGTCTGCGCCACCAACTCCATCCGCTCCCTGGACCCGGCCTTCCTGCGGCCCGGGCGGTTCGACTACCTGATCCCGATCGGCACCCCGGACGCGGGGGCCCGCGCCGCGATCTGGTCCCGCTACACGGAGGGCCGCGCGGACGTCGACGTGGCGGCGCTGGTGGCGTCGACGGAGCTGTTCACCCCGGCCGACATCGAGCACGCGGCGCGGATCGCGGCACAGGTGTCCTTCGAGCGGGACCTGGAGGCGGTGGGTGCGCGGGGCGCTGCGGCCGCGCAGCTCGGTGCGACCACGGAGGACTACCTGGCGGCGGTCCGGCAGTGCCGGCCGACGGTGACCCCCGCGATGACGGGCGAGTTCGAGGCGGACATCACCGCCCACGCCCGCTTCTAGGCCGGTCGGGACGCGAAAGAGCCCGCGGCCACTCCCCAAAGCGGTCGCGGGCCTCCCGCGCGGACTTGGCATCCGTGCCGGACGGTCACGCTCCGGTGGGGGTGTTCGCCGGCTGGAACGTGACACGCAGGGGTGCCTGAGGACGACCCTGAGTCCTCGTCGACACCTGCGAGTCAACCAGCCGGCGCGGCCACCGCGCTTCGGCCGGACGGCCACGCCCGCCCTGGCCGAAAGGCCGAAAGGCCCGAGAGGCCGAGAGGCGAGCGGGGGCCGAAGCCTCCGGCCCGCTAGCGGGAACAGCTGTACGTGAACTCCACCGCGGCCGTCCGCCGCCCCGGCGACACGAGTTCGAGCTGGGCCTTCGCGGGGTACGTCCCCGCGCCCTCGAAGGTCCACAGCAGGTGCAGCCGGGCCTCCTGCTGCCCGCGCGGCACCCGCTCGGTCAGCTGCTCGGACCGGGTGCCGTCGTTGCGCAGCCACCGGTAGGTCAGCGTCCCGGGGCGCCCGTTGGTCCGTACGACGGCCACCACGTCGGCCGCCGCATCGCAGGCCGGGCCCCGCGGGTCGGTGGTCACGGCCACGTCCCGGACCTCGATGCCCGGCCCGAATCGCTGCCATCCGAGGTAGGCGAGGACCGCGAGCAGCACGACCGCGGCGAGGGTGTACCGCCGCCATCCGCCGGATCCGCGGCGCGCCTGCGCCGGCGGGGCGGTCACCGGGAACGGCGCGGGCATCGAGGCCGTCACGCCGGGCCCGAACCGCAGGACCGAGCCCTCGACCCGGTCGGGCACGGCCTCGTGCGGCTGCGGAGGACCGCTGAACCAGTGGCTGCCG
Source organism: Streptomyces sp. NPDC046303 (assembly GCF_055588085.1). Taxonomy (NCBI): domain Bacteria; kingdom Bacillati; phylum Actinomycetota; class Actinomycetes; order Kitasatosporales; family Streptomycetaceae; genus Streptomyces; species Streptomyces sp. NPDC046303. The sequence goes on from NZ_JBVJFA010000002.1 coordinate 283,874, forward strand.
AGGGCGGTGGCGCTGTAGTCGTCGTTGTTGCTCATCGGATCTGGCACCTCGAAAGCCATACCTGGTCGGTCTGGGAGCCGTTGCCGGCGGCCGGCTTGGTGGTGACGCGCACGCCCCAGTAGCAGCCCTGGCCGGAGAAGGTGTGCCTCCTGAGGAGCGTGCCCCCGCCCGGCTGGTAGGTCAGGGTGTCCGCGCGGCCGTCCGCCGCGCCGAGCACGCCGGACTGGTTGCTGCTGAACCACTCCACGGTGACCGACACGGGAGCGGTGCCCTTCGCGTCGATCGAGATCGCGACCTCGCCCACCGTGAAGTCCGCCTGCCGCAGGTCCACCTTGATCGACCCGACCGCCACCGTCGGCCTCGGGGCCGGCGCTGTCGTCGGCGGCTGTGCGGTCGGCGGCGCGGTCGTCGGGCCGGTCACCGTCGGCCCGGCCGTCGGCGAGGAGCCCGGCCCGGCCGAAGGCGACGCGGAGGCGGAGGCGGAAGCGGACGGGGACGCGGAGGGCGATGCGGACGGCGACGGTGACAGCGACGAGGACGGCGAAGCCGAAGTGTCCGGGACGGGCGTCGGGAAGCCGCCGCCCGGGGCCGGACCGGTCGTCGCGAAGGCGGTCACCGCCGCGGACCCGTCCAACTGCTCACCGGCCGCCTGCGCCGCGAACACGATCATCGCCCCGAGCACCAGGGCCACGCCCGCGGCCACGGCGCCGCGCCGGCCCGGCAGCCAGCTGCCCGCCGGCGGCTTCAGCGTGGTCGACGCCAGCGCCGTGGTCCCCGACGCCGGAGCGCCCGAGGAGGGGAACAGCAGCGGCAGCAGTGCGGCCAGCGCCGCCAGCTTGCGCTGTCCGCGCTCCTCCCAGTCCGGCCCGTAGGCGGCCTGCGCCACGCCCTCCAGCTCCGCGACGAACGCCTCCGCGTTCTCGGGCCGCTGTTCCGGGGCCTTGGCCAGGCCGCGGCGGATCAGCGGGCGGACCGGCTCCGGGGCCTCGGTCTCCGGCACCGGCGCCTCGATGTGCTGGACGGCGAGCTCCGCGAAGTTCTCCCCGTCGTACGGCTTGCGCCCGGTCAGGCACTCGAAGAAGGTCGCGGTCGCCGCGTACACGTCGGCCGCGGGAGACGCCGGCCGGCCCTGCCACTGCTCGGGTGCCATGTACGCGGGGGTTCCGGCCACACCCGGCGTACTGCCGCGGTTCGCCGCGATCCCGAAGTCCACGAGGCGCGAGGATCCGTCCGCGGCGACCAGGACGTTCTCCGGCTTGTAGTCGCGGTGGACGACGCCCGCGCGGTGCGCGTCCGCGAGGCCCAGCAGAGAGCCCTTCAGCACGACGAGCGCGGCCTCCGGACCGGTCTGCCCGGACTGCTTGAGCAGGGCGCGCAGGGAGATCCCGTCGACCAGCTCCATCACGATGGCGGCGCCGCCCGGCGCCTCCACGTACTCGTACAGCCGCACCACGTACGGCGAGTGGAGAGCGCCGAGGAGCCGGGCCTCCGCCCGGAACTCCCCGACGAACGCGGGGTCCTCGCGGAGCCGGTCGCTGAGGTACTTCACCGCGACCGCGGTGCCGGTCGCCTGATGAACGGCGAGTACCACGCGACCGCTGGCGCCCGAGCCCAGCTCGCGGACCTCCGTATAACCGGGCACCGCCCACGCGCTCTTCATCGTCTGCCCCCAACCATGACGTACCTACGTCCCCCATGCCCCGGATCGCGCAGCCGGGTCGTCCATCGACCGGCCACCCCCAGGGACACGGTTTCCGCCGTGGCTGGTTCCCAGCCCCTCGGGGTGTCTCAGGCGGCGGCCCGCTGCGCGCAGATCATCGCATGAAGTCGGTCGGCCGCCGAACGGCCGAACGCCGGGTCGTTGATGTGGGTGTCGTAGTCGTGCAGGACGGCGCCGCTGCCCCGCAGACCCGTGCGCAGCGCCGCGAACAGCGCCCGGTCCGCGGCCGGGTCGTGGTACGGGCCCCCCGGCGCCCCCAGCGTCGACAGTCCGCGCAAGGGGACGCAGACGGCCGTGGGCCCGGTCGCGGCGCGGAGTTTGCCGGCGACCCGCCGCCCGAGCTCCGCGCACTCGTCCTCGGTCGTACGGATCACGGTGATGGACGGGTTGTGGACGTGGACCCGGCGGTGGCGGACCCGCTCCGGCAGGGTCTCCAGCGGGCCGAACTTGACCATGTCCAGCGCCCCCAGGCTGACCACCTGCGGAATCCCGGCCAGACCGGCCGCGCTGAGCCGGTCGGGGCCCGCGCTGAGGATGCCGCCGCACAGGTCGTCGGCGAGTTCGCTGAGGGTGAGGTCGAGTACGCCCGCGAAGACGCCCTGGCCGGCCAGCGTCTCCAGGGTGCGGCCGCCGGAGCCGCTGACGTGGAAGACCAGTACCTCGTAGCCCAGTTCCGTCAGCCGCTCGCGGGCCGCGTCCACGCCGGCCGTGGTCACGCCCGCCATGCTCGCCGCGACCAGCGGGCGGTCGCCGGCGCCCAGCCGGGGCGGGCGGGGCAGGTCCGCGGAGGAGCGGGCGAAGGCCTTGGCCATCCCGGCGATCGCCTCCACCGCATTGGCCAGCACGGGCGCCGAGATGCTGTTGATCCCCGCGATGTCCACCACGCTGTACATCATCGTGATGTCCGAGGAGCCCACGTACGGCGTGACATCGCCGGAGGCCATCGACGAGACCATCAGTTTCGGCAAGCCCAGCGGCAGGGCGCGCATCGCCCGGGTGGCGATGGAGGTGCCGCCGCTGCCGCCGATCGCGAGGACCCCGTGCAGCCGGCCTTCGGCGTGCAGGCGTAAGAGGGTCGCCTCCGCGCCCCGCGCCATCGTGGTGACGGCCGCACCCCGGTCGGCGGCCCCGCGCAGGTGCGCCAGTTCCGTTCCGGCGGCCCGGGCGACCGCCTCGCGCGACACGTCGGCGGGCACCCGGGGCTCGCCCATCACCCCCGTGTCGACCAGTACCACTTCGACGCCGGCGCGCAGCAGCCTTTCGCGCAGCCAGCCGTATTCCACACCCTTGGTGTCCAGGGTTCCCACCAGCACGACGTTCGCCATGGGTGCAATGTGCACGCGGGTCGGCCCGCTGGCAAGCCGACGCGTCTCAGCCCTTCAGCACCTCCAACAGGCGGTCGAGAAAAGGAATCTGAGAGGCAATCAATTTCTCCCGGGCCGTCGTCGGGGCGAACCATGCCACCCGGTCGAGCTCCGGGAACTCCTGTTCGACCCCCGAGTGTGGCGGCCATTCCATGGTGAAGGTCCCGGGAACCATCAGCGCGGGGTCGAGGTCCGCCTCCACCGCCCAGATGGTCACCAGCTTTCCGCTGGTCAGTCGCACCTCGCCGAGCGGCAGGTACGGGCCGTCCGGCGGCGGCAGCCCGATCTCCTCGGTGAACTCCCGGCGGGCCGCGTCCCGCGGCGTCTCGTCCTGTTCGTACTCGCCCTTCGGGATGCCCCAGCCGCCGGCGTCCCGCCCGGACCAGAGCGGGCCGCCCATGTGGCCGAGCAGGACCTCGATCGCGGGGGTCGCGGCCTCACCCGTTCGGCGGAACAGGAGCAGGCCGGCACTGCGCTTGTGCGTCATGGGCTCATCTATGCCCCGCGCGCAGGCGGGTCATGAGCCGGTGGCGGGCGCTCGGTGGTCCGGGCGGGTCCTGCCGGCTCGGTGATCGGGCGGGTCCTGCCGGCTCAGTGGTCGTGCGGGCCCTGCCGGTGGACCGGGCCGTGCGCGTCCGCGCAGTGCGGATCCTCCGCGGCCTGACCGGCGCGGCCGACCGTGAGGAGCGCATCCTGCACGTGGTCCACCTGGAGGGTGGTGTGCGTGATCCCGTACTCCTTGGCCAGCAGGCGCTCCAGGTCCCGGCGCACCGCGTGGCAGTCGCCCGCCGGCTCGACGAGCACGTGCGCGGAGAGGGCCGCCTGCCCGGAGGTGATGGTCCAGATGTGCAGGTCGTGCACCTCGGTCACCGGCGGGTGCCCGACCAGCCGGTCACCCACGGCGTCCGGATCCACGTGCGCCGGGGCGGCCTCCAGGAAGATCCGGCCGGACTCGCGGACCAGCCCGTAGCCCGCCTTGACCATCAGCACCACCACCACGAGGGTGGCGATCGCGTCGGCCTGCCGGAACCCGGTGGTGAGCACGATCAGACCGGCGGCCGCGGTGCCGATGAACGCGAACAGGTCGTTCAGGATGTGCTGGTAGGCGCCCTCGACGGCGAGCGATGACCGGTTCGCCCGCGAGATGCACCAGGCCGCGGCGACGTTGACGACGATGCCCGCGAGCGCCGTCACCAGCACCAGCCCGCCCTCCACCGGCGGCGGGTCCATCAGCCTGCGCACCGCCTCGTACGCCAGCCAGACCGCCAGCAGCAGCAGGGTCAGCCCGTTGGCCTGGGCGGAGAGTATCTCCGCCCGCTTGAGGCCGTACGTGAAACCGCCCCGCGCGGGACGGGCCGCCAACCGCATCGCGATCAGCGCGAGGACGATCGAGACGGCGTCGGTCAGCATGTGGGCCGCGTCGGAGATCAGCGCCAGCGAGTGGGCCATCACGCCGATGACCACCTCGATGGCCATGAACGCGCCGATCAGGCCCAGCGCGATGGCCAGCCACCGGCGGTCGGCGTCGGCCGCGACGCCGTGGCTGTGCCCGCCGTGGCCGTGGCCCTTGGCGTGCCCGTGGCCGTGGTCCTCGGCGTGCCCGTGGTCGTGGTCGAGCGCGTGGCCGAGCGCTCGGTCGTGGTCGTGCCCGCTCATGGCGTCCCCCGTTTGTTCGGTTTCCGTCGCGTGAAGTGAAGCGCACCCCGGCGAGATGGGCAAAGGCTGCAACGGGGACCGTTGTCATTACCCATAAGGGGGCTCTGACCTGCGATGATGCCCGGCCGGTGCCGCGTCGGCAGGATCGTGGGAAAATCTGGTCATGGTCCAGCGCCCCGGTGTGCCGACCGCGCCCGAGCTCGTTCTGGAGACCGACCGGGGCTCCACGCGGATGAGCCCGGGCCGGAGCTATCACGTCGGCCGCGACCCCCTCTGCGAGGTCTGCCTCGACGACGCACGCGTCTCCTGGCACCACGCGGTCCTGCGACCGGACGGCGACCACTGGACGGTGGAGGACGAGGGCAGCACCAACGGCACCTGGGCCGACGGCCACCGCGTCCACGAATGGATCGTCGGCCCCGGCAGCGAGCTGCGCTTCGGCAGCGCCGAGGACGGCCCGCGCGCGGTGATCGTCGACGCTCCCGCCGTAGCGGACGCCCGGCCCTCCCGCGTCTCGAACCCGGGCATGACCGGCACGTTCCGGCAGCCCACGACGGTCCGTCCGCTGCTCGCCCGCGCCGCCGTCCGCATCGGCCGAGCACCCGACAGCGACCTGGTCCTCGACGACCTCACCGTCTCCCGCCGCCACGCCGAACTGCGCGCCCTGGCCGACGGCACCTACGAGATCGCCGACGTCGGCAGCCACAACGGCACCTACCTCAACGGCGCCCGCGTGGACCGGTCCGCCCCCCTCACCGAGGGCGACATCGTCGGCATCGGGCACTCCGCCTTCTGCCTCGTCGGCGACCAGCTCCAGGAGTACGTGGACACGGGCGAGGTCTCCCTCGACGTCCAGGACCTCACCGTCGCCGTCGACCGCGGCCGCAAGACGCTGATGGACGGCGTGTCCTTCCCGGTCGGCGCCAAGTGCCTGCTCGCCGTCGTCGGCCCCAGCGGCGCCGGCAAATCCACCCTGCTCGGCGCGCTCACGGGCCTGCGCCCCGCCGACCGGGGCACCGTCCTCTACGACGGACGCGACCTCTACCGCGACTACGCCGAGCTGCGCAGCCGCATCGGCCTCGTGCCCCAGGACGACATCCTGCACGCCCAGCTCACCGTCCGCCGCGCCCTCGTGTACGCCGCCGAACTGCGCTTCCCGCAAGACACCGCCAAGGCCGAACGCGAGGCCAGGGTCGACGAGGTGATCCGCGAACTCGGCCTCGTCCAGCGGGCCGGCCAGCCCATCCACAGCCTCTCCGGCGGCCAGCGCAAACGGGTCTCCGTCGCCCTGGAACTGCTCACCAAGCCGTCCCTGCTCTTCCTCGACGAACCCACCTCCGGCCTCGACCCCGGAATGGACCGCTCGGTCATGCACATGCTGCGCGGACTCGCCGACGACGGCCGCACGGTCATCGTGGTCACCCACAGCGTGCTCAGCCTCGACGTCTGCGACCGGCTGCTCTTCCTCGCCCCCGGCGGCCGCGTCGCCTACTTCGGACCGCCCCAGGACGCCCTGGGCTTCTTCGGCTTCGAGCAGTGGCCGGAGGCCTTCGAGGCGTTCGAGACACAGCAGGACCGCGACTGGGCCGGGGCCTACCGCGCCTCGCCGGCCCACCGCCGCTACGTGGACGTCACCGCCCGCCGGCCGCGCCCCGCCGCGGAGGCGTGGGGGGCGGCGGAGGCCGGGGAGGCGGGCGAGGCCGCAGGGTCCTCCCGAGCCGCGCCCCTGCCCCCGCCCAAGGCGCAGAGCTGGGGCTCCCAGCTGTCCACCCTGATCCGCCGGTACGCCGCCGTGCTCGGCGCCGACCGCACCTTCCTCGTCATCATGGTCGCGCTGCCGTTCATGATGGGGGCCATGGCCCGCGCGCTCGCCGGGAGCAGCCTCACCGCCGAGACGGCCTTGAACGCCCTGCTCATCCTGACCATCGGCGGAGTGCTCACCGGCGCCGCCAACGCGGTCCGCGAACTCGTCAAGGAACGCGTGATCTACCAGCGCGAACGCGCCGTCGGGCTGTCCCGCTCCGCCTACCTGATGTCCAAGGTGGTGGTGCTCGGCGCGGTCACCACCGGCCAGGCCGTGGTGCTGACCCTCGTCGCGCTCGGCGGAGTGGACCTCAACGCGCCGGGCGGCAAGGGCGTCCTCATGCCCCCGCTGATCGAGATCACCCTCGCCGTCGCCCTGCTGTCCTTCACCGCCATGATGCTCGGACTGCTGATCTCCGCCCTGGTCCGCAAGGAGGAGGTCACCATGCCGCTGCTGGTCCTCCTGGCCATCATCCAGGTCGTCTTCTGCGGCACCCTGCTGAAGCTCTACGACGTCGCCGTCCTCGAACAGGTGGCGTGGCTCGCGCCGGCCCGGTGGGCGATGGGCGCGATGGGCGGCACCATCGGGCTCGGTGCGATCGTCCCCGGCAGACTCACCCGGGACCCGATCTTCGACCACTCGGCCGGCGTGTGGCTGCTCAGCATGTCCATGCTGCCTGTGTTGTCCGTGCTCTTCGGCCTGCTGGTGTCCCGCCTGCTGCGCCGGCACGAACCGGCCGTCATGCGGAAGCAGCCGCGGCGATGAGCTTCCCCCAGGGGGTCGCCGAGTTCCGCCCCACCCACGTGGTCCCGCAGGACGGCCTGCCCGCGTGGGAGACCCCGGACGTGTCCCGCCCCACGGTGCCCCTCGACGCCTTCCTCCCCGTACAGCTGCTGTCCCGGCGCGGCGACTGGGGGGAGGTCCTGTGCGCCAACGGCTGGTCCGCCTGGGTGGACGGGCGGCTGCTGGTCTCCGTACCGCAGCCGCCGCCGACGGCCGGCGGGCGGCCCCCGGGGCGCACCGAGGACCCCCGCCCGCAGCTCGAGCGCAGCGCCCAGGCCCTGGAGCGCTACCGGCGGGCCGTCGCCGAACTCACCGCGGGGCGTACGGACAGCGAGGCCTTCCGCCGGTCCGTACGCGGCCTGCGCGCCGGGATCGTCATCGACGGGGAGGCCGTGTGGCTCTACGACGAGGCGGCCGGACGGTGGATGTACGGCGACGGCACCCGCCTGGCGACCTACGCGGCCGTCGCCGGACCGGCGGCCTCGCCCGGCGCCGAGCCGCAGGCACCGTCCGACCCGGTCGCGGTCCAGCCGGACATGGAGCCCGAGGACGCCGTGGGGCACGCCCCGACCCGCGTCGTCGACAAGCCCGAGCCCGGCGGCGAGTGATGGGGCCGGACCCGGATCCGGTCGGCGGGCGCCCCTCGGACCTGCGCGGCAAACACATCGCCGGGTACGTGGTGGAGAGCGAGATCGGGCGCGGCGGGATGGCCGTCGTCTACCGGGCGCACGACCTGCGCCTGGACCGGACGGTGGCGCTCAAGCTGCTGGCCCCCGAACTGGCCCGGAACGACACCTTCAGGCAGCGGTTCGTCCACGAGTCCAAGGTGGCCGCGGCCATCGACCACCCGCACATCGTGCCCGTGTTCGAGGCGGGGGAGACGGAAGGACTGCTGTACATCGCGATGCGCTTCGTCGCCGGGCAGGACCTGCGGGCGATGCTCAACCGCACCGGGCCGCTGCCGGTGGACACGGCCGCCCGGATCGCGGGGCAGATCGCCTCGGCGCTGGACGCGGCGCACGACCACGACCTGGTGCACCGGGACGTGAAGCCGGGCAACATCCTGGTCGCGCAGGGCACGGACAGCGAGCATCCCGAGCACGCGTACCTCACGGACTTCGGACTGACGAAGAAGTCGCTGTCCCTGACCGGGTTCACGAGCGTGGGGCAGTTCGTCGGAACCCTCGACTACGTGGCGCCGGAGCAGATCTCCGGCAAGCCGGTGGACGGCCGCTGCGACGTGTACAGCCTGGGGTGCGTGGTCTACGAGACCCTCGCCGGGAGCCCGCCGTTCGAGCGGGACGACGACATGGCCCTGCTGTGGGCCCACCAGTACGATGCCCCGCCCCCGCTGGCCTCGCGGCGGCCCGGCCTGCCGGGGGCGGTGGACGAGGTCCTGGCGAAGGCGCTCGCCAAGGCCCCGGAGGACCGCTGGAGCACCTGCCTGGAATTCACCGGAGCCCTGCGCCGCGCCGGTTCGTCCCCCGTCCGGCCGTCACCGCGCGCCGCGTCACCGCCGGGCTCGGCGCCCCCGCGACCTCCGGCGTGGGCGCTTCCGGTGTTCGGACGGATGCCGGAGGGCGCCTGATCCACGGGTCACCCTCGAGGGGGGTGCGGGGCCGCGGCGGGTTCGTCCACGCGGCCGAGGTGGTGGAGCGGCCGGGCCAGGAGCCCGCCGAGGAAGCCCGCCACCGCACCCCAGAGGAGGGCGAGGCCGACCGTCCGCCACAGGACCGGCATGAGCTCCACCCTGCCGCCGAGGCCGTCCGCCGCGCCGATGCCCAGCAGCGACAGCCCGAACTGGGCCTGGACCCGGGCCAGCAGGCAGACCGTGAGGGTCGCCAGGGCCAGGGCCACACCCAGGTGGAGCGCGTGCTGCCAGGGGCGGACGTGCGCGGGGGACCGTACGGCCGCCACGACGCCCGTGCCGAGCAGCAGGACGGCGGCCACCGCCACCAGCCACCAGGCCCGGGCGTCCCGCTCCGCGAGCGAGGCCACGTCGACCGTGGACAGGTCGGAGCCGCGCAGGACCTGGTCCAGCAGCTGCGGCATCGGCAGCCCGAAGGGCCCTTCGACCTTGCCCTCCCAGGCGCCGCCGAAGCCCAGGGTGAGCGCGGGCCAGGCCAGGTTCGGCAGGCCCAGCAGGATCACGGCCAGGGTCCGGTCGCCGTGGCCCTGGGTGGCGGCCGTCACCACTCCGACCCCGATGCCGAGGACGACGTACGCGAGGAGCAGCACGACCGTGGCGAAGGCGGCCGGGCGCACGGCCGCGTGGAAGCGGACCAGCCCGGCCGGGAGCGGTGCGCGGCGGGAGACGAGCAGGGAGATCAGCAACAGGCCCAGGATCCACAGCAGTCCGAAGCCGAGCGTGGCGGGCAGGTCGGCCCGGAAGCCCACCGTGGGCGCGGCGTCGAGGAGTTCGCCGATCACCCCGAGGGGGGAGTCGCCGGTGGTCAGCCCGAAGGTCTGCCGGGAGAGGAGTGCGGCGCCGGTCAGCGCGAGGAGCCACAGCAGGGTCAACGGGACGGCCCGGCCGAGGAGTTCGGAGGGCTTGGCGACCGCCCTGTTGTGCAGCGGGCGCAGGAAGCAGTAGCCGGCCATGAGGGCGCCGGCCAGGCTCACCGAGAGGGGCAGCACCGACAGGCTCGCGTCCGCCCCCGCCAGGAAACCGGCGCCGCCGGACACCTCGACCGAACCGCCGGCCGCCATCACGACGACGGCGGCGACCACGCGGGGGAAGGCACCGCCCGGCAGATCGCCCGCGCCCGCCAGGGCGAGACCGGCGGCGGCGACCGCGGCCATCACCGCGAAGGACGCCGCGACGGCGACGAGGGCATCGCGCCAGGCCCCCGCGGAGCCCCTGGACGACGGTGATCTCGGTGTCTGGCTCACCCTGCAACGGTGGCACTCCCGGCTTGCGTGCACCACTCGGATGGCGCACACAATGGTCCCCAGGGAACTCACTCCTCCTGCGAAGGAGAGCCCGTGACCACGCAACCCTCCGGCCGGCCCCCGTCATCAGACCGCCCCACCGGGCCCCCATCGGGCCCGCTCTCGGGCGGGCAGCAGGGGCCGCCCCCGCCGCCACCCCCTTCGGCGCCGCCCGGCGGCCCTGGCGGGCCCGGCGGCCCGGCCAAAGGCCCGTGGTGGCGATCCGTGCCCCGGCTCGCCACCGCGCTCGTAGCGGTCGCGGCGGCCGTGGCCCTGGCCGTGGTGCTGACGAGGCCCAGCGGTACGGCCCAGGCGGGCGAGGTGTTCCTCCAGCCGGTGGCCGCCTCGGGCCCGGACCCGTTCACCGAGTCCTCCGCGGTCAGCGAGGCCACACCGCCGCCCGAGAGCCCGCGACCGCCCGCGACGACTCCGCCGACGGGCAGGACGCCGAGCCCCGCGGGTACCACCGCCACCCCGGGCACCACGGGCACCCGGACCGTCAGCGGTTCCTCGCCGGGGGTGTACGCGGGCGCCAAGAACGTCGCCAGCTGCGACGTCGAGAAGCAGATCACGTCGCTGTCCGCGCAGCCCGCCAAGAACAGCGCCTTCGCCTCGGCCCTCGGCATCCAGCCGGCGGCCGTCCCCGGTTACCTCCGCTCGCTCACCCCGGTCCAGCTGCGGATGGACACCCGGGTCACGAACCACGGCTTCCGGGACGGCAAGGTCAACCCCTACCAGGCCGTGCTGCAGGCCGGGACGGCCGTGCTCGTGGACGACCGCGGGGTGCCGCGGGTGCGGTGCGCGTGCGGTAACCCGCTCGGGCCGCCGGTGGCGCTCCAGGCCAATCCGAAGCGCTTCGGGCAGGTGTGGAACTCGTACCAGCCCTCGCGGGTGGTCGTGATCGCACCGTCGGTGACCATCGTGAACAAGTTCGTGATCTACGACCAGCGCGGCCGGCACTGGTACGAGCGGGACCGCGGCGACCACCACGGCAAGCGGGACAAGCGGGTGCCGCCGCCCGTGATCCCGACTCCGCCGATCACGCCGACGCACCCCACGCCGACGTCGCCTTCGCCGACGCCGACCGGGACGCCGACCGGGACGCCGACCCCGACCCCGACCGTGACGCCGACTCCGACGGTGACACCCACGGAGTCCCCGACGTCGCGTACCGAGTCGCCCACGAAGTCCCCGTCGCCGTCCCCCACGGAGTCGCCCACGGCGTCCCCGTCGCCTTCGCCCACGGACTCCCCGGCGAAGTCCCCGTCCCCGTCCCCCTCGCCGACGGAATCGCCGTCGCCGTCTCCGTCACCTTCCCCGTCTCCGTCACCCACGGAGTCACCGTCACCGTCCCCGTCACCCTCACCGTCCCCGACCAAGGAGACCGAGCCCGCGACCTCCGCGCCGCCGACCGAGCGGCGTTCGCCGGAACGGCAGTCCCCGTCGCCCTCGCCCGAGGTGCAGCAGCCGACGATCCCGCTCCCGACCCCGGTGCCCGAGCCGCCGACGGTCCCGCTCCCCACGCCGTCGCCGGTGGTGCCGAGCCCGGAGCGCCCTGAGCCGGTCCAGCCCAGCCCGGACCAGCCCGAGGAGTAGCCGGCCCCCGGGGCCGCCTCACCCACGCGGGAGAGGCGGCCCCCGCCCGCGGGCCCGCTACGTACGCCGCTGACGGCCGGCGAGCGCGTCGCCCGCCGCGCCCGCCGCGAGCCCGAGGACCACCATCACCACGTAGCCGTACACCTCGTAGCCGTCGGGCACGAGGAAGCGCACGAAGCCCATGAAGTGGATCCAGCCGAGCCATTCGTGCAGCAGGCCGCTCGCGCCGCCGACGACGAGGACGAACGAGATCAGCCCCGTCACGGCCGTCACGGGGGATTTCGGTGAGGTTGAGGTCATGCTCCGACGGTAGGCGGCCGCGTCCGGACACGGATCGGCCGTTGGGTGACCGCGGGTGCTACTTAAGTATGCGGTTCGCCGCGCGGACGGCCGGTCACGGCCCGGTCCGCGTAGATTTCCGCCACATGCGCCGCATCCACCGCACTCCCCGGGACTGGGCCGCCGACCTGGCCCTGGTCCTCTTCGCCGCCTGCTTCGCGGCCGTCAGCTCGCAGTCCATCCCCGTGGCGGAGAGCATCGGCCCGGCGTGGCGCGCCGCCGACCAGGCGGCCGGCGGACTGGCCTGCGCGGCAGTGCTGCTGCGGCGGCGGTGGCCGGCTCAGCTCGCGGTGGTACTCCTCCTGGCGGGTACGCAGGCGCACTACCTGACCGGCCCGGCGCTGGTGGCGGTGTTCACGGTGGCCGCGACCCGGCCCTGGCGGGTCACGGCGGGGGTGGCGGCGCTGGCCTTCGCCCCGCTCCCCGTCTTCCTGTGGCAGCTGCCGGACATGAGCGACGAGCGGGCGGGCGCGGCGGTGACGTACTTCGCCCTGATCGCGGGGGCCATCGGCTGGGGCCTGTTCCGGCGGTCCCGGCAGCAGCTCATCGCCTCGCTGCGGGAGCGGGCCGAACTGGCCGAGGCGGACGCGGAGTCACGGGCCGAACGGGTCCGGATGGAGGCGCGTGAGGAGATCGCCCGCGAGATGCACGACGTGCTCGGGCACCGGCTGTCGCTGCTGAGCGTGCACGCGGGCGCCCTGGAGTACAACCCGGGAGCACCGCCCGCGGAGATCGCACGGGCGGCCGGGGTGATCCGGGAGAGCGCGCACCTGGCCCTGCACGACCTGCGCGAGGTGATCGGGGTGCTGCGGTCGGCAACGGGCGCCGACGCCGCGGAGGGTGAGCGGCCGCAGCCGGAACTGGCGGACCTGCAACGGCTGGTGGCGGAGGCCCGGGCGGCGGGCGGACGGATCGAGCTGAGCGGGCCGCCCGAGGGGCCCGCGCCGCCGCCGCTGGCGGGCCGCACGGCGTACCGGATCGTGCAGGAGGCGCTGACCAACGTACGCAAGCACGCACCCGGCGCGACGGTCGACGTGCGGGTGGCCGGAGCCCCGGGGGACCGGCTGACGGTGGCGGTGCACAGCACCGACCCGCCCGGCCCGGCGCCGGCCCCGGTGCCTGACCGCGGGCCGGGCGAGGGCGGCGGCCAGGGGCTGACCGGACTCCGCGAGCGGGCCCGGCTGGCGGGCGGCGAGCTGACGGCCGGTCCCGCGGACGGCGGTTTCCGGGTGGACGCCTGGCTACCCTGGGAGAACTGAACGCACGGGAGGGGCGCGGGTGATCCGGGTACTGCTGGTCGACGACGACGCGATCGTCCGGGCCGGGCTGCGCCTGATGCTGGGCGGCGCCCCGGACGTCGAGCTCGTCGCGGAGGCCGCGGACGGGGCCGAGGTGCCCGCGCTGGTGGCCTCGTACCGGCCGGACCTGGTGCTGATGGACATCCGGATGCCGGGCGTCGACGGCCTGACCGCCACCGAGGCGCTGCGGTCCCGGCCCGGCGCGCCCGAGGTGCTGGTCCTGACCACCTTCCACACCGACGCGCACGTCCTGCGGGCGCTGCGCGCCGGTGCGGCCGGGTTCGTCCTCAAGGACACCCCGCCCCACGAGATCGTCACGGCGATCCGCACGGTGGCCGCCGGGGACCCGGTGCTCTCCCCGGCGGTCACCCGCCGGCTCATCGACCGGGTGGCGTCCGGCGCCGGCCAGGACACGAGGGCGGCCGCGGCCCGGGAGCGGCTGGCCCTCCTGGCGGGCCGGGAGCGGGAGGTCGCCCTGGCGGTCGGGCGCGGCCTGTCCAACGCGGAGATCGCGCGGGAACTCCATCTGGCGCTGCCCACCGTGAAGACGCACGTGTCCCGGATCCTGACCCGGCTGCACCTCAACAACCGGGTCCAGATCGCCCTGCTGGTCCACGACGCGACCGCGCCGGACGGCTAGGAGGACCTGCCCAGCAGACCTGCCCAGCAGACCGGCGCGGTAGGACGGCGCAGGGCACACGTCCGAGCCGGACGCACGCACGGGCAGTCCGGGGGCGGCCGCTACGGGAGACGCCCCGCGCCGGGCTCGGCTTCCGCCGCGTCCGCGAGGGCCTGCGCGGCGGCCTCCGCGGCTTGCGCCGCGTCGTCCGCGGCCTGGGCCGCCCTGTCCTGCGCATCATCGGACACCGCGCGGGTGGCGGGCGACTGGGGGAGCACCTCGCCGAAGGCGCGGGACACGGCCTGGAGCGCGGAGGTGACCTCGCCGGGGATCACCCAGAAGGTGCTGCCCGGTCCTTGGGCGAGCTGGGGCAGTACCTGGAGGTACTGGTAGGCGAGGAGTTTGGGGTCCGGGTCGTTGCGGTGTACGGCCTGGAACACCTCGTCGATGGCGCGCGCCTGGCCCTCCGCCCTGAGGATCTCGGCCGTCCGGGCACCCTCCGCGCGCAGGACGGCGGACTGCTTGTCCCCTTCGGCGGTGAGTATCTGCGACTGCCGCTGTCCTTCGGCCGCCAGGATCGCGGCCCGCTTGTCCCGCTCCGCCCGCATCTGCTTCTGCATCGCGTCCTTGATCGATTGCGGCGGATCGATGGCTTTGATCTCCACGCGGTTGACCCTCAGCCCCCACTTGCCCGTGGCCTCGTCCAGGACGCCGCGGAGCTGGCTGTTGATGGTGTCGCGCGAGGTGAGCGTCTTCTCCAGATCCATGGAGCCGACGACGTTGCGCAACGTGGTGACCGTGAGCTGCTCGACCGCCTGCAGGAAGTTCGCGATCTCGTAGGCGGCCGCCCGCGGATCGGTGACCTGGAAGTACAGGACGGTGTCGATCTCCACGACGAGGTTGTCCTCCGTGATGACCGGTTGCGGCTTGAAGGAGACGACCTGCTCCCGCAGGTCGATCATGGGATGGACGCGGTCGATGTAGGGGATCACGACGTTGAGCCCGGGTTTCAGCGTCCGCAGGTAGCGACCCAGCCGTTCGACGTTGCGGGCGCGCGCCTGGGGGACGATGCGTACCGCCCGCACCACGGTGAAGACGGCGAAGACCGCGGCGACGAGGCCGACGAGGAGGAAAGCCGAAGCTTCCATGGTTCACTCCCGGGGGTAGACGAGGGCCGTGCTGCCGCTGATCTCCATGACGTCGACGGTCGTTCCGGGAGGGATCACCAGCGTGTCGTCGTAGGCGCGGGCACTCCACTCCTCGCCGTCGATGCGTACTCTGCCGCCCCGCCCCGAGACCTCGGTGACGACGTAGGCCGCCTTGCCGACCAGGGCTTCCACGCCGAACCGCGCCTCCTGCAGCGGGAGCAGGTGGCGCAGCGCGAAGGGGCGTACGAACAGCACGCTGACCGTCGCGACCAGGGTGAACGCCAGGAACTGCAACGGCAGCGGAAGGCCGAGGGCCGCGAAGGCGGCGGTGACCGACGCGGCGGCCGCCAGCAAGCCCAGCGCGGCGGTGAGGGTGAAGACCTCCGCGACGGCGAGCACCGCCGCGGCGATCAGCCACATCAACCACGGTTCCATGCCTGCCCCTCCTCGTGTACGGGGCGGACCGAAGAAGCGGAGGATTCAGTAGCACTTTTACTGGAATTTACCCCTTTGTGCCGGGAGGAATCCGCGGCTCAGCGGTGCGAACCGCGCAAGACGCGCCGCACTCGCCGCAGCAGTTGCCGGACCAGGCGCCGCAGCATGCCGGGCCGCCGCCCTCCGCCCCCGCGCGTCGTGAAGGGCACCTCGGGCATGAGGGAGCGGCGGTAGCGGGCGTCCGGTGTCACCAGCGAGCAGAAGGGGGTGTCGCCCATGTCCTCGACGAGGATCGTGAGGGGCTGCGGCGGATCCGTGGGGAGCTCCGCGTGCAGCACCGTGCCATGCCGCGCCGGCTTGCGGCGGTAGGCCACGACCTTCCCGTCGACCAGGACCTCGATCTCATGACCGGGCCATTCCAGGAGGACCGTGACGGAGTGCCCCTCCAGATCCACGTGGAAGCGATGTGTGCGGGCCATCGTCGGCCTCCCGAAGAACGAGATGTCCCTTCAGTACCCGTTCATCGGGGACGTACCCAGCGTGCCCGCCGCCCTTGCGGACACCGCGCCCGCCGCCGCCGCCCGGCCGGCCGGAATGACCTGCTCGATCCGCGGGCAGGCGCCATGCGAAGGCGGGAGGACTGCTGTGGAGTGGTTCACCGACGACCATTACTGGCTGGCGAGACTGGTCTTCCAGCGGGGCCTGGCCGCGTTGTACTTCGTCGCCTTCCTGAGCTCCGCCCACCAGTTCCGGGCGCTCATCGGTGAGCACGGCATGCAACCCGTGCCGCGCTTCGTTGCGGCCGTGCCCTTCCGCCGGTCGCCCGCCATCTTCCACCTCCACTACTCGGACCGGTTCTTCGCGGTCGTCGCGTGGACGGGTGTGGCGCTCTCCGCCGCCCTGGCGGCCGGAGCGGGCGACCTGGTGCCGCTGTGGGCTTCGATGCTGATGTGGGCCGTCCTGTGGGCGCTGTACCTGTCGATCGTCAATGTCGGGCAGACCTGGTACGCCTTCATGTGGGAGTCGCTGTTGCTGGAAGCGGGCTTCCTGGCGATCTTCCTGGGCAACGCGGCCACGGCGCCCCCGGTCCTGGTGCTGTGGATGCTGCGCTGGCTCCTCTTCCGCCTGGAGTTCGGCGCCGGGCTGATCAAGATGCGCGGCGACCGGTGCTGGCGCGACCTGACCTGCCTGTACTACCACCACGAGACCCAGCCGATGCCCGGCCCGCTCAGCCGGCTCTTCCACCGCCTGCCCAGACCGCTGCACCGGGTCGAGACCGCCGCGAACCACTTCGCGCAGCTCGCGGTGCCCCTGGTCCTGTTCGCGCCGCAACCGGCCGCGAGCGTGGCCGCCGGCGTCATCGTCGTCACGCAGCTGTGGCTCGTGGCGTCGGGGAACTTCGCCTGGCTCAACTGGCTGGCCATGCTGCTCGCGTTCACGGCGGTCGACGGGGTCCTGGCCGCCGACGTCCTGCCGCTGCCCACGCCACCCGCCTTCGCCGCCCCGCCGGCGTGGTACCAGGCCATCGTGCTGGCGGTCACCGTGGTGGTGGCCCTGCTCAGCTACTGGCCGGTCCGGAACCTGCTGTCGCGGCACCAGGTGATGAACACGTCGTTCAATCCGCTCCACCTGGTCAACACCTACGGCGCCTTCGGCAGTGTCGGCCGGATCCGGCACGAGGTGGTGATCGAGGGCACCGAGGAGCAGGAGATCACCGACGGGACGGTGTGGAAGGAGTACGGCTTCAAGGCCAAACCCGGCGACCTGCGCCGGCTGCCGCCGCAGGTCGCTCCGTACCACCTGCGGCTCGACTGGCTGATGTGGTTCGCTGCGATCTCCCCCGGATACGCGCGGCCCTGGTTCGGGGCGTTCGTCGGACGCCTCCTCGACAACGATCCCGCCACCCTCAAGCTGCTGCGGAAGAACCCCTTCCCCGACTCTCCCCCCGCGTGCATCCGCGCCCGCCTCTACCGCTACGCGTTCACGGACCGGCGCGAACGCCGCACGACCGGCGCCCGGTGGCACCGCACGCTCGTGGGCGACTTCCTGCCTCCGGTGACGAAGGCATGACCACGATGCCCGACGCCCCCGGGCGGACACGCCCGATCCCGCACCGGCGTGCCCCGTGCTCAGGCGGGTGATCCCGCTCCGGCCGGCCGTTCGATGTGGTCGAGGAAGCCGAGCACCCGGTGGAAGGCCTGCCGCGCGGCGTGCTCGTCGTGTGACGGCAGGCTGCTGTCGGTGAACAGGTGCCTGTCGCCGGAGTAGAGGAACAGCTCAGCGTCCGCCGCCGTCTGGACGAGCGCGCGGGCCGCGTCCACATCGCCCTCACCGGAGAAGAACGGGTCCGCGTCCATGCCGTGGACCTGCACCGGGACGTCCTGGGGCCACGCACCGCCGAACTCCGCGACCGGGACGCACGCCTCGAGCAGCAACGCGCCCTTCGCGCCCGGGCGGGTCTGGGCCAGCTTCTGCGCCGGCAGGACGCCCAGCGAGAAGCCCACGTAGACCAGCTCCGCGGGCAGCCCCTCGGCGACCGCGGTTCCCCGCGCCAGGACCGTGCCCACCCCGATCCTCTCGGCGTAGGCGATGCCCTCCGCGAGGCTGTCGAACACCTGCCCCTCGAACAGGTCCGGGGCATGGACGGTGTGCCCGGCCCGCCGCAGCTGCTCGGCGAACTGGCGGACGCCGGCGGTCAGTCCGTGCCCGTGATGGAAAACCAGCACCTCGGCCATGCCGCTCCCCTCGTGCCGCGGTGCCCGGGCGGCGCCGCAGCAGGAGTATGACCCGCGGCACTGACAACCGCGCCTCCCCAGGCCGGCCGGGCGGCCCGTCGGGGCGCCCGGCCCCGGCCTGAGCCGCCGCCCAGGGGCTCCGACAGGAGGAGAAAGGCCGCGGACAGTGAGACGCTGGCTGCATGGCCCAGTGGGGACAGAATCCCGAGGTCGACTGGCCCGCGCGGCCGGACACGAGCCTGGCGCTCAACCGCATGGGCACCTTCGACTGGGACCTCGACAGCGGGCGGATGTTCCTCGATCCGACCGCCCTCGAGGTCCTCGACCTGCGCCCGGACGAGTTCGACGGCACCACCGCCGGGCTGCGCCCCCGCATCCCGCCCGCCGACCAGGCCCGGCTCGCGGCCCGCGTCGCGCAGGCCCTCGAAGACGGACACAGCCACTACGGGGCCTATGTCCGCGGCCGCCGCCGCGACGGAACCCTGGCCTGGCTCCACGTCCAGGGCCACATCATGCGCGACGCGGACGGGCGCCCGTACCGCGTCATCGGGATCCTGCGCGACGCCGCCCACGACCCCGGCGAGCCCGGCGCCGCCGGGGAGCGGGCCGAGGGACGGCGCCGGATGACCGGAGTCGTCGAGCGGACCACGGCCATCCTCGCCCACGCCCGCACCGTCAACGACGTGACCGACGTGCTCAAGGACCCGGAGGCCCTCGGGCACCTCGGCGCGGTCAGCGTGATGCTGGGCGTCGTGGACGGCGGCCGCATCCACCTGGTCGCGGAGGGGCAGCTGGGCTCGTACGTCCCCGAGATCGAGTACACGCGCATCGACGCGCAGCTCCCGATGAGCGAGGCCGTCCGCACCATGCAGCCGGTCTACCTCGCCTCGCGCGAGGAGTTCCAGCTGGGCTACCCGCAGCTGTGGCCGTACATCGAGCCGCTGTCCGTGCGCAGCGGGGTCTACCTGCCGCTCATCGCCCAGGGGCGGCCCATCGGCGCCCTCGGCCTGCTGTACACGCGTGACGGGGATTTCACCGCCGAGGAGCGGAACCTGCTGATGGCGCTCGGCAGCGGCATCGCGCAGAGCCTCCAGCGCGCCATGCTCTTCGAACAGGAGCACGATCTGGCGGAGGGCCTCCAGCGGGCCATGCTGCCCCGCCGGATCCCCGAGGTGCCGGGCGCGCTGATCGCCGTGCGGTACCGGTCCGCCCGGATGGGGCGGGACATCGGCGGCGACTGGTACGACGTGATCCCGCTCGGCGAGGGCCGCGTCGGCGTCATGATCGGCGACGTGGAGGGGCACGACACGGACGCCGCCGCCGTCATGGGCCAGCTGCGCATCGTGCTGCGCGCCTACATCGTCGAGGGGCACACCCCCGGCACCGCCATGGCGCGGGCTTCGGCGTTCCTGCGCGATCTGCAGACGGAACGCTTCGCCACCTGCACGTACGCCGAGGTGGACCTCAGCACCGGGATGCTCCGGATGGTCCGCGCCGGCCACCTCGACCCGGTGGTGCGGCGCGGGGACGGCAGCTGCCACCGGGTCCAGGTGGCCGGCGGCCTGCCGCTCGGCCTGCCGCCCCGCCAGCAGACCGGGACCGGCTCCGGCTATCCGGTCACGAGCCTCGAACTGCACCCCGGGGACACCCTGCTGCTGTGCACGGACGGGCTGATCGAACGGCCCGGAGCGGACCCCGACACCGGCATGCGGGAGCTCATGGACGCCGTCTGCAGCGGCCCGGTCGACGTGGACGAACTCGCCGACGTGCTGTGTGACCTGGTCGGTGACGCGGGCGGCGGGGACGACATGGCCCTGCTCGTCCTGCGCCGCCGCGGTACGCCCGCCGGGCGCGGCGGCGGCCCGCTGCGCCAGCGGCTGGAGCCCGGCGACCCGGAGGCCCCGGCGCTGGCCCGGCACCTGATCCGTGCCGCCGCGGACGCCTGGGGGGCCCGGGACCGGGCCGACGAGATCGAACTCGCCGCGGACGAGCTGATGACCAATGCCCTGGTCCACACGGACGGCGGCGCCGAGGTCGGCATGAGGCTGACGGCGGAGGGCCGGATCCGCGTCGAGGTCGAGGACTCCAGCAGCGCCCTGCCGAGGCGCCGCGAGGCGGGGGACTGGGCGGTCTCCGGCCGCGGGCTGCTCCTGGTGGAACAGCTCACGGACGGGTGGGGCGTCGAGCCCCGGGGCGGCGGGAAGTGCGTGTGGTGCGAGTTCTCCGTCACCGCCCCCGCCCCGGAGCCGGCCGCCGGCTGAACGCCGAAGGGCTGGACGCCGGACGGCGGGACCTCAGACGGCCGCGTACGGGCCCTGCACGGCTTTGGCGTTCTGCATCGCGGTGAGCTTGCGGACGAAGAGGACGGCCAGCACGGCGGCGGCGACCATCAGCAGGTCGGAGACGATGCCGACGACGGACGCGTCGCGGACGGCCTCGGGCGTCTCGGCGAGCTTGTACATCTGCGCGAAGACGCGGTCGGTGCAGGCCGCGAGGACCCAGACCAGCCACCAGGCCGTGAGCGGACCGGTGGACACCGGGCGGGAGGAGCCGTCGGGCCCGAGCCGGGTGCTGGCCGCCCAGATCTGCCGCGCGATCCGGAAGGGGAGGAACAGGTTGCCGATGGGGATGAACCAGGCGCCGATGGCCCAGCCGCGCGCCTGGGTGAAGGCGTCGGGGCGGAAGATCCCGCCGTTGACGCGTACGCGGTGGAACCAGACGATGAAGACGGTCGCCGTGCCGAGCAGGACCAGCAGCTGGAAGCCCCCGGCGAAGGCGGTGAGGACGTCCGACAGGTCGAGCGAATCGTCCGAGACCTGGCCCGGGTCCGCGATGAGGTCCTTCATCAGCGACCAGGCGAACAGGTTGGCGCCGGCCGAGAACAGGTTGACCGCGGCCGCGACGGACAGCAGCACGGTCAGCGCCGTCGCCAGGCCCTGCGGGGAGCGCAGCACGTCGGCGGGCGGCGGCGGACCGGGGTACACGGGCTGCCCCGGGTACGGCTGCCCCGGGTACGGCTGGGCCGGATAGGGCTGCCCCGGGTACGGCTGGGCCGGGTAGGGCTGGGCCGGGTAGGGCTGGGCCGGGTACGGCTGGGCCTGGTGCGGGCCGGCCGCGGTGTACGGCGGGCCGGGCGGCGGCGGTGAGCCGGGCGCGCTGAAGGACATGACGGTGTACCCCCCACGGGAAACGTGTGACATGCGGATGCTGCCTGCCGACGGGCCGCAGGCACCGCCGAACCTATGCCAGCCCGCTGACATGATCCAAACGGTTCCTACAGGCGGACGAGCGTGACCTCGGTGGCCTTCACACCGGCCCACACCCGGGCGCCGTCGACGATGCCCAGCTCGGCGGCCGCTTCCGGGGTGATCTCCGCGACCAGGTCCGGCGCCCCGTCCGGGGCGATCAGCACGCGCAGCCGGCTGCCGACCGCCGTGATCTCCCGTACGGTGCCCGGCCAGACGTTGCGGGGGCTGCCGCCCGGGCGGTCCCGGTGCACGGACACCGCCTCGGGGGCGATGATCGCGAGGGCCTGCGCTCCCTCGGGCAGCGTCTCGGCGACGACGAGGCTGCCCCCGGCGGCCAGGGCCAGCCCGTGCGCGGAGGCCGTGCCCGGCCAGGCGTTGCGCCCCAGCATCCGGGCCACCCACGGGGAGCGCGGGTGCCGGGTCACTTCGGAGGGCGGCGCGTCCTGGAGGGTCCGCCCGTCGGCGAGTACGAGGACCCGATCGGCCAGCGAGACCGCCTCGACGGGATCGTGCGTGACGATGAGGCAGACCCCGCCGAAGCCGGCCAGATGCGTGCGCAGGGTGTGCCGCACGTGCGCCCGTGTCGTCTGGTCGAGGGCGGCGAGGGGTTCGTCCAGCAGCAGCAGCCGGGGGCGGGCCGCCAGCGCGCGGGCGAGGGCGACGCGCTGGGCCTGGCCGCCGGAGAGCTGGGCGGGCCTGCGCGCGGCGAGGTGCCCGACGCCCAGCCGGTCCAGCCAGGCCTGGGCCTCGCGACGGGCGCCGGCCCGCCCCACCCCGCGGGAGCGCAGCCCGTACGCGGTGTTGGCGAGGGCGCTCAGGTGCGGGAACAGCGCGCCGTCCTGCGGGACCCAGGCGACCTGCCGCCGGTGCGGGGGCAGGGCGGTGACGTCCGTGTCCCCGAGCCTGAGGTCGGCGTGGGCGCGCGGGGTCAGGCCGAGGAGGGCGCGCAGCAGGGTGGTCTTGCCGGCGCCGTTCTCGCCGACGACGGCAATGGTGGTGCCCGGTGCGGCGTCAAGGGTGAGCCGGTTGAAACCGGTGACGGTGGCGTGCAGCGACCAGTGCCCGTCCCCGGCCGGTACGGCCTCCACCGGTTCCCCGGCGGGCGCGGGCATGGGCATGGGCGTGGGCGTGGGGGTGGGTGCGGGTGCTGACGGCTCCTCCACCACCGGCACCGCGGCGGGCTTGCGGGTGGCGGGAGCGCCCGTCCAGCGGCCGCGCAGTGCGATGAGTACGGCCATGGCGATCGCGAGCAGCAGCAGGGAGACGGAGGTCGCGGCCTCGGGCTGCTCCTGGAGCAGCAGGTACACCTGGAGCGGCAGCGTCTGAGTGGTGCCGGGCAGGTTCCCGGCGAAGGTGATGGTCGCGCCGAACTCGCCGAGCGCGCGGGCCCAGGTGAGCGCGGCGCCGGCGACCAGACCGGGGGCCACCATCGGGAGGGTCACGGTGAAGAACACGCGCACGGGTGAGGCGCCGAGCGAGGCGGCCGTCTCCTCGTAGCTCAGCCGGAGCCCGCCGAGTGCGCCCTCCAGGCTGATGACGAGGAACGGCATCGCCACGAACGTCGCCGCGACGACGGCGCCCGAGGTGTGGAAGGGCAGCGTCACCCCGAAGGTGTCCTCCAGCCACGGCCCCAGCAGGCCGCGCCGGCCGAAGCCGAGCAGCAGGGCCACACCGCCGACGGTCGGCGGCAGCACCATCGGCAGCAGGACGAGCGAGCGGACGAGGGCCTTGCCCCTGAACTCCACGCGGGCCAGCAGCCAGGCGAGCGGTACGCCCAGGAGCAGCGAGAGGCCGAGTGCCCAGAAGGACACGACGAGCGAGAGGTTCAGCGCCTGGACCACGCCGGGGCTGCCCAGGTGGGCGCCCAGCTGCCCCCACTGGGTACGGGTCAGGATGCCGATCAGCGGCAGCAGCAGGAACGCGACGGCGAGCAGCGCGGGCAGCGCGAGGGTCACGGGGGGCCGGGTGCGGGTGCGGGGTCTGCTCATGGGGGTGGTCCTGGCTCGGGGGGCGGCTGCGGGAAGCGTACGGGGCCGGCCGCGGGTGACGGAGAACGTGCTGCCCGCGCCCCGGACCGGATCAGGCCTGCTGGAAACCCGCGTCCTGGAGGATCTTCTGCGCCTCCGGGGTGCTCAGCCAGGCCACGAACGCGGCGGCGGCGCCGGGGTTCTTGGACTGCTTCAGCGTGGCGGCCGGGTAGGAGGCGACCGCGTTCTGGGCGTCGGGGATGTCCACCGTGGTGACCTTGTCTCCCGACGTGGCCGAGTCGGTCTTGTAGACGAGCCCCGCATCGGCCTCGCCCAGCTCGACCTTGCCGAGGACGGCGCGGACGTTCGGCTCCTGGGAGACGGGCTTCACCGCGACGCCCTGCCGGTCCAGGATCTCCTTGCTGTAGCGGCCCACCGGGACCTCGGGCGCGGCGAGCACGACCTTGATCTTGGCGTCGGCGAGGTCCTTGAGCGCGGCGATCCCGAACGGGTTGCCCTTGCCGGTCGCGATGACGAGGCGGTTCCTGGCGATGACCTTGGCGTCACCCGTCTCGCCCTTGAGGCCGTCCATGGTCCTGGTGTCGGCGGTGACCAGGGCGTCGGCCGGCGCCCCCTGCCTGACCTGCGCCGCGAGCTCCTGCGAACCGGCGAAGGAGAAGGTCACCTTCGTGCCGGGGTGGGCCTTCTCGTACGCGGCGCCGGCCGTCTTGAAGACGTCCGTGAGGGAGGAGGCGGCGAGGACGGTCAGGTTCGCGGCCTCCGGCTCGGCGGAGGCGGGGCCCGAGCGGGATCCGGACGCGGCGGCGGGTGCGCCGTCCCCGCCGCCGTTGCCGCAGGCGGCCAGCGGGACGAGCAGGGCGGCGGTCAGCGCTGCGGCGGCACGGCGGTGGTTCACGGTCGCGGACATGAGGCGGTGCTCCTGGGGCGAGTGGGCGGCCGGCCTTGCGCCGGGACACAGCAGATGCGACAAGGTTGAGCCATTGGAGGCGCATTTGCAATTGCCTTGGTGTCATCTACATGGCAGCTGCCCTACCCCTTGTGACATCCGTCGAAAGTCCTTCGGCTATCCCGCGCCGCCTCGCTAAAGTCGGGGGCATGGCTCATGAGGCAACGGGAACGGCAACGGGAACGGACACGGGATCCGTGC
Organism: Streptomyces sp. NPDC046303; assembly: GCF_055588085.1. Lineage (NCBI taxonomy): Bacteria > Bacillati > Actinomycetota > Actinomycetes > Kitasatosporales > Streptomycetaceae > Streptomyces > Streptomyces sp. NPDC046303. The sequence continues at coordinate 308,685 of NZ_JBVJFA010000002.1, forward strand.
GGGTGGACGCGTGGATCTGGTCCGTGCGCCTGACGAAGACCCGCTCGACGGCGGCGACCGCCTGCCGGGCGGGGCACGTGAAGGTCAACGGAGAGCGCGCCAAGCCGGCGCAGCCCGTGCGCGCGGGTGACGAGGTACGGCTCTTCCACGCCGGGCGGGAGCGGATCGTCGTGGTCCGCCGGCCCGTGTCGAAGCGGGTGGGCGCTCCGGTCGCCGCCGAATGCCTGATCGACAAGAGCCCGCCGCCGCCGAACCCCGCCGAGGCCGCGGCGGTGGGCATCCGCGACCGCGGCGCCGGCCGCCCGACGAAGCGCGAGCGCCGGGAGATCGAAACCCTCCGCGGCCGCCAGTAGCCCGGGGCGGGGCCGGATCAGGCCTTGCGGTACGTGTACGCCTCGCCCGCGGTCGATTCGACCTGGGACAGGGGGGCGCCGGCGGAGGCGGCCACCACGGCCGCCACCGCGCCCTCCAGGAACGGCGCGTCCACCAGCCGTGCCCCCGGCGGCAGTTGGCCCTCGGCCAGCAGTGACTTCACGGTGAGCACGGAGCTGCCCAGGTCCGCCAGCAGGGCGACGCCGGCGCCGCGGTCCACCGCCCGCGCGGCCGTCAGGATGCGCTCCGCGCTCGTGCCGAGGCCGCCCTCGGCCGTGCCGCCCGCCGTGGCCACCGGCGCCATCGGCCCGCCCGCCGCCAGGCCCCGGGCGAGCTCCGCCACCGAGTCGGCGACCACGGCGCTGTGGGAGACCAGCACGATGCCCACCAGGCCGTCTCCCGCGTCCGCGGCATCCGGCCCGGCGGTGGCGGCCCCCGCCGGGCCGGATGCGGCCACGCCCAGGTCGTCCGCCGCGTCCGCCGCGTCCGCCGCGTCGGCGGCGTCGGCGGCGTCGGCGGCGTCCGCCAGTGCCGTCATCAGCAGGGCCGACGAGGTCGCTCCCGGATCCTGGTGCCCGATGCTCCGCTCGCCGAGATAGCTGGCCCGGCCCTTGCGCGCCCGCAGCGGGACCGTCGCCTGCGCCCCCTGCTCCGCCGCGTCCCCGGCCGCCCGGTAGGAGGTGCTCAGCGCGGCCACCCCCGGCACCAGGGCGTCCAGCATCGTCTTGTCGCCCGGCGCCGCCCCGCCCAGCTGGGCCACCGCGCCCACCCCCGCGTACAGGGCCTTGCGCAGCGCCTCGTCGGAGACCTCGGCGACCTCCCCGAGCTCCTTGCCGGTGCGCCTGAACAGCGTTCCGTACAGCGGTCCCGAGGCGCCGCCGACGGTCGAGATCAGCGTCCGTCCCGCGAGCTGGAGCACCGCCCCCGGCGTCGCCGGGGCCTCCGCGGCCAGGGCCGCCTCCACCGCGGTGAAGCCCCGCAGCAGGTTGCTCCCGTGGTCCGCGTCCCCGATCGGCGAGTCGAGTTCGGTCAGCCGGTCCGCCTCGCGCTCCACCGCGGCGGCCGCGGCCGTCATCCAGCGCCGGAAGAAGTCTGCGTCACGCACCGGATCTCCTCGTGTCGGATCTGCTGGCGGGCCTTCCGGCCACCTTACGGTCAGCGTCCCCAGCGCAGCGCGGCCGTCTGCACGGGGGCGTCCCACAGTCGCAGCAGTTCCTCGTCGACCCGGCACAGCGTCACCGAGCATCCCGCCATGTCCAGCGAGGTGACGTAGTTCCCGACGAGCGTGCGCGCCACGGTCGTTCCGCGTGCCTCCAGTACCCGCGCCACCTCGGCGTGGAACCCGTACAGCTCCAGCAGCGGCGTCGCCCCCATGCCGTTGACCAGTACCAGGACGGGCCCGTCGGGCGGGCCCGCCTCCGCCAGCTCCTCCAGTACGGCGCCCACCGCGACCTCGGCGATCCCCCGGGCGGGCATCATCGGGCGCCGCTCCCGGCCCGGCTCCCCGTGGATCCCGACGCCCAGCTCGAGCTCCCCGTCGGGCAGGTCGAAGGTGGGGCTGCCCTTGGCGGGCGTGGTGCAGGCGCTCAAGGCGACGCCGAAGCTCCGCGAGGACTCGTTGACCCGCCGGGCGATCGCCGCGACCCGGTCCAGGGGCGCCCCCTCCTCGGCCGCCGCCCCGGCGATCTTCTCCACGAAGAGCGTGGCCCCGGTGCCGCGCCGCCCGGCGGTGTACAGGCTGTCGGTCACGGCGACGTCGTCGTTGACGAGCACGCGCTCGACCCGCAGCCCGTCCTCCTCGGCGAGCTCGGCGGCCATCTCGAAGTTCAGGACGTCGCCGGTGTAGTTCTTGACGACGAACAGCACCCCCTGCCCCGAGTCCACGGCCGCCGCCGCCCGCAGCATCTGATCGGGCACCGGCGAGGTGAACACCTCCCCGGGACACGCGGCCGACAGCATCCCGTACCCCACGAACCCGGCGTGCAGCGGCTCGTGTCCGGAGCCGCCCCCGGACACCAGCCCGACCCGACCGCCGTCCCGCGCGTCCCGCCGTACGACGACCCGCCGCTCCACGTCGACATCGAGCTCGGGATGAGCGGCCGCCATCCCCCGCAGGGCGTCGGCGACCACGGTGTCCGGACTGTTGATCAGCATCTTCACGGTTGTCTCCCAGGAAGTCGGCCTGAGGAGAAGTGTGGCGCAGTCCCGGCCTCCCCGTATTCGTGCAGGTGTTCGGTATCGGCGTTAGGGTGGATCCATGCACGCAGGACACGACATGGGCGCGGGCATGGGCCTGCAGGGTTCCCTCTTCGACCAGGACGACGAGATCCGGCTCGGGCCGCTCGCCGGCATCCGGCGCACCCCGCTCGGTGCCGGAGCCTGGGTCGATCACCTGCCGGGCTGGCTGACCGGCTCCGACGCGCTCTTCGAGCAGCTCGCCGCCGAGGTGCCCTGGCGTGCCGAGCGCCGGCAGATGTACGAGCGCGAGGTCGATGTCCCCCGCCTGCTCGCCTTCTACGGAGCCGGCGAGACCCTCCCGCACCCCGTCCTCGCCGAGGCCCGCGAGGCCCTGAGCCGCCACTACGCCGCCGAGCTCGGGGAACCCTTCACCACCGCCGGACTGTGCCTGTACCGCGACGGCCGCGACAGCGTGGCCTGGCACGGGGACCGGATCGGCCGCTCCGCCACCGAGGACACCATGGTCGCGATCGTCTCCGTCGGGGATCCCCGGGACCTGGCCTTCCGGCCCCGCCACGGCGGGCCCACCCTGCTGCGGCTGCCCCTGGGGCACGGCGACCTCGTCGTCATGGGCGGCTCCTGCCAGCGGACGATGGAGCACGCGGTGCCCAAGTCGACGCGGGCCGTCGGCCCCCGCATCAGCGTCCAGTTCCGCCCCCGCGGCGTGAGGTGAAACCGCACCCGGCCGGTCAGACCCGGCCCGGTTCCCCCACGGGAGGGGCCTTCGCCGTGGCCCTCGGCGCGGCCGTCGCGGCGGCCGCGTGGAGCGAGCGCAGCGCCAGCATCAGCACGCCGATGTCGTCCAGGTACACCGGGTCCGGCATCAGGTCCACCGGCGAGACGGTGTAGACCACGGCCACCCAGAACAGGGCCTTGTCGCGCAGCGGGATCCCGGCGTCGAGCAGCAGCCGCCGGGCCCGCAGGACCCGTACGAGCAGCACGGCGGCGGTGATCGCGAGCCCGACCGCGACGGCCGCGGCGAGCGCGATCCAGATCGTTCCGTCCATTTCGCCCCTATACCCGCCCCGCGGACCGGCGTACCGCGGACCCGCGTGCCACGGACCCGCGTGCCACCGACCCGCGTACCAAGGGCCCGCGGCTCAAGCGCCCTCTGCGCGCAGGCGCCGGCCGACCTCGCCCAGTCCGTCGGCGAGCGCGTCGAGCTGGTCGGGGGTCAGGACGTCGATGAGGATCTCCCGGACCGTGGCCACATGCCCGGGCGCCGCCTCGTCCAGCAGGGCGCTGCCGGCGTCGGTGAGGACGGCGAAGACCCCGCGCACGTCCGAGGGGCAGCTGCGGCGGCGGACCAGCCCGGCCTTCTCCATCTGGGTGATCTGGTAGGTCAGCCCGCTCTTGGAGTTGATCAGGCCATTGGCCAGTTCCGTCATCCGCAGCTCGCGGCCCGGGGCCGCGGCGAGCCGGACGAGGATCTCGTACTGGGGGTGCGAGAGGCCGGAATCGTCCTTCAGCTGCTGGTCGAGGCGGCGGTTCACCAGAGCCGAGGCGGCCAGGAATCCGCTCCAGGCGCGCTTCTCGCGGTCGTCCAGCCATCTCGTTTCAGCCATGGCCTCAGCCTACACGGGTTGTTCGAATTTGAATCAACGGTTAGGGTCCAGTTCGGCGGTTCGAATTTGAACAACTCTGTCCACTCCGTCCCCCTCGGGCCGCCCGACCGGAAGGATCCCCCATGACCAGCCCCTCCGCCGCCACGGCGAAGCCGCAGGCCCCCGCACCGGCCGCACAGCCCGCCACCGGCGCCCCCCTCGCCCTCTCGACTCCGGGCCACGACACCGGGCTCCTGCTCCTGCGCCTCGTCCTCGGCCTGACCATGGCCGCGCACGGCTCCCAGAAGCTCTTCGGCTGGTTCGGGGGCGGCGGCATCAGCGGAACCGGGAAGTTCTTCACCGCCAGCGGATACCCCGCCGGTGACGCCATGGCCGTCCTCGCCGGCCTGACCGAGACCCTGGGCGGCCTCGGCCTCGCCGCCGGCCTGCTGACCCCGCTCGCCGGCGCCGCCATCGTCGGCACGCTCATCAACGCGATCGCCGTGCACGGCACCGGATCCTTCTTCGCCCCCGAGGGCATCGAGTACGAACTGCTGCTGACCGCGGGCGCCGCCGCCCTCGCCCTGACCGGCCCCGGCCGGTACGCCGTCGACCGCTTCCTGCCGGTCCTGCGCGGCCACCGCCTGGCGCACGGCGCCCTCGCCGTCGCCCTCGGCGCGGTCCTCGCCGCCGTGCTGCTCCTCGTCCGCGGCCAGGGAGCCTCTTCCTGATCCCGCCTCACCCGCGTCGTCCGGCACGCGCGGTGGTGCCGGTGGTGCCCGGGGCCGGGCCCGCACTGATTGGCCCCGGGCATTCGGGGGAAGAGCGCACAAATGACACAACCCATCGAAGACTACGCACTCATCGGCGACCTGATGACGAGTGGGCTGGTCGGCCGCGACGGGTCCATCGACTGGCTGTGCCTGCCGCGCTTCGACTCCGCGGCCTGCTTCGCCAAGCTCCTCGGCGACGAGGAGAACGGCCACTGGCGCATCGCCCCCCTCGACGCCGCCGACGGCGAGCCGTGCACCCGCCGCGCCTACATCGACGGCACGCTGGTCCTCGAGTCCTCCTGGGAGACCGGGACCGGCACCGTCAAGGTCATCGACTTCATGCCCCAGCGCCAGGTCTTCCCCGACGTGATCCGCATCGTCGAGGGAGTCACCGGCAGGGTCACGATGGGCAGCACCCTGCGCCTGCGCTTCGACTACGGCCACGTCGTCCCCTGGGTCCGCCGCGCCGACGGGGACCGGGCCGCCGTCGCCGGACCCGACTCCGCCTGGTTCCGCAGCGACCCGCACGTGCGGACCTGGGGCGAGGAGAACAGCACCCGCTCCCAGTTCCCGGTCGCCGCGGGACAGCGCGTCGCCTTCGTGCTCACCTGGCACCCCTCGCACGAGCCGCGCCCCGAGCCCATCGATCCGTACACGGCCCTGGAACAGACCCTGGCCGACTGGTGGGACTGGTCCCGGCAATGCCGCTACGAGGGCCCCTACCGGGAGGCGGTGACCCGCTCCCTGATCACCCTCAAGGCCCTCACGTACGCCCCGACCGGCGGCATCGTCGCCGCGGCCACCACCTCGCTGCCCGAGGAGCTCGGCGGGGTCCGCAACTGGGACTACCGCTACTGCTGGCTCCGGGACGCCACCCTCACCCTCGACGTGCTCCTCGCGACCGGCTTCCTCGACGAGGCCCGCGCCTGGCGTGCCTGGCTGCTCCGTGCCGTCGCGGGTGACCCCGCCGACCTCCAGATCATGTACGGGATCGCCGGAGAGCGGCGGATCCCCGAGACCGACCTGCCCTGGCTGCACGGCTACGCCTCCTCCGCCCCCGTGCGCATCGGCAACGCGGCGGTCGACCAGCTCCAGCTCGACGTGTACGGCGAGGTCATCGACTCCCTGCACCTGGCCCGGTCCGCCGGGCTCCCCTCCGAGCGCCACGCCTGGCGGATCCAGCTGGCGCTCCTCGACTTCCTGGAGCGCAACTGGCACCGGCCGGACGAAGGCCTGTGGGAGGTGCGCGGCCCGCGCCGCCACTTCGTGCACTCCAAGGTGATGGCCTGGGTGGCCGCCGACCGGGCCGTACGGACCCTGGAGAAGAACCCCTCCATGCCGGGCGACCTCGAACGCTGGCGGACCATGCGGGAGGTGGTGCACCGCGACGTGTGCGAGAAGGGATACGACCCGGAGCGGGGCACCTTCACCCAGTACTACGGCTCCCGCGAGCTCGACGCGGCGACCCTGCTCATCCCGCGGGTCGGCTTCCTGCCGCCCGACGACCCGCGTGTCATCGGCACGGTCGACGCGGTCCGCGAGGAACTCGGCCGCAGCGGCCTGGTCCGCCGCTACAGCACCGAAGGCCCCTCCGTGGACGGTCTGCCCGGCGACGAAGGGGCCTTCCTGGCCTGCTCGTTCTGGCTGGCCGACGCCCTGTACCTGACGGGCCGCGGCAACGAGGCCCGCACCCTCTTCGAAAGGCTGCTGGCGGTACGCAACGACGTGGGGCTGCTCGCCGAGGAGTACGACCCGGTCTCCGGGCGCCAACTCGGCAACTTCCCCCAGGCCTTCAGCCACGTCGGCCTGGTCAACACCGCCCTCGCGCTGTCCCAGGACGAACCCGGAGGCCGTGATCTCGGTTGACCGGACGCGGGTCCGCTCCCGTCCGAACGGCAGGCCCTACGCGGCTGCGCCCGTACGGGACGCCAGCAGCAGGGCGGTGTCGTCCGGCCGGTCGGCGGCGTTGCCCGCCTCGCTGACCAGCCGGTCGGCCGTCTCGGTCAGCGGGCCCGGCCGGGCCGCGGCCAGCCCCCTGCGCAGCCGCTCCACCCCCACGTCGATGTCGGCGCCCGGCTTCTCCACCAGCCCGTCCGTGTACAGGGCGAGCACCGAACCCGTCGCGAGGTGCAGTTCCGTCACCGGATACGAGGCCTCCGGGTCGATGCCGAGCACCACCCCGCCGGCCAGGTCCAGCACCTCGGTCCGGCCGTCGGGGTGGCGCAGCAGCGGCTGCGGGTGCCCGGCCCGGACGGCCTCGGCGGAGCCCGACGCCGGGTCGAGCACCACGTAGCAGCAGCTCGCGAACTGGCCCGGGTCCAGATCGATCAGGATCTGGTTGGTACCGCGCATCACCTGGTCCGGTGTGCTGCCGGTCAGCGCGAAGGCCCGTACGGAACTGCGCAGTTGGCCCATGGTGGCGGCAGCGGACACCCCGTGCCCCTGGACGTCCCCGATGACCAGGGCCAGCCGCCCGCCGCCGGTCTCGACCACGTCGTACCAGTCCCCGCCGACGTCCATGCCCTGGGTGCCGGGCAGGTAGCGGCCCACCGTCTCCACCTGCTCGTGCACCGGCAGCCGGTGCGGCAGCAGCGCGGACTGCAGTCCGCGGGCGAGCGCCGCCTCGCTGTCGTAGCGCCGGGCCCGTTCCAGCGCCTGGGCGATCAGTCCGGCCAGGGCGGTGAGCACCGTCCGCACCTCCGGGCTGAAGCCGCGGGGCGCGTCGAAGCCCAGGATGCACGATCCGACGGGGCGGCCGGACGCGATCAGCGGCAGGAACGCGCGGGCGCCGACGTGGGCGTCCAGCGGGATGCCCGGGTACGCGGCGGCGAGGTGTTCCATCGACTCGAAGAACAGCGGGCGCCCCGAGGTCAGGGTCTCCACGCCCGGCAGCCGCGCATCGAGCCCGACCCCGTCGAACCGGTTGAGGAAGCCGCGCGGGAAACCGGTCTCCCACGCGAGGTGCAGGTGCCGCTCGTCCAGCAGATAGATCGCCAGCTGGCGCCCGCCGAAGGCCGGCAGCAGCTCCTCGGTGACCACCGCCGACACCTGCCGGGCCGTCACCGCCTCGGTCAGCGCGATGGCCAGGGCCACCGGCCGGTACAGCGCGGAGGCCCGGTCGGCGGGGGAGCCGAGGTCCCCTCCCGGGCGGGCCACCGAGGCGGGCGCGTAGGAGGGTGCCTCGGTGGCGCCGATGGTCACGGTCACCCCGTCGGGGCCCGGGTACAGGCCCACCGACACCCACTGGGCGGGCATGCGGCGGCCCCGCCGGGCCGGGAAGTGCACCGGCTCGGTGGACATGAAGACGGCCCGGAAGTGGTCCTCGTACGCGGGATGCCCGAGCCAGGGAACCGCCTCCCACAGCACCCGCCCGCGCAGTTCCTGCCCGCCCGCGCCGAGCAGCTTCTCGGCGGCCCCGTTGACGAAGCGGATCCTGCCCTGCCGGTCCACCGACAGCACGGCCTGCGCGAGCCGCTCCACGACCTCCCGGGCGCCCCCGCCGGTGCCGGGCTGCTCGGCGTACAGGGGGTCGCCGTCCCAGACCACCGGATTCCCGGCGGCCGTCAGCTCCGCCAGCTCCCCGCCCAGCCGGTCCGCCGCCCGGCGCAGCCGCTCGCGGTCCACCGGCCCCACCGGGATCCCGGGAGTCGCGGCGCGCAGCACCATCAGCACCCCGAACCGCTCGGCGCCGGCGCTCACCGGCTCGAACATCGAGGCGAAGGGGAAGGGCAGCCCCGCCATCAGCTGCGGGAAGCGGCGCATGGCCGACTCCGCGTCGGGCAAGTGCACGGACTGCCCGGTCCGGTAGGACTCGGCGACCGGATACGGGCGGCCCATGGTCATCCGCCACCAGGGCCGGAACAGCTGCACCGGAAGCCCCGACAGCACGGCCATCCGCAGCAGCCCCTCCCGCCCGGAGCGCAGGTACACCCCGCCCGCGTACCCGCCGACGGCCGTCACCACCTCGACCGTGGCCCGGGCGAGCACCTGGGCCAAGGCATCCGGGGCGGGGCCGCCACTGTCCGGTCTCGCCGTCACACCGCCAGGATGCGCCTTCGGCGGTGGTGGCCGCACCCGGGGCCCGGCGGCACCGCGGTAGGCCGACCGCTTCCCTCTTCCGGGGGACGCACGGGTGTACGCCCGCACCTCGGGCGCGCCGCGGGGCACGATACGCATCCCACTCCCGCCTGGCAGGCACCGGAAGGCAGAACATGCGGTTCCAGTACGACACCCTCGGAGAGCGGTACGCCGAGTCCAGGACCACGGCGGCCTTCTCGGCGGCCGACACCTACACCCTCCACGGAGCCCTCGACGCACTCGGCGGGGTGCGCGGGCTCGACGCCCTCGACCTGGCCTGCGGCTACGGCTACAACACCCGGCTGCTGGCCCGCGGCGGCGCCCGGCGCACCGTCGGGGTGGACGCCTCGGAGGAGATGATCAAGCTCGCCCGTGAGCACGACGCGGGGCAGGACGGGCCGGACACCGGAGGCACCGGGTACACCGGGAACATCGAGTACCACGTCGCCGACGCCGCAGGCCTCCCCGACCTCGGGCCGTTCGACGTCGCCACCGCCGTCTACCCCTTCAACCACACGCCCGACCGCGCGTCCCTGCACGCGATGTTCCGCTCCGTCCGGGCCAGCCTGCGGGCGGGAGGGCGGCTCCTCGCCATCGTGCCCAACGCCGGGGCGTTCCCCCGGGTGGACTGGTCGCCGTACGGGGTCCGCATCCTCGACCGGGTCGTGACCGGCGACGCGCCGCTGCTGAAGGCGCACTTCCTCACCGAACCGCCGGTGCCCTTCGAGTTCCACGAGTGGGCGCACGCGGATCTCGCCGAAGCGGCCGTCGAGGCGGGCTTCAGCACCATCGGCTGGCAGCCGAACCGGACCCCGCCCGCCGACCGCGAACGCGACGACGCGTACTGGACGGCGTACCGCGCCTGGCCGATCAGCTCCCTGATGACCTGCGTCGCGTAGCCGGGCTCACACCTCCGCCGCCGACCGGATCAGCTCGACGATCCGGTCGCGCGCCGCCCGCCCCTCCGGCACCGGCAGCAGCGGATAGCCGTGCGGCAGCCCCGCCTCCTCGTGGAACTCCACCTCCGCCCCCGCCGCGCGGGCCCGGCGCACCAGCTCCCTGCTGTCCGTGGTGAGCACGTCCCGGGTCCCGGTGAACACCGTCAGCGGAGCCAGCCCCGCGAAGGACCCGTGCAGCGGGCTCACCCGGGGATCGTCGGCGGGCAGGGTCCCGGCGTACAGCCGCCCGGCCTCGAGCAGTCCCGGGCGGGCCAGGATCGGATCGTCCGCCTCTATGCCCGCCTGGTCCGGATGGCTCATGCTCACGTCCAGCCACGGCGAGATGAGGACGATCCGGGAGGGCTGCGCCCCGTTGCGGTCGCGCAGCCGCTGGGCGGCGGCCAGCGCCAGCCCCGCCCCGGCGGAGTCCCCGATGAGCACGGTCCCGCCCGCGCCGCCGCTGGCGATCAGGCCGCTGAGCAGGTCGGCGGCGACCGGGACCGTCCGGTCGGCGGTCCCGCGCGGGGCGAGGATGTACGCGGGTACGACCACGCGCGCCTGCGCCCGCATGACCAGGGTCCGGATCATCGCCCAGTGCGGGCGGACCAGTTCGTTGATGTAGCTGCCGCCGTGCACGTACAGCACCCGGGCCGCGGGCTCGCTCCCGCGCGGGGAGACCTCGTACACCGGCCAGGCCCCGACGAAGGTCCGCGAGATGTCCGCGACCCGCCCCAGCGAGCGCGGCGGCAGATGGGAAGCGGGCCGGCGGGCGGACTCGGCCACGCGCGTGCGCACCGCCTCGACGCTCGCGAACCGTCTTCGCCGCCCCGCCGCGATCAGCGCCACCGACAGCGCCCTGCTGCGCAGACTCGGCACGCCCCTCACCTCCCCTTTTCCCCGGACCACCCCCGGCCCCGGGACCCTACCCCGTCACCGCAGGAGCATAGGCGTGAAGCTGGCCTGTCGACCCGCTTAAGAAAGTCTCGATGGACTGATCACCACGCGTCTCGGCAGATTGGTGCCCGTCACCGACGCCGCCCGCGCACCCCGCGTTCCGCGGCGCCCCCTTCCGCATGCCTGGAGCCACCCCATGAAGGCACTCGTCAAGCACAAGGCCGAGCCCGGACTGTGGCTGATGGACGTCCCCGAGCCCGAGTACGGCCCCGGCGACGTGCTGATCAAGGTGCTGCGCACCGGCATCTGCGGAACCGACCTGCACATCCGCGCCTGGGACGGCTGGGCCCAGGGCGCCGTCAAGACCCCGCTGGTCCTCGGCCACGAGTTCGTCGGCGAGGTCGCCGCGCTCGGCGCGGACGTCCACGACATCGAGATCGGCGCGCTGGTCAGCGGCGAGGGCCACCTGGTGTGCGGCAAGTGCCGCAACTGCCTCGCCGGCCGCCGCCACCTGTGCCGCAGCACGATCGGCCTCGGGGTCGGCCGCGACGGCGCGTTCGCCGAGTACGTGGTGCTGCCCGCGCAGAACGTGTGGGTGCACCGGACCGCGGTGGACCTCGACGTCGCGGCGATCTTCGACCCGTTCGGCAACGCCGTGCACACCGCGCTGTCCTTCCCCCTCGTCGGCGAGGACGTGCTGATCACCGGTGCCGGCCCGATCGGGATCATGGCGGCCGCCGTGGCCCGGCACGCCGGTGCGCGCAACGTCGTGATCACCGACGTCAGCCCCGAGCGGCTGGAGATCGCCCGCAAGGCGGGCGCCACGCTCGCGGTGAACGTCGCCGAGTCCTCCATCGCCGACGCGCAGGCGCAGCTGGGGCTGCGCGAGGGCTTCGACATCGGCCTGGAGATGTCCGGCCGCGGCGAGGCGATGCGCGACATGATCGACAACATGACGCACGGCGGCCGGATCGCCATGCTGGGCCTGCCCGCGCAGGAGTTCCCGGTGGACTGGGCCAAGGTCGTCACCTCGATGATCACCATCAAGGGCATCTACGGCCGCGAGATGTTCGAGACCTGGTACGCGATGACGGTACTGCTGGAGGGCGGGCTCGACCTCGGCCCGGTCATCACCGGCCGCTACTCGCACCGCGACTTCGACGCGGCGTTCGACGAGGCCTCCACCGCCCGCAGCGGCAAGATCATCCTGGACTGGACGGCGTAACCGCCCGCCCGTCCCGCACAAACCATCTCCCTCCGGCCGGGCCCCGCCCACCCTCCCCCCCCCCCCGGGGCCCGGCCCCCTTCGTCGCCCTCCGCCGCACAAGGAGAACCGCACCATGTTCGAGTCCGTTCGCGAGGACCTGCGCACCACCCTCGACGAGATCCGCGCCGCCGGCCTGCACAAGCCCGAGCGCGTCATCGGCACCCCGCAGAACGCCGCCGTCGCCGTGACCGCGGGCGGCGCCCCGGGGGAGGTCCTCAACTTCTGCGCCAACAACTACCTGGGGCTGGCCGACCACCCCGAGGTGGTCGCCGCCGCGAAGGACGCCCTCGACCGCTGGGGCTACGGCATGGCCTCGGTCCGCTTCATCTGCGGTACGCAGGAGGTGCACAAGGAGCTCGAGGCGCGGCTGTCCGCGTTCCTCGGCCAGGAGGACACCATCCTCTACTCCTCCTGCTTCGACGCCAACGGCGGTGTCTTCGAGACCCTGCTCGGCGCCGAGGACGCGGTCATCTCCGACGCCCTCAACCACGCCTCGATCATCGACGGCATCCGCCTGTCCAAGGCCCGCCGCTTCCGCTACGCCAACCGCGACATGGCCGAGCTGGAGACCCGCCTCAAGGAGGCCACCGAAGGCGGCGCCCGGCGCAAGCTGATCGTCACCGACGGCGTCTTCTCCATGGACGGCTACGTCGCCCCCCTCCAGGAGATCTGCGACCTCGCCGAGCGCTACGACGCCATGGTCATGGTCGACGATTCGCACGCCGTCGGCTTCGTCGGCCCCGGCGGCCGCGGCACCCCGGAGCTGCACGGGGTCATGGACCGCATCGACATCATCACCGGCACCCTCGGCAAGGCCCTGGGCGGCGCTTCCGGCGGTTACGTCGCGGCGCGCGCCGAGATCGTCGAGCTGCTGCGCCAGCGCTCGCGCCCGTACCTCTTCTCCAACTCCCTCGCCCCGGTCATCGCGGCGGCCTCCCTCAAGGTCATCGACCTGCTGGAGTCGGCCGGCGACCTGCGCGAGCAGCTCGCGGCCAACACCGCCCTGTTCCGTACGAAGATGACCGAGGCCGGCTTCGAGATCCTGCCCGGCGACCACGCCATCGCCCCCGTGATGATCGGCGACGCGGCCGAGGCGGCCCGGATGGCCGAGCTGCTGCTCGAGCGCGGCGTCTACGTGATCGGCTTCTCCTACCCGGTGGTGCCGATGGGCGCGGCGCGCATCCGCGTGCAGCTCTCGGCGGCCCACTCGACGGCCGACGTCGAGCGCGCGGTGGCCGCGTTCATCGATGCCCGTGCGGCGCTGGTGGCCGACGGGGCCTGAGACAATGGTGGGGTGATCGACCCCCGCCGGCTGCGCATCCTGCGGGCCGTGGCGGACCACCGTACGGTGACCGCCGCGGCCGCAGCCCTGTACCTCACCCCCTCCGCCGTCTCCCAGCAGCTCGCTGCCCTGGAACAGGAGACGGGCCACGCCCTGCTCACCCGCAGCGGCCGGGGCGTACGGCTCACCGCGGCCGGTGAGATCCTGCTCGGCCACGCCCACGAGGTGCTGGCCCAGCTGGAGCGGGCGGAGGCCGAACTCGCCGCGTACGCGGGCGGCTCGGCGGGCGAGGTGACGGTGGCCGCCTTCGCCACCGGCATCGCGGAGGTCCTGGCCCCGGCCATTGGCAGGCTGGCGCTGGAGCATCCCGGGATCCGGCTGCGGGTCCGGGACGCGGAGGGCGACCAGAGCCTGCCGCTGCTGCTGGACGGCGAGGCGGACGTGGCCCTGGCGGTCGAGTACCGGGGCGGTCCGGGAGCGGACGACGCCCGGCTGTCCGTCCTGCCGCTGTACGCGGAGCCCTTCGACGCCGTACTGACCTCGGGGCATCCGCTGGCCGACCTGCCCGCGGTGGCACTGGCGGACCTGTCCGACGCGGACTGGGTGGGCCAGTACCCGGGCAACCCCTGCTACGACGTGACGCTGCTCGCGTGCGAACTGGCGGGCTTCCAGCCCCGGTTCGTGCACTCGTCCGACGACTTCCGCGCGGTGACGGCGCTGGTCGGCGCGGGGGCCGGGGTGGCCCTGGTGCCGCGTTCGGCGCTGCGGGGCATGGACCTCAAGGAGGTCCAGGTCCGGCCGGTCGCCGGGCCGGCCGCCACCCGCCGGGTCTTCGCCGCCACCCGCCGCGGCGGCGAGACCCACCCGCTGATCGCCCCCGTCCTGGCCGCCCTGGTCCGGGAGTCGGAGCGGCTGCCGGCGCACTGAGCCCGGCCCGGACGCGGTCCGGGCCGGTTCACACCCTCAGCACCTCCACCCCCGCCGCCTCGAACTCCCGGGCCACCCCGGCCGCCAGGCCCGTGTCCGTCACCAGGACGTCCACCGCCGAGGTCGCGCAGATACGGGCGAAGGCGCGCACGCCCAGCTTGCTGGAGTCCGCCGCGATCACCACCCGGCGGGCCCGTTCGCACAGCAGGCGGTTGACCGAGGCCTCGTCCTCGTGGCGGGTCGCCGCGCCGTCCGCCGGGTCGAAGCCGTCCACGCCGAGGACCGCCGTGTCCACCGCGAGCTGGCCGAGCACCTGCTCGGCCAGCGGACCCGTCAGCTCGTAGGACTGCGGGCGCGCCACACCACCGGTCAGCACGATCTTGAACTGCGGCCGGATCACCAGTTCGCCCGCGATGTTGAGGGCGTTGGTGACCACGGTGAGGGCGGGAGAGCCCTGGGCCAGGTCCGGGCGGCCCGCCAGGGCCCGCGCGATCTCCGTGGTCGTGGTGCCGCCCGTCAGGCCGATCACCTCGCCCGGGGTGATCAGGGCGGCGACCGCCTCGCTGATGCGGCGCTTCTCGGCAGCGCGGCGCGAGGTGCGGTAGCGCAGGGGGAGTTCGTACGAGACCCCGTGCAGCACGGCCCCGCCGCGCGTGCGGACCAGCAGCTGCTGCTCGGCGAGCTGGTCGAGGTCGCGGCGGATGGTCGCGGCGGACACGCCGAGGGCCTCGGCGGCCGGTTCCACCTCCACCTCGCCGCGCTCCACCAGCAGGTCCAGCAGTGCCTGCCAGCGCTCCTTGCGGGTCATCGGCCGCCCCCTTCGGTGTGCTCCATCGGCCTACCCGCCGACATTAACTCAGGCGATCCTCTCGTTGATGCTTGAAGTTGCGCGAAACTGCCGGATACCTTGCAGGAAAGCGCATTCGGGAGCGCGTTTCCCGTGTTTCCGGTATTTCCCCGTATTTCCCGTCTTTCGCCCGAGGGAGCCCGCATGAGTCACGTCGCGCACGAGTTGGGCACGCAGCCCGCATGCTGGGAACGGGCCGCCGAACTGGCCCCCGCCCGGCGGGCGGTGCTGCCGCAGCCGGGGGAGCGTACCGCGATCGTCGGGTGCGGGACCTCGTACTACATGGCCCAGGCGGCCGCCGTGTTGCGCGAGGAGGCCGGCCAGGGCGAGACCGACGCCTTCCCCGCCTCGGAGTTCCCGCGCCACCGCCGCTACGACCGGGTCGTCGCCCTGACCCGGTCCGGGACCACCACCGAGGTGCTGGACCTGCTGGCCGCTCTGCGGGACGCGGGCGTGCCCACGACCGCTGTCATCGGCGATCCCGCGACCCCGGTGATGACCGTCGCCGACGACCTCGTCGTCCTCGACTTCGCCGACGAACGGTCCGTCGTGCAGACGCGCTTCGCGACCACCGCCCTCACCCTGCTCCGCGCCCACGCCGGCCTGCACTCCGCCTCCGTGGTCGCCGACGCCCGCACGGCGCTCGCCGAGCCGCTCCCCGCCGAGCTGGAGAGCCGCGGGCAGTTCACCTTCCTCGGCCGCGGCTGGAGCGTCGGCCTCGCGCACGAGGCCGCGCTGAAGATGCGCGAGGCCTCCCTGTCCTGGGCCGAGTCCTACCCGGCGATGGAGTACCGGCACGGGCCCATCAGCATCTCGGGGCCCGGCACCGCCACCTGGTCGCTCGACGAGGCCCCCGACGGGCTCGCCGAACAGGTGCGGAGCACCGGCTCCCAGTGGGTGGCGGGCCGGCTCGACCCGCTCGCCGAGCTGGTCCGCGTACACCGCCTCGCCCTCGCCGTCGCCGCCCACCAGCAGCTCGACCCCGACGCGCCGCGCCACCTCACCCGCTCGGTGGTCCTGACCGCCGGAGAGGAGGCGGTCCGATGAGCCTCGTCCCCGCCGGCACGCTTGTCCGCGAGGCGGCGGCCGCCGGCCGCGCCGTCGCCGCCTTCAACATCATCACCCTGGAACACGCCGAAGCGGTCGTCGCCGGAGCCGAGGCGGCCGGGCTGCCGGTCATCCTCCAACTCAGCGAGAACGCCGTGAAGTTCCGCGGCGGGCAGCTGCTGCCCATCTCCCGCGCGGCCGCCGCCTGCGCCGAGGCCGCCGGGGTCCCGGTCGGCCTGCACCTCGACCACGTCAAGAGCCCCGAGCTGCTGCGCCAGGCCGGCGACGCCGGATACGGCTCGGTGATGTACGACGCCGCGCACCTCCCGTACGCCGAGAACCTGGAGGCGACCCGCTCCGCCGCCGACTGGGCGCACGCCCACGGCCTGTGGATCGAGGCCGAACTGGGCGAGGTCGGCGGCAAGAACGGCGCCGCCCCGCTGGACCCGCACGCGCCCGGCGCCCGTACCGACCCCGACGAAGCGCGCCGGTTCGTCGCCGACTCCGGGGTCGACGCGCTGGCCGTCGCCATCGGCAGCAGTCACGCCATGACCAGCCGCACCGCCTCGCTGGACCACGCGCTGCTCGCCCGGCTCGCCAAGACGGTGGACGTACCGCTCGTCCTGCACGGCTCCTCGGGGCTGCCCGACGCGGAGCTCGCGGCGGCCGTCGCGGGCGGCATCCGCAAGGTCAACATCGGCACCGCCCTGAACGTGGCCATGACCGGGGCGATCCGCACCCACCTCACCCCGGCCGACCCCAGGCCCTACCTGACGGCCGCCCGTACGGCGATGGCGGTCACGGCCGAAGCCATGATCAACGCCCTCGACCCTTCCGAATTTTTGTAACGGGTTCTACTCTGACCGCCGCCACCCAGCGACCGGCTGGACGAGCGAGACACCCGGAGGGGCCGTGCACCTCGAATACACGCCTGAGCAGCAGCAGTTGCGCGCCGAGCTGCGCGCCTACTTCGCCGACCTGGTGCCCGAGGACGTCTACGCCCGCTACGAGGATCCGGCCGCGCAGAAGCGGTTCTACCGGGAGACCATCCGACGGCTCGGGGCCGACGGCTGGCTCGGCGTCGGCTGGCCGAAGGAGTACGGCGGCCGCGGGATGTCCCCGATGGACCAGTTCATCTTCTTCGACGAGGCGGCGCAGGCCGTCGTACCGCTGCCCCTGATGGCGCTCAACACCGTCGGGCCGACCATCATGCAGTTCGGCACCGACGAGCAGAAGGCGTACTTCCTGCCGAAGATCCTCGCGGGCGAGATCGACTTCGCCATCGGCTACAGCGAACCGGACGCGGGCACGGACCTCGCCGCCCTCAAGTGCAAGGCGGTCCGCGAGGGCGACGAGGAGACCGGCACCTACGTGGTGAACGGGCAGAAGATCTGGACCACCAACGGCGACACCGCCGACTGGGTCTGGCTCGCGGTGCGCACCGACCCGGACGCCCCCGCCCACAAGGGCATCACCATGCTCCTGGTGCCGACCGACGACCCCGGCTACTCCTGCACCCTCATCAACACCCTCGCCTCACACGACACCACCGCCAGCCACTACGAGGACATCCGCGTCCCCGCCACCCGCCGCGTGGGCCAGGAGAACAAGGGCTGGCGCCTGATCACCAACCAGCTCAACCACGAGCGCGTCACCCTCGCCGCGCACGGCACCATGGCCATCCGGGCCCTGCACGACGTGCAGCGCTGGGCCGCCGAGACGAAGCTCGCCGACGGCCGCCGGGTGATCGACCTCTCCTGGGTCCGCGGCCGCCTCGCCCGCACCCACGCCCGGCTCGACGCGATGAAACTCCTCAACTGGCAGATGGTGGGCGCCGTCCAGTCCGGCACCCTCACCCCCCAGGACGCCTCCGCGGTCAAGGTCTACGGCTCCGAGGCCCGCCGCGACGCGTACGCCTGGCTCATGGAAGTCGTCGGCGCGGCCGGCTCCCTGAAGGACGGCTCCGCCGGCGCGGTCCTGCACGGCGAACTCGAACGCGGCTACCGCAGCGCCGTCATCTTCACCTTCGGCGGCGGCAACAACGAGATCCAGCGCGAGATCATCTCCTGGATCGGCCTGGGCATGCCCCGCGTCCGCCGCTGACCGACGGGCACGGGGACCGGGCGGGCACGGGACCGGGCACGGACCGGGCGCCGCCGGTGGTCAGGGCTGGTCGTACCAGGCGAACGCCGAGATGCGCCAGCCCTGCGGGGTGCGGACGAACTGGATCGTCTTGGTCCCGCCGCCCTCGAAGGGCTCCCCATCCAGGATCCCGGACTTGCGGTACGCGCCGAACCGCGAGGCGACGTCACCCGCGATCTCGGTCCGCTCGGAGGTCTCCCACTCGGCGAACTCGAGCAGCCGGCCGTCCGCCAGCAGCCGCAGGCGGGGTTCGACGAACTCGTCCACCGTGTAGACCGTGAACTCCGGACCCGTTTTGACGATCACGCCACCCGGCACGACAAGCCTGCGGATCCGGCCCACATCGGCGGCCTTGCCGCCCCGGTTGTCGAAGGCGCCGAAGAACTCGGCGGTCACCGCGTCGATCTCGCTCTTGGACATGGCGCGACCGTAACACCGAGGCCGTACGCTGGAGTCACCGGGCAGCCTGCGACAGGGAGGTACGGGGATGGAGAGGGGAAGCGGCGTGGCCGTCCCCGACCCGGGGCTGTACGGACCGGCCTCCGTCACCTGGCAGTGCCACGGCGACCCGATGATGTGGATCGCCGGCGTCCGCGCCCTCTACCTCCAGGCCCTGCACCCGCGCGCCGTCCGCGGGGTCATGGAGAACAGCGATTTCAGGCAGGACGCCTGGGGGCGGCTCATGCGCACCGCCGACTTCGTCGGCACGCTCACCTACGGCACCACCGAGGACGCCGAACGCGCCGGTGCCCGCGTCCGGGCGATCCACCGCAAGCTCTCCGCCACCGACCCGGCCACCGGCGAGCGCTTCCCCGTCGACGACCCCGCACTGCTGCTCTGGATCCACTGCGCCCAGATCGACAGCTTCCTGCACGTCCTGCGCCGCTCCGGCGTCCCCCTCACCCCCGCCCAGGCCGACCGCTACGTCGACGAGAACCGCGTCAACGCCCGCCTCGTCGGGCTCGACCCGGCCACCGTCCCCGCCGACACCGCACAGCTCGCCGCCTACTTCGAGGAGGTCCGCCCCGCACTCGCCGCAGGCGCCGACGCCCGCGCCGTGGACGACTTCCTGCGCGGCCCGCCCGTGCACCCGCTGCTCGTACCTGGCCGAAACCTGCTGTGGCGCCCGCTCGCCGCGCTCGCCTACGGATCGCTCCCCGGCTGGGCGCACCAGCTGTACGGGCGCCCCGCACCCGCCCCACGCACCATCACCCGCCGCATGCGCCTCACCGGACGCGTGCTGCGCAGCATTCCCGCAGGTCTGCGGTGGCAGCTGCCCCCAGGTCACATCTTGAAAGCGATGCGCCGCATGGGCCCCGGCAGTCGCCCCTCCCCGTACACACTGCGTACATCAGCGGCCATACTGGACCGGCCGGGGAGGGCGAGGCACGACAACGGGGGCGACTTCACGACATGGCGGAGTCCAGACTGATCCAGGGCCGTTACCGGTCGCTCGACCTGATCGGTCGCGGCGGCATGGGCGAGGTGTGGCGGGCCCGGGACGAATCTCTGGGCCGGCAGGTCGCCGTGAAATGCCTCAAGCCGATCGGGGCGGAGCAGGACGCCCACTTCACCCAGGTGCTGCGCGAGCGTTTCCGCCGCGAGGCGCGCGTCGCCGCGTCCCTCCAGCACCGGGGCGTCACCGTCGTCCACGACTTCGGCGACGACAGCGCCGCCGGCGGCCCCCTCTACCTCGTCATGGAACTCCTCGAAGGCCGCAACCTCAGCCAGCTCCTCGAGGACAACGACACCCGGCCGCTGCCGGTCGAGGTGGTCGTCGACATCGCCGAGCAGATGGCGGCGGCCCTCGGCTACACCCACGACCAGGGCGTCGTCCACCGCGACCTGAAGCCCGCCAACATCATGCGGCTCACCGACGGCACCGTGAAGATCTGCGACTTCGGCATCGCCCGCCTCGCCCACGACATCGGCTTCACCGCCAAGCTCACCGGCGGCGGCATGGCCATGGGCACCCCGCACTACATGTCGCCCGAGCAGATCGCGGGCGGCGAGGTCGACCACCGCAGCGACCTCTACTCCCTCGGCTGCGTCCTCTACGAGATCGCCACCGGCGCCCCGCCCTTCGACCTCGGCGACTCCTGGTCCGTGCTGGTCGGCCACCGCGACACCGCTCCCGTGCCGCTGCGCGAGCACCGGCCCGAACTGCCCGACTACTTCGAACGGGTGGTTCTGGACCTGCTGGCCAAGCGCCCCGAGGACCGGCCCGGCGACGCCCGCCACCTGCACCGGCGGCTCGTCGAGGCACGCCTCGGCCCGGGCGCGATGCCCGGCGCGCAGGCCCCCCTCCCGGCGTGGGCCCACGGGATGACCGCCGGGCGCAAGGCCGGGACCGACGCCCGCCCCGCCAGCGGCGAGTGGGCGGTGCTCACCGGCTCCTGGACGGCTCCGCGCCCCAGCGGCGCCCAGCGGATCGTCCGCCCGGAACCCGCCGAGGACCCCCGGCTCACCGCCCCCTACGGTGCTCCGCGGCTCCCCGAACCGCGCGGCACCGGCCCCGACGCCCTCGCCGCGGGCCACACCCGCGCCTTCGCCCTCAGCCGCGCCGGCCGCCCCGAGGAGGCCCTGGCCGTGTACGAAGCGGTGGCCGAGGGCCGCGCGCGGGTGCTCGGCCCGGACCACGCCGACACGCTGGCCGCCCGCCAGGAGACCGCGTACGAACTGGGCAGGCTCGGGCGCCACCCGGAGGCGTACGCGATCTACCGCGCGGTGCTCGCCGCCCGCGAGCGCACCGCGGGCCCGCTCCACCCCGACACCCTGCGCTGCCGCCACAACCTGGCCTGCGCCCTCGGCGCGCTCGGCCGCTTCGAGGAGGCCCACGCCACCGCCGCGGAGGTCGCCGCGGACCGGGCCGCCGTGCTCGGCGCCGAGCACGCGGACACCCTCCTCACCCGCTACGAGGTGGCGTACGCACTCGGCCGCCTGGAGCGCTGGCAGGAAGCCCTGGCCGCGTTCCGCGAGGTGGCCGCCGTACGGGAACGGGTGCTCGGCCGCGACCACCCCGACACCCTGGCCGCGCGCTACGAGGCCGGCATCGCGCTCGGCCGCACCGGGAACAGCGCCCAGGCCGTCGACCTGTTCCGGGCCCTGGTCCGCGACCGCACCCGCGCGTACGGGGCCGCCGACCCGGAGACCCTGCGCGCCCGGCACGTCCTCGGCGTCAACCTGGGGCGGCTGGACCGCTGGGAGGAGGCGGTGGCCGAGGCGCGCGAAGTCGCCGCCGCACGGGCCGGGGTGCTCGGCCCCGAGCATCCGGACACCCTGGTCAGCCGCCGCGAACTCGCCGCGGGACTGGGCCGGCTGGACCGCTGGGAGGAGGCGCTGCCCATCTACCGGGAGCTGGCCGGGATCCGCGAGCGGGCCCTGGGCGACGCACATCCCGACACCGCACTCGCCCACGCCGACGAGGCGTACTGTCTGGAGCGCCTCGGCCAGGTGTGCTACCAAGAGCCATGACGACCTTCGGGCGGGACGTATACGACGACGTGATCGTGGGCGGCGGACACAACGGCCTGGTGGCCGCCGCGTACCTGGCGCGGGCGGGCCGCGCGGTCCTCGTACTGGAACGGCTCGGCACCACCGGCGGGGCGGCCATCTCCCGCCGCCCCTTCGCCGGCGTCGACGCCCGCCTCTCGCGCTACTCCTACCTCGTCTCCCTGCTCCCCTCGAAGATCGTGCGCGACCTGGGCCTGCGCTTCACCGTCCGCCGCCGCACCGTCTCCTCGTACACGCCCGTGGAACGCGACGGCCGGCCCGGAGGACTCCTCGTCGGCGGCGACGAGCAGCGCACCCGGGCGTCCTTCGCGCGGCTGACCGGCTCGGAGCGGGAGTACGAGAGCTGGCGCGCGTTCTACGGCGCCACCGGGCACGTGGCCCGCACGGTGTTCCCGACCCTCACCGAACCGCTGCCCACCCGCGCGGAACTGCGCTCCCGGATCGACGACGAGACCGCCTGGCGGATGCTCTTCGAGGAGCCGCTCGGACAGGCGGTGGAACGTCACTTCGCCGACGACCTGGTGCGCGGAGTCGTCCTCACGGACGGGCTGATCGGGACCTTCGCCGACGCGCACGACCCTTCGCTCGCGCAGAACCGCTGCTTCCTCTACCACGTCATCGGCGGCGGGACCGGCGACTGGGACGTGCCGGTGGGCGGCATGGGCGCCCTGACGGACGCCCTCGCCGACGCCGCGCGGGCCGCGGGAGCGGAGATCGCCACCGGGCACGAGGTCCTGCGGATCGACACGGACGGCACCTCACCGGCGGAGGTGGTGTTCCGGACGGCGACGGGGGAGGGCCGGGTCGTCGCCCGCACGGTGCTGGTGAACGCCTCCCCGCGGGCGCTGGCCGAACTCCTCGGCGAGACACCGGCCGGGCCCGCGCCCGAGGGCGCCCAGCTCAAGGTCAACATGCTGCTGCGCCGGCTGCCCCGGCTGCGGGACACCTCCGTGGATCCGCGCGAGGCCTTCGGCGGCACCTTCCACATCGCGGAGGGGTACACCGAACTGGCCCGCGCCTACGCGGAGGCGGCGTCCGGCGAACTGCCCTCCGTACCGCCCTCGGAGATCTACTGCCACTCGCTGACGGACCCGACGATCCTCGGGCCCGAGCTGGTGGAACAGGGCTACCAGACGCTCACCCTCTTCGGCCTGCACACCCCGGCCCGGCTCTTCGAGAAGGACAACCAGCAGGCGCGCGAGGTGCTGCTCGCCGGCACCCTCGCCCAGCTCGACACCCACCTGGCGGAACCGCTCACCGACTGCCTCGCCTTCGACGGCGACGGCCGCCCGTGCATCGAGGCGAAGACCCCGCTGGACCTGGAACGCGAACTGCGCCTGCCCCGCGGGCACATCTTCCACCGGGACCTGTCCTGGCCCTACCGGGCCGCGGACGCCGGCACCGACACCGAAACCGACCCCGAGACCGTGGGACGGTGGGGCGTGGGGACCGCCCACCGCAACGTCCTGCTGTGCGGAGCGGGGGCCGTGCGCGGCGGCGGGATCAGCGGCGTCCCCGGGCACAACGCGGCGATGGCGGTACTGGGACACTGACCCGCCCGCCATCCGGCGCCGACGACGATCAACGCGTCACTCTACATCTGTAGAGTGACGTCATGTCCACCCCAGAATCCGGACCCGACCGCAGAACCCTCATCGCGGACACCGCGATCGGCCTCGTCGCCGCGGGCGGCCTGCGGGCCCTGACCCACCGCGCGGTCGACGGCGCGGCCCGGCTCCCGGCGGGCAGCACCTCGTACTACTTCCGCACGCGGACGGCACTGATCGGCGCCTGCTACCAGCGGCTGGCGGAACTGGACCTCGCCGACCTCGACGGGGGCGGGCCCCCGCAACCGCTGCCGGACCGCGCGGCGGCCGCGGCGGCGCTCGCCGGGCTGCTGTACCGCTGGCTGACGACGGGCCGCGAACGTCAGCTGGCCCGCTTCGAGCTCAGCCTCGAGGCGGCCCGCAACCCGGAGCTGGAGACGGAGTTCCACCGGGCGGGCCGGGCATCGCGGGCCCGGGCGGCCGCGGTCCTCGCCGCACTCGGCGCGGAGCGCCCCGACGAGGCGGCCGAGCTCCTGGTCGCCTGGGCCGACGGACTCCTCTACGACCGGCTGGCCGGGGCCTTCGCCCGCTCCCGCCCGGCGCCCGACCTGGCGGAACTGGCCTCCGTCACCCGCCGGATGATCGACGCGGTGCTCTCCGCCTAGGGGGTGTCCACGTCACCGGCCGGGGCCGCTCACGGGGTGGACCGGCCCCCTCGCGGCGGCCCGCGGCCTATGGGGCAGGATGGCAGCCCCCCTTCGCGTGCGTACACACGCCCGAACGGGCCCCCGCACAGCACGATCTGACAGGTGACCACGTGACGACACGACACATAGGCAGGGCCGCCGCGCCCTGCGCCGTTTCCCCGTCCCGCCGCGGTGCGGAGGGAATCCTTTGAGCCGGGACCTCGTCCTGCACGACTGGGTGGTGGCCGCCATCGCGATGGCGGCGGGTGTCGCGGCCGGACTGCTGCTGCGCGCCCTCCTGAAGTGGCTGGGCGTGCACGCCGGCCGGACGGCGTGGAGGGGGGACGACGCCATCGTCGACGCCCTGCGCACCCTCGCCCCCTGGGCGGCCGTCATCGGGGGCGCCGCCGCGGCGGCCTCGGCGCTGCCGCTCACCCCACGGGTCACCGGGCTCGTGAACCAGTCGCTGACCGCCCTGCTGATCCTCATCGCCACGGTCACGGCCGCCAGGATCGTCGCGGGGCTCGTGCAGTCGCTGGCGCAGGCCCGCACCGGGGTCGCCGGATCGGCCAGCATCTTCGTCAACATCACGCGTGTCGTGGTGCTGACGATGGGCGTCCTCGTCGCACTCGAGACCATGGGCGTGTCCATCGCACCGCTGCTCACCGCTCTCGGCGTGGGCGGACTCGCGGTCGCGCTGGCCCTGCAGGACACGCTCGCCAACCTCTTCGCGGGAGTGCACATCCTCGCCTCGAAGACGGTGCAGCCCGGTGACTACATCCGGCTCAGCAGCGGCGAAGAGGGTTACGTCGTGGACATCAACTGGCGCAACACCGTGGTGCGCAACCTGTCGAACAACCTGGTGATCATCCCCAACGGGCGCCTCGCACGGACGAACATGACCAACTTCACCCAGCCGGAACAGAAGTTGTCGATCCTCGTCCAGGTGGGTGTCGGCTACGACAGCGACCTGGAGCACGTCGAGCGGGTCACCCTCGACGTCGTCGACGGTGTGATGGCCGACGTCGCGGGAGGGGTCGCCGACCACGAGGCCGCCGTCCGCTTCCACACGTTCGCGGACTCCAGGATCGAGTTCACCGTGATCCTGGGCGTGGGCGAGTTCAGCGATCAGTACCGGATCAAGCACGAGTTCATCAAACGCCTGCACGAGCGGTACCGGGCGGAGTCGATCGCCATCCCCGCCCCCGCGCGGACGGTGTCTGTCCAGCCGTGGGGGGCACCGCTCCCGCACCAGCGCGATGCCCCTGCCGCTGCCGCTGCCGCTGCCCCTGCCCCCGCCCCTGTCCCTGTCCCTGCGTCCGTCCCTTCCCCGGTGCCGGTTCAGCGCTGAGTCCCCGTCACGGGCCGTCTCAGTCCGCCGATCGGGTCCAGCCGACGGGTTCGAGGCGGGCGGCATCGGCGGGGCGGTCCTCCGCGAAGAGGAGGCGGGCCGGTTCCGCGACGCGGATGAGGTCCACGTAGACGCCGCGGCCCACGTAGCGGCCGGTCGCGGAGTGGCGGAAGCGGAGGCGGACCTCGCGGCCTGCCCATGCGGCCGTCAGGGGCGCCTCGAGACGGTGCCAGATGCGACCGGACCAGCCGCTCGCGGAGCCGCCCGGCCAGGTCTCGGGGGTGCCGCCGGTGGAACGGAGGGTGGTGAAGGGGAGCGGCTGCCAGTGCTCCCCGTCGGGCGAGGCCTCCAGGTGGAGCGCTCCCTCGCCGGGCACCGTGTCCCACCACGCGGCGCAGCGCAGCCGGGCGGCCGCCGTGGCCGGGGTGAGCGGCGGCAGGGTGAGGGTGCCCGAGGCCCCGGGGGTGGTTCCGGAGAACCAGGCCGGGCCCCCGTGCCTCGTGCGGACCGGGACGGCGCGGGCGAAGCGGTTGCCGACGGCGACCCGCGGTGCGCTGCCGGCCCGCCAGGTGCGGACGGGGTGGACGGAGTTGCCGAGCAGGATCAGGAAGGAGTCGGTGGAGGGGTCGAGCACCAGGGAGGTGCCGGTGAATCCGGTGTGGCCCGCGGAGTGCGGGGTGGCCATGGCGCCCATGTACCAGTGCTGGTAGAGCTCGAAGCCCAGACCGTGGTCGTCGCCGGGGAACGAGGTGTTGTAGTCGGTGAAGAGCAGCTCGACGGAGGCGGGGCGCAGGATGCGCCGGCCCGCGTAGGAGCCGCCGTCGAGGAGGGTGCGGGCGAGGACGGCCAGGTCGAAGGCGGTGCCGAAGACCCCGGCGTGGCCCGCGACCCCGCCGAGCGCGTACGCGTTCTCGTCGTGGACCTCGCCCCACACCAGCCCGCGGTCCAGGCCGGACCAGGGCGGGCGCTGCACCTCGGTGGCGGCCGTGACCCGGCGCCAGGAGCGCGGCGGGTTGTACCGGGTGCGGTGCATCCCGAGCGGAGCGGTGATCTCGTCGTGGAGCAGGACGTCCAGGGTGCGACCGGTGATCTGTTCCAGGAGCAGCTGGAGGGTGATCAGGTTGAGGTCGGAATACCGGTACACGGTCCCCGGCGTCTCCTGCGGCTGCACCGACCACAGCAGCCTCAGCCGGCCCTCCTGCGTGGATTCCCGGTAGAAGGGTGCCCACGAGCGCAGCCCCGAGGTGTGCGTGAGCAGCTGGCGGACCGTGATCACCTCTTTGCCGCCCCCGGTGAAGAGCGGCAGGTAGCGGCAGACCGGAGCCTCCAGCTCCACCCGGCCGCGCTCCATCTGCTGCACGGCCAGGACGGCGGTGAACAGTTTCGTCAGCGAGGCCAGGTCGAAGACGGTGTCCTCGGCCATCGCGATCCGCTCGGCCGCCGGGAACTCCCGTGCGCGGTCGGTCCGCCCGTCGTAGTCCGCGTACCGGACGGCGTCGCCCATGGCGCGGTGCAGCGCGATGGTGCGGCCCCGGCCCGCGAGGACCACCGCCCCGGCGTAGTAGGGGTGTTCGGGGGAGGGGCCCAGGAACCGCCGTGCTTCGTCCGCCACCTCCTCCAGGTGCCGGTCCAGGAGCCCGGCCTGGCGTGCGGATCCGTACCGCAGCCGCAGGCCCTGGAGCGCGCGGCGTTCGGCCGGACCGCCGAAGCCGGCCGCTCCGGCGGGGCCGGCGGGGAGTGCGGCGTGGAGTACGAGCACCCCGCCGAGCGCGAGCAGCCGGGCACCCAGGCGGCGCCGGCTCAGGCCGTGCCCCTGCCCGGGCCCGCCTGCCTGCGCCCCTTCGCCTGTCGTCCCGTCAGCCCCCGTAGCTGCTGCCATGTCCGGCCCTCCTGTCCGCTGTCGTGGTCGGCCCGCGGCGCCGAGTCCGTCTGCCGCGGCGTCTCTTCCCCAGCCGCCGCCGGGGGTGCCCCCGACGCTCAGCCGGACGCCCCGGACCCCCGGGCCTCCGACACCGACGGGGTACCGCCGGAAGGTTCCCCCGGGGGATGCGCGCCGGACGCGCCGGACGCGCCGCACGTTAGTGGGTATCTGCCCTCCCGGTGGGCACCCTCCGCACCGACCGGCCGTTAAAGAATCTGACGCTGCATCAGAAAATCTCTTCCCTCGACCGGCGGGCTGCGGCATCCTGCCGCCCATGGAGACGGAGCTGAGCAAGAAACTGGGAGTCGAGCACGCCATCTTCGGCTTCACGCCCTTCCCGGCGGTCGCCGCCGCCATCACCAGGGCGGGCGGATTCGGCGTACTCGGCGCGGTCCGCTACACCGCGCCCGACGACCTCAAACGCGACCTCGACTGGATGCAGGCGCACACCGACGGCAAGCCCTACGGCCTCGACGTCGTCATGCCCGCCAAGAAGGCGGTCGACGGCGTCAGCGAAGCCGACATCGAGGCGATGATCCCGGCCGGCCACCGCGCCTTCGTCCGCGACACCCTCGCCAAGCACCACGTGCCCGAGCTCGCCGAGGGCGAGGCCTCCGGCTGGCGGATCACCGGCTGGATGGAGCAGGTCGCCCGCAACCAGCTCGACGTCGCCTTCGACTACCCCATCAAACTCCTGGCGAACGCCCTGGGTTCCCCGCCCGCCGATGTCATCGCGCGCGCCCACGACCGCGGCATCCTCGTCGCCGCCCTCGCCGGCAGCCCCACACACGCCCGCCGCCACGCCGAGGCCGGCATCGACATCGTCGTCGCGCAGGGATACGAGGCCGGCGGCCACACCGGGGACATCGCCACCATGGTCCTGGTCCCCGAGATCGTCGAGGCCGTCGCCCCCCTCCCGGTCCTCGCCGCGGGCGGCATCGGCAGCGGCGAGCAGATCGCCGCCGGGCTCGCCCTCGGCGCCCAGGGCGCCTGGCTCGGCTCCCTCTGGCTCACCACCACCGAGGCCGACCTCCACTCGCGCGCCCTCACCGAGAAGCTCCTCGCCGCCGGCTCCGGCGACACCGTCCGCTCCCGCGCCCTCACCGGCAAGCCCGCCCGCCAGCTGCGCACCGAGTGGACCGACGCCTGGGACGACCCGGAGGGCCCCGGCGCACTCCCCATGCCCCTGCAGGGGCTGCTCGTCGCCGAGGCCGTCTCCCGGATCCAGAAGTACGAGGTCCAGCCGCTGCTCGGCACGCCCGTCGGCCAGATCGTCGGCCGGATGAACGAAGAGCGCAGCGTCCAGGCCGTTTTCGACGACCTGACGAGGGGCTTCGAGCGCGCCGTCGACCGCATCAACCGCATCGCAGGCCGAGTCCGAGAGGCGTGATCAGCGTGACCGACCAGCCCCCGAACGGCTTTTGGGCCCAGGCCGCCGCCGACCCCGAGCGGACCGTCCTCGTCACCCCCGAAGGCGAGGAATGGACCGCCGGCCGGCTCCACGCCGACGTCAACCGCCTCGTCCACGGGCTGCGGGCCGCCGGCCTGGAGCAGGGCGACGTGTTCGCCGTCGTACTCCCCAACGGCGTCGAGTTCCTCACCGCCTACCTCGCCGCCTCCCAGGCCGGCTTCTACCTCGTCCCCGTCAACCACCACCTGGTCGGCCCCGAGATCGCCTGGATCGTCTCCGACTCGGGCGCCAAGGTCCTCATCGCCCACGAGCGCTTCGCCGGGGCCGCCACCGCCGCGGCCGACGAGGCGGCCCTGCCCGCGAGCCACCGCTACGCCGTCGGATCGGTCCCGGGCTTCCGCCCGTACGGGGAACTCCTGGACGGACGGCCCGCCACGCCACCCGAGGACCGCACCCTCGGCTGGGTCATGAACTACACCTCCGGCACCACCGGCCGCCCGCGCGGGATCCGCCGCCCGCTGCCCGGCAAGCTCCCGGAGGAGACGTACCTCGGCGGCTTCCTCGGCATCTTCGGCATCCGCCCCTTCGACGGCAACGTCCACCTGGTGTGCTCGCCGCTCTACCACACGGCCGTCCTGCAGTTCGCGGGCGCCGCCCTGCACATCGGGCACCCGCTGGTCCTGATGGACAAGTGGACCCCGCAGGAGATGCTGCGCCTGATCGACCGGCACGCGTGCACGCACACCCACATGGTCCCGACCCAGTTCCACCGGCTCCTCGCACTCCCGCAGGAGACCAAGGACGCGTACGACGTCTCCTCGATGCGGCACGCCATCCACGGTGCCGCCCCCTGCCCCGACCACGTCAAACGGGCGATGATCGACTGGTGGG
Organism: Streptomyces sp. NPDC046303; assembly: GCF_055588085.1. NCBI lineage: Bacteria > Bacillati > Actinomycetota > Actinomycetes > Kitasatosporales > Streptomycetaceae > Streptomyces > Streptomyces sp. NPDC046303. Next base: position 338,353 of record NZ_JBVJFA010000002.1, read on the forward strand.
GCCGGTGCGTGGAGGAGTACTACGCCGCGAGCGAGGGCGGCGGGGCCTTCGCGACCGCCGAGGACTGGCTGAAGAAGCCGGGAACCGTCGGGAAGGCCTGGCCGATCAGCGAGCTCGCCGTCTTCGACGACGACGGCAACCGGCTGCCCGCCGGCGAACTCGGCACCGTCTACATCAAGATGAACACCGGCGGCTTCAGTTACCACAAGGACGAGGGCAAGACGAAGAAGAACCGCATCGGCGACTTCTTCACCGTCGGCGACCTGGGGCTGCTGGACGAGGAGGGCTACCTGTTCCTCCGCGACCGCAAGATCGACATGATCATCTCGGGCGGGGTCAACATCTACCCGGCCGAGATCGAGTCGGCCCTGCTCACCCACCCGGCGGTCGCCGACGCCGCCGCCTTCGGCATCCCGCACGCCGACTGGGGCGAGGAGGTCAAGGCCGTCATCGAACCGGCGGAGGGCTTCGTGGCGGGCGACGCCCTGGCCACGGAGATCCTGCACCACTGCGAGCGGCAGCTCGCCGGCTACAAGCGCCCCAAGACGGTCGACTTCATCGAGACGATGCCGCGCGACCCGAACGGCAAGCTGTACAAGCGGCGGCTGCGCGACCCGTACTGGGAGGGCCGCGAGCGCGCGATGTGACGGCCGGCCCCAGAGGCTCCGGCCGGCCGGCGCCAAGGCCGCCGCCGCGCCCGGAGCCGTCGTGAGAAAGGCCACGTCAGAGCCCCGCATGCGCGCCGTGCGGCGCATCGAGGGGACAGTTCTGGCAAGTTGGCTGATATGAGTACGGCAACCCGCAGATCACCCCTGGCCGACTGGACCGTCCTGGTCCCCCTGGTGGCGCTCGTCGCGCTCGTCTTCGGCTGGGGGCGCGACCTGCCGGGATTCGCGGTGGCCCTGGTCGCCCTGTGCCTCGCCGGGGCGGTGCTGGCGGCCGTGCACCACGCCGAGGTCGTCGCGCACCGCGTCGGCGAACCCTTCGGCTCCCTCGTCCTCGCCGTCGCCGTCACCGTCATCGAAGTCGCGCTCATCGTCACCCTGATGGCCGATGGCGGCGACAAGACCTCCTCCCTCGCCCGGGACACGGTCTTCGCCGCCGTCATGATCACCTGCAACGGCATCGTGGGTCTGTCCCTGCTCGTCGGCGCCCTGCGCAACCGGGTCGCCGTCTTCAACGCCGAGGGCTCCGGGGCGGCGCTGGCCACCGTCGCGACCCTCGCCGTCCTCAGCCTCGTCCTGCCGACCTTCACCACCAGCAAGCCCGGCCCGGAGTTCTCCACCGCCCAGCTGACCTTCGCCGCGGTCGCCTCGCTCGCCCTCTACGGACTGTTCGTCGCCGTCCAGACGGTCCGGCACCGCGACTACTTCCTCCCCGTGGACACCGCGCCCCGCCCCGGCGGGCCGGACGCGCACGACGGGCATGCCGAGCCGCCCAGCGCCCGGGCCGCCCTGGTCAGCCTCGGCCTGCTGCTGGTCGCGCTCGTCGCCGTCGTCGGAAACGCCAAGGCCGTCTCCCCGACCATCGAGGCGGGCGTGGCCGACGCCGGCCTGCCGAACGCCGTCGTCGGTGTGATCATCGCCCTGCTCGTCCTGCTGCCCGAAACCCTGGCCGCCGTCCGCGCCGCCCGCCGCGACCGCGTCCAGACCAGCCTCAACCTGGCCTACGGCTCCGCCATCGCCAGCATCGGCCTGACCATCCCGGCCATCGCCCTCGCCTCGATCTGGCTCTCCGGCCCGCTGCTGCTCGGCCTCGGCCCGATCCACATGGTGCTCCTCGCCCTGACCGTCGTGGTCAGCGCCCTCACCATCGCCCCGGGCCGCGCCACCCTGCTGCAGGGCGGTGTCCACCTCGTCCTGCTGGCCGCGTACCTCTTCCTGGCCGTGAGCCCGTGAGCCGGTGAGCCCGTGAGCCGGTGGGCGGTGTGGGTCACGGCCAGGAAGGGCAGCCATCGGTCACCTGCGCTCGCGTGGCCACACCACCTTCAGCTTCGGCGAGATGAGGATGTCCCGCTCGCAGAATCTGGAGGTCACCCAGCGCTCCTGCGAGAACATCCGGGTCTGGTCGGCGTAGTACGGCGAGTTCGGGTTCGCCGACTGGCTGTACGTCAGCAGGGTGCGCGCCACCGGACAGCGGCCGCCGTCCCAGCCGACCGCCTGGACGTGACTGGGGCCGTGCAGGACCTCCGGATAGCCGCCAACCGCCGCGTTCCACGGCGCCTCGATCTTGTTCCAGACGCCGAGCGCCTCGGTGCCGCCGCCCACCGGCAGCTTCTCGCCACCGCGGACCACGAACTGGTGCTCGCCCAGCGGCGCGTCCAGTGCGATCCCCGCCGCGTTCAGCTCCGCCACCGCGTCGGCGAGCGCCCGGCCGATCCCCGGCGCCGCCTGGTTGAGCGTACGGGGCGTGCGGACCGGATCGGCGGCCGAGAACGGCACCAGCCACAGGTCCCTGGCCGGGGTCGCCGCCGTCAGCTTGCGCCAGAACCGGTCGAAGAGCAGTGCGCCGCGGCTGGAGGCGTCGGCTGTACGGTCCCAGGCCGCCAGCACCGGGCAGGCCGCCGACACGTCCACCACCGCTCCGTCGCCCGCCGTCGCCGTACCGCCCGGCAGCGCTGCGCAGGCCTTCGCCGCGTCGGCCGCCGCCAGGTCACCGGCCGGCACCCGGTTGGCGAACTGCTGCTTCTGCAGATCGGCCACCGTCAGCCCGCCCTTCGCCGCCATCCCCGCGACGTCCTCGACCGCACCCCGCGTGCGCAGCGAGCGCGGAGTCCCCGCAGTGCCCCAGATCCGCTCGTAGCCGGTCAGCGGCCGCTCCGCATGAGCCAGCCAGGCGCTGTCGTTGGAGTTCTCGGCGTACGGGGCGTCGCGCAGCGTCGGCGCCTTGCCCGGTCCGAAGACCCCCGGCTGTACGGCGTCCGGGTCCGAGCCGAGCGCGCAGTCGCCGCGCGCCCCGTCCAGGACCGCCAGCCCCGAGGCCGGGTACGTGGCCCTGCCCAGTGGTGTGGAGCAGCGGGCGGCGAGCTCGTCGGTGATCCGGGGGAGCACCTGGGACTGGGTGAACAGGGTGCCGCCCGCCGAGTCGGCGGCCACGGTGTTGACCCAGGGCAGGCCCTGGGTGCGCCGCAGGGCGTCCTGGATCCCGGCCACCGAGCGGGCCTTGCCGATGGCGAGGGCGGTGTCGGAGCCGCGCAGGTTCGCCGCGTTGGGGTCGTTCAGCGCGTACGCGGTGCCCGCCGTCCAGGGAAGCGGCAGGCTCGGGCCGAGCTGCGAGACGACCGGCCCGTAGCGGGTCCACCACTGGGTCCGGGTCACCGGATCGCCGCCCGCCACCTCGACGGTGACGGTCCGGCCGGTCATCTTCTCCGGGACGCCGTCGACCAGGTAGGCGGTCGGGTCGGCGGGATCGAGGGTGAGCTGGTGCAGGCTGACAGGTGTGCCGGTGGCCACCGTGTGGCTCCAGGCCACCTTCTCGTTGAAGCCGATGTTGACCACGGTGGTGCCGAGCAGTGAGCCGCCCGAGACGTTCAGTTCGCCCGGGATGGTCTGCTGCGACTGCCAGAAGCGGCGCCCGCCGTGCCAGGGGTAGTGCGGGTTGCCGAGCAGCAGGCCGCTGCCGTTCGCCGTGGTGGAACCGGCGAAGGCCACCGCGTTGGAGCCCATGTCATAGCGGCTGGTGTCGAAGAACTCCCGCGCCGCCTCGGCCGCGGCGGCCGGATCCGCCTCCAGGGGCGGCGTCGTACGGGCGCCCGGGCCGGCGGGCGCCGCGGCCGGCGGCCGGGCGGCCGTGATGCCGTCGATCCCGCGGCCCTGGCCGCCGAGGACGGAGACCGCGAACCCGCGGGCGGCCACGTCGGTGGCGGTGACGGGGCGGACCCAGGCCGCGCCCTTGCAGGCAGGGTCGGTGATCTTGTTCTGGGTGAGCCAGGCGTTGTATCCGGCGGCCCAGCCGCGCATCAGCTCCCGCAGGTCCCTGCCGGGGCCGGCCGGAGCGGGGGTGGCGAGCAGCTTCTCCACCGTGCCGGACTCCCGTACGCCCTTGAAGTACAGGTCGCTGGTGAGGTTCCGGGTGGCGGAGGACAGCGATCCGTCGGGTGCGGCGTCGGCGCCGAACCAGCGCGAGCGCTCACCGGCGACGGTCACGAACCCGTCTGCGAGCACGCACACCTGGTCGGCGGCTTGGGCCCAGCCGGTGCCGAACCCCAGGTGCGCGTAGTCGCGGGCGAGTATGTGCGGGATGCCGTTCTCCGTGTACCGGATGACGGCGGACAGACCCCCGCCGGACGGGACTGCGTCCCCGGTGGCCGCGGCGGCCTGGGGTATCGCGGCCGTCGTGGCGAGCAGCGCGGCGCCGGTGAGGGCGACGCGGCGGAATATCGGGCGGGTGCGGAGCAACAGACCTCCCAAGTAGCCTGCGGATGAGCGGGGTTGCCCGTGTTGCGGGCGGTGCTGTCCGTGCCCCCACACTCATGCAGGCTGTCTGATGGTCTGTCAACATCCCGTTTGGTATCCGAGCCGGCGGCGCAGATGCGGGAGGGGCCGGCCGGACCCTCCCGCACCTCCGTCCGTCTCCGCCCGTTTACGGCGCCGCAGGCGACGCGGCGTCGAAGTCCGTGGACCGGCTGACCGACTCCCAGGCCTGTGCCTCCGCGCGGGCGGCGTCCGCGTGGGCCGTGATGAAGTCGACGGCGTCGTTGCCCAGGGCCAGCCGCCGCGGCGTGACCTCCGCGTCCAGTGCGGACAGGATCGCGGCGGCCGCCTTGACCGGGTCGCCGGGCTGGTGGCCGTCGCTGGCCGGCAGCCCCTGCCGCATCGGCCCGACGATGTCCTCGTAGGCGGGCAGCGCCGGGGTCTGCCGCAGCGCGTTCCCGCCGGCGAACCCGGTACGGAAGGAGCCGGGCTCCACGATCAGGGTCTTGATGCCGAAGGCGGCCACCTCGGCGGCGAGCGCCTCGGTCAGGCCCTCGAGGGCGAACTTCGCCGCGCAGTACGCACCGACACCGGGGAAGGCCAGCCGCCCGCCCATGCTGCTCATCTGCACCACGGCGCCCGACTTGCGTGCCCGCATGTACGGCAGCGCGGCCCGGGTGAGCGCCGCCGGGCCGAAGAAGTGCAGCTCCATCAGTTCACGCAGCTCGGCGTCGGAGGTCTCCTCCACGGCGCCGACCAGACCCCGGCCGGCGTTGTTGACGAGGACGTCGATCCGGCCCCAGCGGCCCACGACCTCCGCGACGACCTCCTCCGCGCGCCCGATGTCCGTCACGTCCATGGCGAGCGGTAAGAGGCGATCGGGGTGCGCGGCCGCCAGTGCGGCGAGCGCGTCCGGGCGGCGGGCCCCCCCGACCACGGTGTCCCCGGCCGCGAGCGCGGCCTCGGTGAGCGTGCGGCCGAAGCCGGACGAGGCTCCGGTGATCAGCCAGACCCGGCCCTCGGCCGTGGTCTCCAGGTCCTGAACGGACATCATTCCCCCTGCGGGTGAAGGTGGTTGCCGGCAGTGCGTTCATCCTGGCACCCGCGGACCCGCCGGGTCAGCCCCCTCCCAGATCATGAGGGGTGTGCGGAGGGGGGTCCTCCGCGGGGAGGTATCCGCGGCGCTCGAGGCTGCGCAGCGTGAGGTGCTCGTGGACGAGGCGGCCGACGAGGGCGCCGCCGTAGACCACGAACCCGACACCGACGAGCCAGGACTGGACGACCAGCAGACTCCCGAACGGGCCGTAGGTCACGGCGTTGGAGGCGATCAGCGGAGAGAACACCAGCTGCGAGAACACGCGCAGCCCCAGCAGCCCGACACTGGTGGCCACCGCCCCCGGCACCAGGGCCCGCCAGCGGACCCGGCCCCCGAGCAGCAGCCGCTGCGAGGCGACGAAGAACACGCACGTGCCGAGCAGGTCGCCCGCGGTGCCCAGGACCGTGCCGACGGCGTCGTTCGACGGCGCCGGGATCTCGACGAGCAGCGCGAGGTAGCAGACCAGCAGGGCGAGCCAGACCACGTGCCGCCACATGGTGTGCCACCGGGCGGTGGGCACGTCCCACACCTTCTCGTAGCCGGTCTGCACGGCCGAGCCGAAGGTCAGGCCGAAGACGGCCAGGGCCGCCAGACCGAAGGCAGTGGTCCGCTCCAGCGCCAGGTCCGCCGTCCCGAACAGCGCCTCGACCCGGGCCCGCGAGTCCTCCGTCACCCCGAGGGCCTGGCCGAGCCAGCGGCCGAAGCCCGAGCCGCTGCCGGGTGCGGCGGCTGCGACGACCACCAGCAGCGGCACCAGCGTGAGGAACCCGAGGGCCGCGAAGCCCATCGCCCGGTGCATCAGCTCCATTTCCCGGCCGCGGCTCCAGGCCAGCCCCGCGAGGGAGCCCTGGAGCCGGTTGTAGAGCTTCCACAAGAACGAGGTCACGCCGTATGCACTACCCGGGCGGCTCCGACGGCTCTCGGGGGCCGCCCCGAATTGGGCCCGAAGGGGTGGTTTCAGCCGCCTTCACGTATGTCCCGGAGGTCCACCAGCCGTTTGATCTTGCCCACCGAACGCTCCAAGGTCTCCGGCTCGACCACCTCCACCCGGACGGACACCCCGATCCCCTCCTTGACCGCCCGGACCACGCTGGCGGCCGCGGCCTCCCGCCGACCGGCGTCCGCCTCCCGGCGCGCCTCCACCCGTACGGTCAGGGCGTCCATCCTGCCCTCCTTGGCCAGCCGCAGCTGAAAGTGCGGAGCCAGACCTTCCGTCCGCAACAGGACCTCCTCGATCTGGGTCGGATACAGGTTCACCCCGCGCAGGATGATCATGTCGTCGCTGCGCCCGGTGACCTTCTCCATGCGGCGGAACGCGGGCCGCGCCGTGCCGGGCAGCAGCCGCGTCAGATCCCGGGTGCGGTAGCGGATCACCGGCATGGCCTCTTTGGTGAGGGAGGTGAACACCAGCTCGCCGGGCTCGCCCTCCGGCAGCACCTCGCCGGTCAGTGGATCGACCACCTCCGGATAGAAGTGGTCCTCCCATATGTGGAGCCCGTCCTTGCCCGCCGCGAACTCCTGCGCCACACCCGGGCCCATCACCTCGGACAGGCCGTAGATGTCCACCGCGTCGATGCCCAGCCGGTCCTCGATCTCCCGGCGCATCTCCTCGGTCCACGGCTCCGCGCCGAAGATCCCCGTGCGGAGGGAGGTCGCGCGCGGATCCATGCCCTGACGCTCCATCTCGTCCAGCAGGGTGAGCATGTACGAGGGGGTCACCATGATGACCTCCGGCCGGAAGTCCTGGATCAGCCGGACCTGGCGGTCGGTCATCCCGCCCGAGGCGGGCACGACCGTACAGCCCAGGCGCTCGGCGCCGTAGTGGGCGCCGAGGCCGCCCGTGAACAGTCCGTAGCCGTAGGCGATGTGGACGATCTGGCCCGGTCTGGCGCCGGCGGCGCGCAGGGACCGGGCCACGACCTCCGCCCACGTGGACAGATCCCGGTCGGTGTACCCGACGACCGTGGGACGCCCGGTGGTACCGCTGGAGGCGTGGATCCGGCGGACCTCGGAGCGCGGTACGGCGAACATCCCGAAGGGGTACTGGTCGCGCAGGTCGCTCTTGGACGTGAAGGGGAAAAGGGCGAGGTCGGCGAGGGTGCGGCAGTCGTCGGGGTGGACGCCGGCCTTGTCGAAGGCCTGCCGGTAGAAGGGCACCCGCTCGTAGACGCGGTGCAGGGTCGCGCGCAGCCGCGTCAGCTGAAGGGCCGCCAGCTCGTCACCGCTGAGCCGCTCGCCTTCGTCCGCTCCGTCCGCGTCCTGGCCTTCGTCGTGGAGATCCGCGTATGCCGCCATTGCCGTCACCTCTTCGTGAGCACCCGACCGATCATTCGGTAGATTGCCAGTGCGTCGCGGGGTAAAGCAATGACTCGAACGAGTGATCGTCTGATGTGATGGCCCGCATGCCTACCTTCACCACCTACGACGGGACCGAACTCGCCTACCACGTCCGGGGAGAGGGCGAACCGCTCGTCTGCCTGCCGGGCGGCGCCATGCGCGCCTCGGAGTACCTGGGGGACCTGGGCGGGCTGACCGCCGGGCGCCGCCTCGTCCTCCTCGACCTCCGCGGTACGGGCGACTCCGCCATACCGGCGGACGAGTCGACGTACCGGGCCGACCACCAGGTCGCCGACGTCGAGGCGCTCCGCGTGCACCTGGGTCTGGAGGGCATGGACCTCCTCGCCCACTCCGCCGGCGGGAACCTCGCCCAGCTCTACGCGGCCGCCCATCCGGAGCGGATCCGCCGCATGGTCCTCGTCACGCCGACCGCCTGGGCGGTGGACCTCCCGGTCACCCCGGAGGACCGGTTGGAGGGCGCCCGGCTGCGGGCGGGCCGCGAGCCCTACGACACCGCCATCGAGGCTTACGCACGGATCCTGGCAGCCGCCGGTGACGGCTCCGATGCGGACTGGGACCTCGCCGCACCACTCTTCTACGGGCGTTGGGACGACACGGCCCGGGCGCATTGCGCGGCGAACGCGCGGCAGCAGAACGAGAAGGCGGCGAACGCCTTCGCGGGTGCCGGGGCGTTCGATCCGCCCGGCACGAGGGCCGGGCTCCGCCGGGTCGCGGGGAAGGTGCTGGTCCTGGCCGGGGAGCTGGACGGGAACCCCCGCCCGGCCCTCGCGGCCCGGCTTGCGGAGCTGTTCCCGCGGGGCGCGGTCGACGTCCAGCCCCGGGCCTGCCACTTCCCCTGGCTGGACGACCCCGCCTGGTTCACGAGCCGCGTGGAGCGGTTCCTCACCGCGGAGGCCTGACCGGCGGAGGTCTGACCGGCGCAGGCCGGGCTCGCACCCGGGCGGAGAGGCGGGTGACCACCTTGATGATGCTCCTGTCCGCGTGCGGTGGAGACGCCGCCGAGGTCCAGCTGGGACGACGGGGGCCGGCCGAGGTCGGTGAGCAGCCGGCCGGTGGTCCGTTCGGCTTCGGCGTCGTCGCCGGAGAGGAAGACCGTGCTCGGGCCGTCGAGGCCGTCCGCAGGCCGACCCCGACATCGATCAGCAGGGTGCCGGTCAGCGCCGGTGCCCCGAAGACCGAGGCCGGTGCGGTCGTTGGGTGTGCGTGATCCGAGGAGCACCTCGTGTCGTGCGGCGCTCCAGCCGTGGGCCAGTGCCCGAGCGACGTTTCCGGTGCCAGACGCTATCCGTGGCCGGAGCCCCTGAGTGTCGACAACGTCCGGCAGTTATACCTAGGCCTCCGGTCGCGCGCCGGTGTCTGCCTCCGTGGCCACGGACTTCGCCCAGCGGTAGTCCGCCTTGCCGCTGGGGGAACGTTGGATGCCGGGGGTGATGACCAGCTGGCGGGGGATCTTGTAGCCCGCAAGGCGGGTGCGGCAGTGGGTCTGGATCTCGTCCAGGGTCGGCTCCGGGGCGCCCGGGCGGATCTGGACCACCGCCGCCACGTGGTTGCCCCACGTCGGGTCCGGGACACCCGCGACCAGCGCGTCGTACACGTCCGGATGCGACTTCAGTGCCTGCTCGACCTCCTCCGGATAGACCTTCTCGCCGCCCGTGTTGATGCACTGCGAGCCGCGCCCGAGGACCGTGACGATGCCCTGCTCGTCCACCGTGGCCATGTCGCCGAGCAGCACCCACCGCTCCGCGCCCTTCTGGAAGAAGGTCTCGGCGGTTTTGGCCGGGTCGTTGTAGTAGCCGAGCGGGACGTGGCCGCGCTGCGCCAGGCGGCCCGGTACGCCCACCGGCACGGGCTCGTGCGTCACCGGGTCGACCACCTGCGTACGGTCGTTGACCTCGAGGCGGAAGCCCTTCTCCGGTCCGGAGTCGCTGGTGGCCCGCCCGTTGGAGCCGGACTCCGAGGAGCCGAAGTTGTTCAGGAGCAGCACGTTCGGTACGAGCCGCTGGAACTCGGCGCGCACCGTCTCCGACATGATCGCGCCGGAGGAGGAGACGCTGAAGAGGGATGACAGGTCGGTGCCCTTCAGGGGGCCGTTCAAGGCGTCGATCAGCGGCCGGAGCATGGCGTCGCCCACCAGCGACACGCTGGAGACCTTCTCCTTCTCGATGGTCCGCAGCACCTCCTCCGGCGCGTACTTGCGGTGGATGACCACCCGCTGGCCGTAGTTGAAGGCGATGAAGGAGGTGAGCGTGGACGTCCCGTGCATGAGGGGAGGGGCCGGGAAGAAGGTCAGGCCCGCGCCGCGCGCCGCGACCCGCTCGGCCAGTTCCTCGGGCCGCTTCACCGGTTCGCCCGACGGTTCGCCGCCGAAGAGTCCGGCGAAGAAGAGGTCCTCCGCCCGCCACATGACGCCCTTGGGCATACCGGTCGTGCCGCCGGTGTAGATGATGAACAGGTCGTCCGGGCTGCGGGGCGGGAAACCGCGGTCGGGCGAGCCGGCCGCCTCGGCGTCCGGGAACTCCACCGGCGCGATGGCGGGCTCCCGGGCCCCCTCCGGAGCGGTTCCCACCCGGATCAGGTGGCGGAGCTTCGTGGTCTGCGGCAGTGCGGCGGCGACCCGTTCGGTGAACTCGCCCTCGAAGACGAGCGCGGCGAGATCGGCGTCGTTGTAGAGGTAGACCAGCTCCTCCTCCACGTACCGGTAGTTCACGTTCACCGGAACCAGCCGGGCCTTCAGGCAGGCCAGTACGGTCTGCAGGTACTCGATCCCGTTGTAGAGGTGCAGGCCCAGGTGCTCGCCGGGCCGCAGCCCGCTGTCCAGCAGGTGGTGCGCGATCCGGTTCGCCGCCGAGTCCAGCTCCGCGTACGTGAGCCGGCGCTCGGCGCCCGTCCCGGGGTGGTCCACGTACACGAGGGCCTCGCGGTCCGGAACCACGTCCACGACCGACTCGAACAGGTCGGCAAGGTTGTACTCCACCGTTCCTCCTGACCCTGGAATGTCCATGGCTGGTCTGCTCCGGCGGTCATTAGAGCCGTGCCGACCGCAAGTGGGAAGGGAGTCGCCCAAGAAAACTGACTGAGTGTCAGAAAACTATTGAACTGCACCCCCGCCTACTGCAACCTGTTCTAGGTCTTGAGACGGGAGGACGGCAATGGGTGGGACGGAACACCTGACCGTGGAACGGCACGGCGCCACGCTGGTGCTCACCATGAACAGGCCCGAGGCGAAGAACGCGCTCTCGCTGCCGCTGCTGGTGGGGCTCTACGACGGGTGGCTGGAGGCGGACGCCGACGACACGATCCGCTCCGTCGTCCTGACCGGCGCGGGCGGTGACTTCTGCGCGGGCATGGACCTCAAGGCCCTGGCCGGCAAGGGCATGGCGGGCGACCAGTACCGGGACCGGCTCAAGGCCGACCCGGACCTGCACTGGAAGGCCATGCTCCGCCACCACCGGCCGCGCAAACCGGTCATCGCCGCCGTGGAGGGGTACTGCGTGGCCGGCGGGACCGAGATCCTCCAGGGCACGGACATCCGGGTCGCGGGTGCGGGGGCCACCTTCGGGCTGTTCGAGGTCAAAAGGGGGCTCTTCCCGATCGGCGGCTCGACGGTGCGGCTGCCGCGGCAGATTCCGCGGACGCACGCGCTGGAGATGCTGCTGACCGGACGGCCGTACTCGGCGGAGGAGGCGGCGCGGATCGGGCTGGTGGGGAGCGTGGTGCCGGAAGGGGCGGCGCTCGAGGCCGCGCTGGAGATCGCAGGGCGGATCAACGAGTGCGGGCCGCTCGCCGTGGAGGCCGTGAAGGCCTCGGTCTACGAGACCGCAGGGCTGACGGAGTCGGAGGGGCTGGCGTCCGAACTGCTGCGGGGGTGGCCGATCTTCGACACCGCCGATGCGAAGGAGGGGGCGCGGGCCTTTGCGGAGAAGCGGCCTGCGGTGTATCGGCGGGAGTAGCCTCCCGGGCCCCTGACCGGCGTCGCGGCTGGGGGGAGGTGCGGTGCGGCGCCGCTGCCGGGGCTCCGCCCCGGGCCCCGCGCCTCAAACGCCGGCGGGGCTGGATGGTGGCCCCCCGCGCCTCAAACGCCGGCGGGGCTGGATTGTGGCCCCCCCGCACCTCACACGCTGGCGGGGCTGGATTGTGGCCCCCCGCGCCTCACAGGCCGGCGGGGCTGGATTGCGGCCCCCCCGCGCCTCACAGGCCGGCGGGGCTGGATGGTGGCCCCCCGCGCCTCACACGTCGGCGGGGCTGGATGGTGGCCCCCCGCGCCTCACACGTCGGCGGGGCTGGATTGTGGCCCCCCGTGCCTCAAGTGCCGGCGGGGGCTGGGTTTGGCGGCCCCCTTCCTCGAATGACGGTGGGCTGACATGGGCCCGCCCTGAACATTGGAGAGTCACCCGTGACAGCCCCCGCGTCCCCGCCCGAGGTGCTCCGTGCGCCGCTCGTCGTCGAGTTTCCCTTCACCCGGTCCCTCGGACCCGTGCAGTCCGCGTTCCTCACCGGGCTGCGCGAAGGAGTCGTGCTCGGGGTGAAGACCTCCGACGGGACCGTGATGGTGCCGCCCGTCGAGTACGATCCGCGCACCGCCGAGGAGATCCGCGAGCTCGTCGAGGTCGCCACCACCGGCACCGTCACCACCTGGGCCTGGAACGACCGGCCCCGGCCGAACCAGCCCCTGGACACCCCCTTCGCCTGGGTGCTGGTCACCCTCGACGGGGCCGACACCGCCCTCCTGCACGCCCTCGACGCCCCCGGCCCCGAATCCGTGCGCACCGGGATGCGGGTGCGCGTGCGGTGGGCCGCCGAGCGGACCGGGGCGATCACCGACATCGCCTGCTTCGAGCCCCACGACGAGCCCCACGACGGGCGCGCCACCAGGCGGGCCGCCACCCCGCACGACGGGGTCTTCGCGGAGGCCGTCACCGGCATCGTCGCCGAAGCCCGCCTGGATTACACGTACAGTCCCGGCCGCGCCCAGACCGCCTACATCAACGGGCTCTCCGAGCAGAAGACCATCGGCGAGCGCTGTCCCTCCTGCCACAAGGTGTACGTGCCGCCGCGCGGCGCCTGCCCCACCTGCGGGGTCGCCACCACCGACCAGGTCGAGGTCGGCCCGGCCGGCACCGTCACCACCTATTGCATCGTCAACATCAAGGCGCGGAACCTCGACATCGAAGTCCCGTACGTCTACGCCCACATCGCCCTCGACGGCGCCGGGCTCGCCCTGCACGGCCGGATCGGCGGGATCCCGTACGACCAGGTCCGCATGGGCCTGCGCGTCGAGCCCGTGTGGACCGAAGGCGGCCGCTACCCCGACCACTACCGCCCCACCGGCGAACCGGACGCGGACTACGACGCGTACAAGGAGCTCATCTGATGCCCAGGACGAGCAGGCACGCGCGCGATGTGGCCGTCGTCGCCTTCGCGCAGAGCGACCACCTGCGCCGCACCGACGAACTCAGCGAAGTCGAGATGGTCATGCCGGTCCTGCACCAGGTCCTGGCCACGACCGGCCTCAAGGCCGGCGAGATCGGATTCACCTGCTCCGGCTCCAGCGACTACCTGGCCGGCCGGGCCTTCTCCTTCACCATGACCCTGGACGGGGTCGGCGCCTGGCCGCCGATCTCCGAATCGCACGTCGAGATGGACGGCGCCTGGGCCCTGTACGAGGCCTGGGTCAAGATCCAGACCGGCGAGGCCGACACCGCGCTCGTCTACTCGTACGGCAAGTCCTCCCCGGGATCCGTACGCGACGTACTGACCCGGCAGCTCGACCCGTACTACCTCGCCCCGCTCTGGCCCGACTCCGTGGCCCTGGCCGCCCTCCAGGCCCAGGCCCTGATCGACGCGGGCGAGACCGACGAGGCCGCCCTCGCCGCCATCGGAGCCCGCAGCCGCGCCGCCGCCGAGGCCAACCCGCACGCCCAGCTCAGCGGCTCCGTGCCCCAGGGCGACTACCAGGTCCGTCCGCTGCGCACCGGCGACTGCCCGCCCATCGGCGACGGCGCGGCAGCCGTGATCCTCGCCGCCGGGGACACGGCCCGGCGGCTGTGCGAGCGCCCCGCCTGGATCACCGGCATCGACCACCGCATCGAGGCGCACGGCCTGGGCCTGCGCGACCTCACCGACTCCCCGTCCACGCGGACCGCCGCCGAGCGCGCCGGGCTGTTCGACGCCCCGGTGGACACGGCGGAACTGCACGCGCCGTTCTCCTCCCAGGAAGTCGTGCTCCGCAAGGCCCTCGGCCTCGGCGACGGGGTGACCGTCAACGCCTCCGGCGGGGCGCTCGCCGCCAACCCCGTCATGGCCGCCGGCCTGATCCGGATCGGCGAGGCCGCCGCACGGATCCACCGCGGCGCCTCCGACCGGGCCGTCGCCCACGCCACCTCCGGCCCCTGCCTCCAGCAGAACCTGGTCGCCGTCCTGGAAGGGGACCCCGCATGAGCACCACGGGCAAGGAGCCGGTCGCCGTCGTCGGGATCGGCCAGACCAAGCACGTCGCCGCCCGCCACGACGTCTCCATCGCCGGACTGGTCCGGGAGGCCGCGGCGCGCGCCCTCGCGGACGCCGAGCTGACCTGGGCGGACATCGACGCGGTCGTCATCGGCAAGGCCCCCGACTTCTTCGAGGGCGTGATGATGCCGGAGCTGTACCTGGCGGACGCGCTCGGCGCGGTCGGCAAGCCGATGCTGCGCGTGCACACGGCGGGTTCGGTCGGCGGGTCCACGGCCCTCGTCGCCGCCAACCTCGTCGCGGCCCGCGTCCACCGCACCGTCCTCACCCTCGCCTTCGAGAAGCAGTCCGAGTCGAACGCCATGTGGGGCCTCTCCCTCCCCGTCCCCTTCCAGCAGCCGCTGCTGGCGGGCGCGGGCGGGTTCTTCGCCCCGCACGTGCGCGCGTACATGCGGCGCACCGGCGCGCCGGACACGGTGGGCTCGCTGGTGGCCTACAAGGACCGGCGCAACGCGCTGAAGAACCCGTACGCACACCTGCACGAGCACGACATCACCCTGGAGAAGGTCCAGGCCTCGCCGATGCTGTGGGACCCGATCAGGTACTCCGAGACCTGCCCCTCCTCGGACGGGGCCTGCGCGATGATCCTCACCGACCGGGCGGGCGCGGCCCGTGCGCCGCAGCCCGCGGCCTGGGTGCACGGCGGAGCCATGCGCAGCGAGCCCACCCTCTTCGCGGGCAAGGACTTCGTCTCCCCGCAGGCCGGCAAGGACTGCGCGGCCGACGTCTACCGGCAGGCCGGGATCACCGACCCGCGCCGGCAGATCGACGCGGTGGAGATGTACGTGCCGTTCTCCTGGTACGAGCCCATGTGGCTGGAGAACCTCGGATTCGCGGCGGAGGGCGAAGGCTGGAAGCTCACCGAGGCCGGGGTCACCGAACTCGACGGGGACCTTCCGGTCAATCCCTCGGGCGGGGTCCTGTCCACCAACCCCATCGGCGCCTCCGGCATGATCCGCTTCGCCGAGGCGGCCCTCCAGGTGCGCGGCCGGGCCGGGGAACACCAGGTCCCGGAAGCCCGCAGGGCCCTCGGGCACGCGTACGGCGGCGGCGCGCAGTTCTTCGCGATGTGGCTGGTGGGGGCCGAGCCGCCCGCCTCCTGAACCGCCCGGACCGCGCGGTCGTGGTGCCGGACCGGTCACGGGTGACTCACCGTGGCCTGTGCGGCACCCGCTGCGGTGGCTAACCTGGCCCCCGGACGACGTACCGGGAGGAGCACGCACGTGGCCGAGAGCATGACTTCACAGCCCCTGGCCGGCTGGGGCAAGCCGGACCTCGATCTCACCGAGGCGCAGTGGCGGTCGAGCAGCCGGGGAGCGGGTGACGTTCAGATCGCCTTCGTCGAGGGCTTCGTCGCCATGCGCAACAGCGAGCGACCCGAAAGCCCTTCGCTGATCTTCGCGCCGGACGAGTGGAACAAGTTCGTGCTGAACGCGCGGGGCGGGGAGTTCGACCTCACCTGACGCGCCGCGCGGCCCGTACGCCTCGTACGGGCCGCACACGCCGCACACGCCGCACACGCCGCACACGCCGCACACGCCGCACACGCCGCACCACCGGGGCCGCGAGCCGTCGCCCCGGTGGCCGGCGGCCCGCGGATAGGGTGACCGCATGAGCGGCGAGAGCGACCTGCGCACCCTGCTGAGCGGCATGCGTCCGGAACTGAACGAGGGCCGGTACGTGTTCTGCACCGTCCCCGGCTCCGCCGTCCCACCTGGGACCGCCCCCGTCGCCACCGTCCTGGAACCCGAGGGCCTCACCGTGGTCCTGCGCCAGGAGGACGCCGACGCGGCCGGCCTCGCCTACGACTACACGGCCGGCTGGATCACCCTGCGGATCCACTCCGCCCTCGACGCCGTCGGCCTCACCGCCGCCTTCGCCACCGAACTCGGCGCACACGGTCTGAGCTGCAACGTCATCGCCGGCTACCACCACGACCACCTCTTCGTGGCCGCCGACCGGGCCGCCGAGGCCGTCGCCGTCCTCGAGCAGCTCGCGGCGCGTTCCGCGAGGGACTGAGTCTTTCCCCGGGCGGGCTCCGTCCCGGTGTGCGCGGGCGTACGCTGATCTCCCGAACAGGCCTGGGGCGTACCTGCCGTGACGGACCGTCCGACCCGTCTGCACCACAGACGGCGCGAGCCGGACAGCGGCGGCGCACCGCTCGCCGCACCCGTCGTCGCCGCCCTGGTCCGCGAGGCGGTCGGCGACCACGCCGACGACGCGTTCTGCCACGAGGCGTGGCCGTCACCACCGCGAATCCCTTCGAGGCCGTCGAACTCAGCGCCCAAGTCCGTGACATGGGCCTTCCCCCGGTCGAGGGCAGCGCGCCGCCGCTGCGCGACCTCGCCGCCGCCCAGCGCGGCAGCGGCCTCGCCGGCCGCCTCGCCTGCCGGCCGTAAGGCCAGCGCGGAGGCTTCCGTACGACCGTCCGGGTCGCGCGGCCACTCGAACGCGCGTACGTCGGCGTGCGGCCGGGGGTGGCGGGCGCCGAGCGCGGGGAGGCTGATGCCATGGAGCACACCCGGCGGATCGCCCACTTCCAGGCTGAAGCGTCCGCCTTCGAGGCAGCCGTCCGCCGCGCCCTGCACCCCGGCCGGCCCGCGCCACTGGTCCCCTCGTGCCCCGGCTGGTCGCTCTCCGACCTCGTCGGGCACCTCGGCGGAGTGCAGCGCTACGTCGCGCACCTTCTGCGGGAGCGCCCGCCCGGGCCGCCGGACGCGGGCGACCTGTCCCTGTACGGGCTCCCCGCCGATCCGGCCGTACTGGCCGCCTGGCCGCGGCCCGAACGGGCGCCCAACCGGCAGCCGGTCCCGGACGCGCTGACGGACTGGTTCACCGAGGGCGCCCGGCAGCTGGCCGTGCTGTTCGGCGAGCTCGGGCCGGACCTGCCGGTGTGGACCTGGGCGCCGGAGCGGACCTCGGGATTCTGGCTGCGGATGCAGACGATCGAGCTGGCGGTCCACCGCTGGGACGCGCAGTCCGCGACCGGAACCCAGGGCCCCCTCGCCCCGGCCCTCGCGGTGGACGCCGTGAGCCAGACCTTCGAGGTGATGGCCCCGGCCCGCCGCGTCCGGCGGCCCGCCCCACCGGGCGCGGGGGAGCGGTTCCGCTTCCGGCGCACCGACGGCCCGGAGTCCTGGACGGTCGCCTTCCCGGGGGACGGGATCCTCCTGGAACCCGGCTCCCCGGGCCCGGCGGACGTCGAAGCCGCGGGCTCCGCCTCCGACCTCGCCCTCTTCCTCTGGCGCCGCCTGCCGCCCGACGCCCTGCGCGTCACGGGCGACGCCGCCCTCCTGCGGCACTGGTTCACCCTGGTCCCGCCGGACTGACCGGTCCGGGCGGGCGGCGGCCGCCCGGCGCCCGGGGACGGGGGCCGGATGAGGGGCCCCGGGCCGGAAAACTTCGCCCGGCCACGTACCATGGCGGCATGTCCTTCCTCCGCCGCCACCGCGCCGCCACACCCGCCGGCCCGGACTTCGACGTCCTGGCCATGGACCCGGGGGACTGGCCGGGCAATCTCGGGGCCGGGCTGCTGCCCGCGCCCGACGGCAGCTGCCAGGGTGTCTTCCTCCGCTATGACCTGTTCGGCGGACGCGGACCCGCGATGATCATCGGCAACCTGCCCGAGGGCTCCCCCGCCCGGGACCTCTCCGACGGCCAGGTCCCCTTCGAGGTCGCCCAGCTGCTCGACGCCCTGGAGAACGACGAGGACGTCGAGGTCACCGGCATCGAGGACTGCCCCGTCATGCAGGGCGACAACCTCCTCATCGTCCGGAAGATCAAGCTGTCGGAGTCCCGCATCTCCTGCGTCCAGTTCGACCGCAGTGACAACGTGCTGGTCACCATCGCCAGCTGGGACCGCCCGATCACCGATGACCTCTACGCCCTCCTGAAGCCGCTCCCCGCGGAGCTCTTCCAGCAGGGCTAGCACCTCTCCCCGATCACGATCACGCGTCCGCGATGTCGTTCGCCGCCACGTAGCCGAACGTCATCGCGGGTCCGATCGTCGACCCGGCCCCCGCGTAGCTGCGGCCCATCACCGCCGCGCTCGCGTTGCCCGCCGCGTACAGGCCCCGGATCACCGAACCGTCCTCCCGCAGCGCCCGCGCCCGCGCGTCCGTGACGATGCCGCCCTTCGTGCCCAGGTCACCCGGCACGATCTTGAACGCGTAGAACGGCGGCGCCCAGACCGGCGCCAGGCACGAGTTCGGGGTCACTCCCGGGTCCGTGTAGTAGTGGTCGTACGCCGTGTCCCCCCGGTGGAAGTCCGCGTCCGTCCCGTTCCACGCCTGTGCGTTGAACCGGTTCAGCGTCGCCCGCAGCGCCGCCGCCGGAACCCCGATCTGGCCGGCCAGCGCGTCCCACGTCCACGCCTTCTTCGCCGCCCCCGCCTCGTACCAGGAGTCCGGGAACACGATCGTCGGCAGGATGTCCTTGAACAGGTACTTGTTGCGGTAGTTCTGATCCACGATCAGCCACGCCGGGATGTGCGAGCCGACCGCTGCCCGGTCCTTCTCGTACATCACGTGCACCACATCGCTGTACGGCGCCGCCTCGTTGACGAAACGGGCCCCGTTCCCGTTCACGATCAGCCCGCCCGGCAGGGTCCGTTCGGCGAGGCAGAAGTACGGCTCCCCGGGCAGCGGGATCGACGGCCCCCACCACGCGTCGTCCATCAGCGCCAGCGCCGCCCCGGCCCGACGGCCCGCCCGGATGCCGTCGCCCGTGTTCTCCTTCGCGCCCACCGACCACTGGGTGCCGATCGGCTGCTGCTGGTACTGCGCCCGCATCTGCGCGTCGTGCTCGAAGCCGCCCGAGCCGACGACCACCCCGCGCCGGGCCCGTACCGTGCCCCGTACGCCCTCCTTCTCCACCACCACCCCGGTCACCGCGCCGCCCTCCTGGACCAGGTCCACCAGCGGACTGTTCAGCCAGACCGGCACTCCCGCCTGCTGGAGCCCCGCGCGCAGCCCGGCCGCCAGGGCCTGGCCCATCGTCAGCGGCTTCTGTCCGAGCAGCGCCGCCTTCGTACCGCGCGCCAGGCACTCCGTGGACACGGCGAGGCCCTTGGCGTTCACGGCCGCCAGGTTGAGCCACTTGTAGTCCTGGCTGAAGACCACCATCCCGGCCGGCACCGGCATGTACGCCGGGTTCAGCCGGGCCAGTTCGGCGCCGAGGACGTTCCCGTCGATCTGGTCCGGTTCGATGGACCGGCCGTTCGGCAGCCCGCCCGGCAGGTTCGGGTAGTAGTCGCTGTACCCCTCCATGAAGCGGAACCGCAGCGGGCTGTTGGCCATCACGAAGTCCAGCATCCGCGGACCGTTGGCGAGGAAGGCGGCCTGCCGGTCGGCCGGCACCTCGGGCCCGACGACGGCAGCCAGGTACGTCGCCGCCTTCTGCGGGGTGTCCGGGACCCCGGCGCCCAGGATCACGGAGTTGTTGGGCAGCCAGATCCCGGCCCCGGACCGGGCGGCGGACCCGCCGAAGGTGGGTGCCTTCTCGACCACCAGCACGCTCAGGCCCCGCTTGGCGGCGGTGAGCGCGGCGGTCATCCCGGCGGCTCCGGACCCGACCACGACCACGTCGTACTCGCCGAGCGGCGGCCCGGCCTGGGCGGCGTCGGCCCGCGCCGCGGCGGCCGGCAGCACGGTGGCGGCGAGCACCCCGGCGCCGGTCCCGGCCAGGACACTGCGGCGGGAGGGGGAGGAGTACTTCATGGGCGGTCTCCAGGCGGTGTGAGGAGGGAACGCGGCTGCGGCCGACGCGGCCTGATGCCACGTCAGGTAGCGAACGTGTTCGGGGGATCATGTGATGTCAAGGCACAGGGCCTCCCGGCGCCCGGGCCGGGAGCCCGGCTTCCTTAGGATCGGGGCATGGCGAAGACAGAGCAGACGCGGTGGGACGGCGTCACCACCCGCGACGCGTACCCCGCGGAGATCCTGGCCCGGCGGGACCTGCTGGCGGACGCGGCCCGCGACGGGAACTGGCCGCGGGTGTTCGAGGAGCTGGCGCAGAATCCCGAGTGGGTCAACGCGACCCGCGTGGGCGGCCCCAGCGGGTTCGCCCTGCTGCACCAGGCCGCTTGGCACGGGGCACAGGACGCCGCCGCCGTACTCGTCGGCTGCGGGGCCTGGCGCACCCTGCCGACCTCGGCCGGCGAGCGGGCCCACGACGTCGCCCTGGCCCGCGGCCACAAGGGGATGTCGGGCCTGCTCCAGCCCGTGGTGCGCCACCCGCTGCCCGCCCCGGCGCTGGAAGCGCTCGAAGGCCGGCTGCACGCGCTGATCCGGGCGGACAGTCACGGTCTCGCCGACCGCCACCAGCTGAAGCTGCCGACGCTGGCCGTCCTGACCGAACTCGCCGAACCGCGGATGTTCTTCCCGGTCCCCGGCATGTACGGCGGCTTCCGCTACGAACTGGACGGCGACGGCCTCGTCACCGAGAGCTGGAGCCGCGTCGTCGGCGGCTCGGGCCGACGCCACCGCATCACCGCCGGCTCGACCGAGCTGGTCGCCGAAGGGTTCGTCTGAGCCGGCCCACCGCGTCCGCCCGTACGCGCACGCTGCCGAGCCCCGGGTGGGGAACCCGGGGCTCGGCAACCGTGGGGGTGGACCGGCGGGGTCAGCGGGTGCCGACCGCCGCGCGGACCGCTCTGCGCGCCATCCCGGCGTCGTCGTGCAGGCGGCGCAGCAGCAGTCGCTGCTCCTCGCCCGACGACAGGGCGCCGGCCGGCAGGGGCTGGGCCGGGGCGGTTGCCAGCATCGAGCGCTGTACGGCCGTCTCGGACATCCGGATCTCCCGGGTCAGCACCAGCATCAGGTTGACCAGGAAGGCGTCCCGCACCGCCGGACCGGCCGACTGGGCGAGCCGGCTGATCTGGCTGCGCGCGGCCGGGGCGTCGCCCAGCACCGTCCACAGGGTGGCCAGGTCGTAGCCCGGCAGGTACCAGCCCGCGTGCTCCCAGTCGAGCAGCACCGGCCCGGCCGGGGACAGCAGCAGGTTCGACAGCAGGGCGTCACCGTGGTTGAACTGCAGCGCGGTGCCCGACAGCTTCACGCCGTGCAGCAGCTTCTGCAGGTCACCGAGGTCCCGGTCGGTCAGCAGGCCCAGCTCGTAGTCCCGGGCGATCCGCCGCGCGTAGTTCAGCGGCGTCCCGAACAGCTCGCCCGGCGGACGCCACTGGTTGACCCGGCACACCGCGCCCAGGGCCGCCCGCAGGTCGACCCGCGGCGGGGCCTCCACCGGGTGCCGCTGCAGCGCCGCGACCCGGCCGGCCATCCGCTCGACGACCAGTACGCAG
The DNA here is from genome assembly GCF_055588085.1 of Streptomyces sp. NPDC046303. NCBI lineage: Bacteria > Bacillati > Actinomycetota > Actinomycetes > Kitasatosporales > Streptomycetaceae > Streptomyces > Streptomyces sp. NPDC046303. The sequence goes on from NZ_JBVJFA010000002.1 coordinate 360,026, forward strand.
TTCTCCGGGTCGGCGGCGATCAGCCGCGGCACCCGGACCGGCGGGCGGTGCCGGACGAACGCCCGGTATGACCCTATTTCGTGCCGGTAGCGCTCACGCCATTCGGGCGAGTGGTCCAGTAAAACCTTGGCGACGGCGGTCATCCGCCCGGTGGTGCCCACGAGGAGGACCGACCGGCCGCTGCGCCGCAGGACCTGGACGGGCGAGAACTCGGGACAGATCCGCTGCACCGAGGCGAGCGCGGTGCGCAGTTGCGCCCCCTGCGGTCCCGAGAGGTCGATTCTTCCGCTGAGCGGCTGCGATCCGGTCCCCGGCATCCGCCGTGCCCGTACGGCGCCCTGCGCCGGAGCCGCGGGGCGGCCGGGTTCGAGGTAGGGGCCGCCGCCCGCGGGGAGCGTGCGGTGCGGCCGGACCGGGGCGGACACGGAGGACGTTGCTGCGTACATGGCGTTACGGATCCCTTCGTGCGCCGACGAGTTGCGTACGCCGCCCCGCCGGATCCCGTGCATCACCCTGGGGAGTTCCGCCGGTGAACCGGGGCGGGGAGGCGCATTCCAACCACACACCCGGCCATGGGTGGCGCATCATCGAGCGTGCCCTGGCGAAGCCTGGCGAATAGTCGCTGGGCATCTGACGGCGGGTTACTGTCAACTCAGCCGAGAACCTGGGGGCTTGACGTGAGCAAGGGTCCAAACACCCGCTTGAACGACCTGTTCGGCCTGGCCGGCTGGTCCAAGGGCGAACTGGCGAGGATGGTCAACAGGCAGGCGGCGGCCATGGGTCATCCCCAGCTGGCCACCGACACCTCGCGGGTGCGGCGCTGGATCGACATGGGGGAGACCCCGCGCGAACCGGTGCCCACGGTACTGGCAGCACTGTTCACCGAGCGGCTCGGTCGTGTCGTGACCATCGAGGACCTCGGGTTCGTACGGCAGCGGCGCACCAGCAGACGGCAGCCGGGCGGGGCTCAGGAGAACCCCGACGGGATGCCCTGGGCGCCCGAACGCACAGCCGCGGTCCTCACCGAATTCACGGGAATGGACCTCATGCTCAACCGTCGCGGTCTGATGGGCGCGGGCGCCGTGCTCACCGCCGGCTCCGCCCTCAGCAACGCCATGTACGACTGGCTCCACACCGACCCCGCGCTCGCCAAGGAGACGCAGCGCTTCGGGGAGTCCTTCCAGGCCGACCCAGCGGGTTACGACCGCTACGAGGCGGCCCCGATCGGCTCCCAGGAGATCGAGGCCCTGGAACGCTCCGTCGAGGTGTTCCGGGCCTGGGACGCCTCCAGAGGAGGCGGGCTCCAGCGCAAGGCGGTCGTCGGCCAGCTCAACGAGGTGGGCGGGATGCTCGCCTACCACCACCCCGACCACCTGCAGCGGCGGCTGTGGGGAGTGGCGGCCAACCTGGCCGTGCTCGCGGGCTGGATGTCCCACGACGTGGGCCTGGAACCCACGGCGCAGAAGTACTTCGTCATCGCCGCGCACGCCGCGCGCGAGGGCGGTGACCGGCCGCGCGCCGGCGAGGCGCTCTCCCGGGCCGCCCGCCAGATGGTCCACCTCGGCAAGCCGAACGAGGCACTCGACCTGATGAAGCTGGCCAAGTCCGGCTCCGGCGAGCAGACCCTGCCCCGCACGCGCGCCATGCTGCACACCATCGAGGCGTGGGCGCAGGCCGCGATGGGCAAGGGCCAGGCCATGCGCCGCACCCTGGGAGAGGCGGAGGAGCTGTTCGTCTCCGACAAGGGCGACGTGCCGCCGCCGAGTTGGATGCAGCACTTCGACGAGGCGGACCTGCACGGCATGCAGGCCCTGGCGTACCGCACCCTCGCCGACCACGACGCCACGGCGGCGCCGATCGCCGCCCGCCACGCCAAGGAGGCCCTGCGGCTGCGCGGCGACGGCTACCAGCGCTCGCAGATCTTCGACTACATCTCGATGGCCTCGGCCTGCTTCATCGCCGACGACCCCGAGCAGGCCGACCGCTACGCCCGGCTCGCCCTGGTGTCGATGAACGAGACCTCCTCGCACCGGACCTGGGACCGGCTGCGCGAGATGTACCGGCTCACCGGCCAGTACGCCGGGTACGCGCGTATCGAGGACCTGCGCGAGGAGATCGAGCTGGCCCTCCCCGACAGCCCGGCGCCGCGCAGCCCGCGCGGTTCGGTCGTGTAGTGCGGGAAGGGGCACGGAGACGAGAAAGGCCGCGCCCTCCGGCGCGGCCCTGACACTCCTGACGTCCCTCCATACTCCTGACGTCCCTCGCAGGAGCTCGCGAGGCCTACGGTCCGACCCGTGCGACCAGCACGCACGCGTCGTCCTCGCGCTCGCTCTCCCCGAACTCCTCGATCACCATGCGCACGCAGTCCTGAGCGGACCGCGCCGCCGAGAACCGCGGTGCGAGCGCCAGCAGCCGCTCCGTCCCGTCGGCCCGGCTGAACTCGATGCTGCGCGGAGTCAGCCCGTCCGTGTGCAGGACGAGGACGTCGCCCACCTCGAGGTGTTCTTCGGCCTGACCGTACGAGGCTCCGGAGGTCGCGCCCAGCAGGACGCCCTCGGGCGGCACCAGCGAGCGGCCGGAGCCGCGGCGGAACAGCAAGGGGGCCGGGTGTCCGGCCTGCGCCCAGGACAGCACGCGGCGCGCGGGATCGTAGTGGCAGCACACGGCCGAGCCGAGGGCCGGCTGTACGGAGGTCTCCAGGAGCTGGTTCAGCCAGCCCATCAGGGGGCCCGGCTCGATGCCGGCCATGGCCATGCCGCGCAGGGCGCCGAGCATCATCGCCATGCCGGAGGTGGCGGTCACGCCGTGCCCGGTCAGGTCGCCGACCGTCAGCATCGAGCGGCCGTCGGGGAGTTCGAGTGCGTCGTACCAGTCGCCGCCGATCAGGGCGCTGGTCGCCGATGGCAGGTAGTGCGCGGCCACGTCCAGCGTGCCGGTGCTGCTGTGCGGGAACCGCAGGGAGCCGCGCCACGGGGGGAGCACGGCTTCCTGCAGCTCGACCGCCAGCCGGTGCTCGGTCTGCGCGATCTCCCGCTGGCGCTGCAGCGAGTCACGGGACTCGCGCACCGCCCGCTGGCTCCGGCGCAGTTCACTCACGTCCCGCAGCACGGCCCACATGGAGGCCGTGCAGCCGTCGGAGTCGAGTACCGGCTCGCCCCTCATGTGCAAGGTCCGGACCCGGCCGTCGGCCCGGACGATGCGGAACTCGCCGTCGATGGCCTTGCCGTCCACCAGACAGGCCGTGACCCAGGCGGTGAGCAGCGGCTGGTCCTCGGAGAACAGGGTGGAGCCCAGTTCGTCGAGCGGGAGCGCGCCCGCCTCGGGGGACCGGCCGAAGATCTGGAACAGCTCGTCGGACCAGCTGACCTCGTCGGTCAGCAGGTTCCATTCGGCGCTGCCGACCCGGGTCTGCGCTTCGGGTCCGGCTTCGGGCGCGGCCTGCGGCAGCACGATGGTCTCGGGTGCGGGCGGCAGGCCCTCCTTGAGCTGACCCAGGTGCTCACGGAGGTCGTCGAGGTGGTGCACGGCGAGATCGCACAGGGCGCGCTGCCAGCGGCCCTGGGCGTCGTCGTCGTCCACGACGGTGTCGCGGCGGACCGCGTCCACCTCACCCCGGAGGCGCCGGGTCTGTGAGATCAGTGCGTCCACCGACCCCGGCTCGGGCGGCTGCGCGGGACGGTCCGCGAACAGGTGGGACGGCATGAGAACTCCGATACAGGCGCGGCACGGCCAAGTCTGAAGGAAGGACCGGTTACGACTGTTGCACAGGCGGCGACGGCCTGTAAGGCGTTTGGCAACATCCGTAACGGCCTTGCTCTTGGCATATGCCGCAGGCCTTCCGGCGTGTCTTTCCCGTACGAAAGAATCCGGTCAGCCGAGCCCGGCCCCTCATGATCGGATCCGCCGCGCCCACCGCCCCACCCCCACGTCAAAGGGTTCTGACGAGCCGGAGCCCGCCCCCAGCCGGCGGCCGGAAACAGGCCCTCGATACGCGGCGGATCGATCGTACGGCCGAGGCGTACGAACCGCGGACCTCCGTTCGGGTCGGGAGGGACACCCGCAGCGCCGTACCCCCGAACGAATGACCCCCTGCGCCGGGCCCCGGCCGCCGCGGCCGCCACCGGTCTTCCCACGCCACCCCTTGATCGCTACCCTACCTGTCGGTAATGAGCCGGGGGTGGTCCGCAGGCGGACCCGTGCAGGGTGGGGACGACACACATGACCGGGCAGAACCACCCGGCGGGGCAGAGCCGCCGCTCCTTCCTCACCTACCTCGTCGCGGCGCCGACGCTCGCCCTCGTCACCCGTGCCGGAGCCGACGCGCTGGCCCCGCAGGCCGCTCACGCCGTGGTGCCGAGCCTGCCCGCCATCGCCGACGTGATCGACCTCGGCGATCTGTTCATCCTGGCCGGGGCGCCCACCTCCGCCCTGCTGGCGCTCGCCGTCGAGGCGGACGGGACCATCCGCTTCCGGCTGCCGCGCGAGGAGGTCGGCCAGGGCCTCACCACCGCCGTGGCCATGCTCGTCGCCGAGGAGCTGGACGCGCCGCTGGCCGCCGTACGCGTCGAACTGGACGACGCCCGGCCCGAACTGCTCTTCAACCAGCTCACCGGTTCCTCCAACTCCATCCGCTCCCTCTACGGGCCGGTCCGCCAGTGCGCCGCCACCGCCCGGGCCCGGCTCGTGGCGGCCGCCGCCCGCCGCTGGGGCCTCTCCGCGGCCACCCTGACCACCGCGAACGGAGCCGTCCGCGCCCCGGACGGCCGCACCGCCGACTACGGCTCCCTCGCCACGGCCGCCGCCGACCCGGGGCTGGTCGTCCTCGGCGCGACCCCCAAGAAGACGGCGCAGCACACCCTGGTCGGCACGCCGACCGGCCGGGTCGACGCCCGCGCCATGGTCACCGGAGCCCAGCAGTACACCCTCGACCTCGACGTTCCCGGCGCGAAGCCCTGCGTGGTGCGCCGCCCGCCCACCCTCGGCGGCAGCGTGCGCGGCGTCGCCAACCTGGCCGCCGTCCGGGCCATGCCGGGCGTGCTGCACGTGGTGACCGTGCCGACCGGGGTCGCGGTCGTCGCCGAGACCTTCGGGCAGGCCCTCGACGCCAAGGCCGCCCTCCAGGTCACCTGGGGGCCGGGCCCCGCCGACGCGCTGTCCGACGCGCAGATCCGTACGAAGCTGCGCGCCGCGACCCCGCCGCTGCTGGTGCCGCCGCTGCTGACCCCGTACGTGGACGCCGAGTTCGACTTCGCCTTCGTCAGCCACGCCCCGATGGAGACCAACTCCGCCGTCGCCGACGTACGGGAGGACCGCGCCGAGATCTGGTCGGGCCTCAAGTCCCCCATCGTGGCCCGCCAGTCCATCGCCGCCGAGCTCGGCCTGCCCGTGGACAAGGTCACCGTGCACGTCGTCCAGGCGGGCGGCTCCTTCGGGCGGCGGCTCTTCTTCGACGCGGCCCTGGAGGCCGCCCGCGTCTCCCAGGCCTGCCGCCGCCCGGTCAAGCTGATGTGGACCCGCGTGGACGACACCCGGCACGGCCGGATGCGCCCCGCCACCCACCACAAGATCCGGGCCACCCACCTGCTGGGCGAGGTACTCAGCTTCGAACACCGCGTCGCCGCCGCCGAGACCGACTTCCGGCACGGGCTCGGCGAGATCGTCACCGCCACCGCCGCGCACCTGCCCCTCGGCGTCGGCAACGCGACCCTGGCCCAGACCCTGTTCCTGACCACGGTGAAGTCCCCGTACCACTTCGGGCTCACCACCCAGGCCCTCACCGAGGTACCGACCGGCATCCCCACCGGCTCCTGGCGCTCGGTGTACTCCGCCAACACCCGAGGGGCCGAGGAGATCGTCGTCGACGAACTGGCCGCGGCGACCGGCCGGGACCCGTACCGGTTCCGCCGCACCTTCCTGAAGACGGCAGCCCAGCGGGCCGTGCTCGACAAGGCGGCGACCGAAGGCCAGTGGGGGCGGACGATGCCGGCGGGATGCGCGCAGGGCATCGCCTTCCACGAGGAGTACAAGTCCCGCACCGCGTGCCTCGTCGAGATCGACACCCGCGACCCGGAGCACGTGCGCGTGACCAAGGCCGTCATCGCCGTGGACGTGGGCCTGCCCGTCAACCCGCGGGGGCTGGAGGCACAGATGATCGGCGGCCTCACCGACGCCATCTCCACCACCCTGCGCGCCGGCCTCCACCTGGACAAGGGGCTTCCGCTCGAGGGCAGTTACAGCCAGTTCCACTGGGCGCAGCAGCGAGACACCCCGCGTGACGTACGGGTCCACGTGCTGCCCGCCACCGGCGAGGAGCCGGGCGGCGCGGGCGAGCTGGGCGTCCCCGCGGCCGTCGGCGCGATCGCCAACGCCTGGGCCCGGGCCACCGGTTCCAAGCCGCGCAGCTTCCCCCTCGACTTCGACGTCGACTTCACCCCCTACCCGCGATAGTCCGCAGCCAGGAGTACGCCGTGCCCTTGCACACCTTCACCGTCAACGGGCAGAGCGTCACCGTGGACGCGCCCGACGACCTGCCCCTGCTCTGGGTCCTGCGCGACATGCTCGGCGTCACCGGCCCCAAGTACGGCTGCGGCGTCGACGTCTGCAAGGCCTGCACCAGCCACCTCGACGGCACCGACATCCGGCCGTGCGTGGTGCCCGTCTCCGCCTGCGCGGGCAGGAAGGTGACCACCATCGAAGGCCTGGCCGACGGAGCGGACCTGCACCCGGTGCAGGAGGCGTGGCTCGAACAGGACGTCGCCCAGTGCGGCTTCTGCCAGCCCGGCCAGATCATGGCGGCCGTGGCCCTGCTCCAGCGCACGGCCGATCCGACGGACGAGGACATCGACGCCATCGCCAACATCTGCCGCTGCGGGACCTACTTCCGCATCCGCGAGGCCATCCGCAGCGCGGCCGCCCGCATGTGAGCGGCGGCGGACCCCGGTTTTTCCCCCGTCGATACCGGGATCCGGCCGCTCGTGGCCCAACCTATGCGGGTCAGTGGCCCTCCACAGGGTTCGCCGTGCCCAGTGACGGCGCTTGACGGGTATCACTGCGCACAGTGTGCGGCCGGTGGTTCAATGCCGCAGTGTCCCGGTCAGACGACATCCTGAAGGTCCACCGGCTCGCCCACACCGGTGGTTCGGACGCGCTGCTCGCATGGCTCGCCGCCCGCCTGGGCGGGTGGGCCGGGGTGGTGGACGCCGAGGAGGGACGTGGGCCGGAGGCCGCGGTGCGCGCTGCCGCCGAGATGAGCGCCCGCGGCGTCCGGTCGGCCGTCCTGCACGGCGCCGGATCCGCCACGCTGCTGTTCGCGCTCGACGAGGGGCGCGCGCTGGCCGCCGTACTGGACCGGCCGCACGATCCGGACGCGCCCGCCCTGCTCGCGGACGCCGCCGTACCGCTGGCCCTGGTCCTGCGCGCCGAGGAGGCCTCGCGGCGCGCGGCGCGGGCCGCCCTCGCCGAGTCGCGGGCCCGCGAGGCGGTGCTGCACCTGCTGATGAACGGCCGGCTCTCCACCGCCCACCAGGTCGCCGAGGCGCTGGGCCCCTCGCTGCCCGAGCCGATGCGCATGTACGTCGTGGAATGCCGGACCGGTCAGCGCGGCGAGGTGATCCGGCGGTGCGGGGAACTGACGGGCGGCCGGGCCTGGATCGTGCGCTGCCCGGTCCACGTACGCCACCTCATCGTGCTCGTCCCGGCGGACCTGGCGGCCGCTTCGGCCGAACACGACCCCCTGGCCGGGGCGCTGGCGGGGGTGGCGCCGGAGTGCGCGGTCGGGGTCAGCGAGGAGATGCGCCTGCGCGAGGCCCCGGCCGCCTACACCCAGGCCTTCCACGCGCTGGCCGTCGCCCGGGGCCGGGGCGAACGGCACGCCCGGTTCGGTCCCGGGCCCGAACTGGCGCTCGCCGCCCACGGGGCCGGGGCCGGCTGGGCCGAGGCCCTGCTCGCGCCCCTGCACGCGTACGAGCCCCGGCGCCCGCAGGACCCCGGCGGACAGGAACTGCGGGCCACCGCCCACGCCTGGCTGAACTTCGCCTCGCACGCGACCCGGCTGCTGAAGGTCCACCGCAACACCCTGGCCGCCCGCCTCCGGCTGGTCGAGGCCCTGCTCGGCCTGGACCTCGCCCGCCTCGGGGACCAGGCGGCGCTCGCGCTGGCCCTGCGGCTGACCCCGGGTGCGGCGTCGGCTGCGCGGCCGGGTGCCGACGCGGGTGCGGGGCCCGTCCCCGACCTCGACGGGGTGCTGCGCGATCCGCGGCTGACCGCCTGGGCCCGGGCCCATCTGCGCCCGCTGAACGGGCCCGACGCCCCGGCGGGCGCCCGCGAGACCGTCCGTACCTGGCTGGCGCACGATGCCCAACTCGTGCCGTCCGCCGCCGCGCTGGGCGTCTCCGTCCCCGGCGCCCGCAAGCGGCTGACCCGCATCGAGGCGCTGCTCGAGCGCTCCCTGCTCCAGTCGCCGAGCGCCCGGCACGACCTGTGGCTGGCACACCGGGCGGAGGAGCTCGCCGGGTGACACCGCCACGAAAAGGGGCGAATCGCACAAAACATGCATGATCATGCCCCAATGAGGCGTATCAATGTGAAGCGCGTACTGGTCGGTGAACCCCTCGACACCGCCCGGATGGGCGAGACCCTGCTCCCCAAACGGCTCGCCCTGCCGATCTTCTGCAGCGACCCGCTCTCCTCCGTGGCCTACGCCACCGAGGAGATCCTGCTGATCCTCGCCCTCGGCGGCGTCGCCCTGCTCCACCTCGCCTGGTACGCGGCCGCCGCCATCGTCTTCCTGCTCGTGGTCGTCATCGCCTCCTACCGGCAGACCTGCCACGCCTACCCGGGCGGCGGCGGCGCCTACGTCGTCAGCTCCGAGAACCTCGGACAGACCGCCGCCCTGACCGCCGCCAGCGCCCTGCTCGTCGACTACGTGATGACCGTCGCCGTCTCCGTGGTCTCCGGCGTCGCCGCGATCACCTCCGCCATCCCCGCGCTGAACGACCACGAAGTGGGCCTGTCGGTGGGGTTCGTGGTGCTGCTGACCCTCATGAACCTGCGCGGCGTACGCGAGTCGGGCCGCGTCTTCGCCCTTCCCACCTACGGGTTCGTCCTCGTCATCTACCTCATGTTCGCCTGCGCCGCCGTGCGCCTGGCCACCGGCGACACCATCCGCGCCGAGTCCGCGCACCTGCCCATCACCGAGGCCGGCACCTACGCCGGCCTGGCCGTGGTGCTCCTCGCGATGCGCGCCTTCGCCTCCGGCTGTACCGCCCTCACCGGTGTCGAGGCCATCAGCAACGGCGTCCCCGCCTTCCAGAAGCCCAAGGCCAAGAACGCGGCCACCACCCTCGCCGCCATGGGCGTGCTCTCCGTGACCATGTTCGCGGGCATCACCGCACTCGCCATGGCGTACCGGGTGCACGTCGCGGCCGACCCCACCGAACTGGGCCTGCCGCCCGGTACCGCCACCTCCACCGCCCTCGCCCAGATCGGCCGGGCCACCTTCGGGAGCTGGCACTTCCTCTTCTACCTGCTCCAAGCCGTCACCGCGGGCGTGCTGATCCTCGCCGCGAACACGGCCTTCAACGGCTTCCCGATGCTCGCCTCGATCCTGGCCAAGGACAAGTACGCGCCCCGCCAGCTCTTCAACCGGGGCGACCGGCTCGTCTACTCCAACGGCGTCGTGCTCCTCGCCCTCGCCGCCATCGCCCTGATCGTCGCGTTCGACGCCGAACTGACCCGGCTCATCCAGCTGTACATCATCGGCGTCTTCGTCTCCTTCACCCTTTCCCAGTCGGGCATGGTCCGGCACTGGCGCCGGGAGCTCGCCTCACCCGCCACCCCGCGCGAGGAACGCGTCCACATCCACCGCCGCCTCGCCATCAACGCGGTCGGCGCCACCCTGACCGCCCTCGTCCTGGTCGTCGTCCTGATCACCAAGTTCACGCACGGCGCCTGGCTGGTCGTCATCGCCATGCCGCTGCTGTTCCTCGGCATGAAGGGCGTACGCCGCCACTACGACCAGGTCGCCCGGCAAGTCGCCGTCGCCCCCGGCACGAAGCCGCGCAAACCCGCCCGCCACCACGTACTCGTCCTGGTCGCCTCCGTACACGCCCCCACCCTGAAGGCCCTCGGCTACGCGCAGGGCCTGCGCCCCGACACGCTGACCGCGGTCACCGTCGCGGCGGACGAGGCGGACGCGGCCCGCCTGCGCGAGGAATGGGCCGAGCACGCCCCGGGCCTCCCGCTGCAGATCCTGCACTCCCCGTACCGCGAGGTGGTGGCCCCGATCCTGGCCCACGTCGAGGAACTGGCGGCGGACAGCACGACGGACGTGCTCTCGGTGGTGATCCCGGAATACGTCGTCGGCCACTGGTGGGAGCAGCCCCTGCACAACCAGAACGCGCTGCGCCTCAAGGCCCGGCTGCTGTTCACCCCGGGGGTCGCGGTGATCGACGTGCCGTACCTGCTGGAGTCGGCGAAGACCCCGGACGCGCCGTAGCGGAGGCGGCCCGCTGGGCCACCGCCGCGTGCGCCAGCGCCAGTTCCACCACCTGCCGCGGATCCGACAGGGAACGGCCGGTGAGCTGCTCGAGGCGGCGCAGCCGGTTCGAGACCGTGTTGCGGTGGCAGTACAGCCGCTGCGCGGCGTACGTCGTCGAGCCCTGGCAGGCCAGCCAGGTGCCCAGCGTCGTCAGCAGCAGCCGGCGGTCCTCCGCGGGCAGCGCCAGCACCGGCCCCAGCACCACGGTCCGCAGCCGCCCGGCGAGTTCGGCCTGGGCCGCGACCAGCGCGGCCGGCAACCCCTCGTCCAGCAGCGCGGTGCGGGGGCCGCCGGACTCCGGCGCGGTGCGCAGCGCGAGGGCGGCCAGCCGGTACGCGCGGTGCAGCTCGGCGGGCGCCTCCACGACCGGGCTGACCCCGGCGCGCACCCCGAGGGGCGCCAGCAGTTCCCGTACGGATTCCAGCGGATGGTGGCCCAGCTCCACCAGGCCGGTCTCGACGTCGGCGCGGATCCGCCACAGCACGCGGAGTTCCGCGGCGGAGCCGGGCTTCTCCGTACCCGCCTCCGCCGCCCCCGGGGAGCCGTCGGCGGCCACCACGACCACGGCGAAACGGCCCCGCTCGGGCAGCCCCAGCTGCACCGCGGCCTCCGAGGCCGCAGGGCCCCCGGGGAGGGCGCCGCCGTCCAGCAGCACGTCCAGCAGGGCCGCCCGGCGCTCCCGGTCGCGGCCCGCGCGGGCCGCCTCCGTACGCCGGTAGGCCTCGGACACGGCGTCCGTCATCTGGTCCAGCACGTCCCACAGCGCGGCCGCGCCCGGCAGCAGGCGGGGCAGCGCGGAGCGGTCGTGCGCGGCCACGGCCTCGGTGAGGGCCGCCCAGAGCAGCCGGCCGCCGCTGCGGTAGGCGCGCAGCAACGAGCCGAGCGGCAGCCCCTGTTCGGCGCGCAGCATGCCGGTGGCCCGGGCGTCGGACAGCTCCACCGGCAGGCCGCGGGAGCTGCGGACCAGGCCCTCGACGGCCTGGCGGAGGTTGTGGTGGATCCGGTCGCGCAACTCGGCCCGGCCGAGCAGGGCGGCGTACGCGGGATCCTCGGCCAGCGTCCGGTCGGCGAGCCGGTCCGCCGCCACGGCGAGACGGCGGGCCAGGTCCTCGCGTATCTCCTCGATGATCCGCTCCATGACGGGCAGCCTGACACGGGGGAGGGCGCGCTGGGGAGGGCCCGGCAGCGGTCCATCCGCTACCTTGTGCGAAGCACTGCACGTGCAGTGCTCATAGGACGTGCCGTATCCACCGGGGGACCGACCAGCCCATGCGCCAGAACCCGCAGCGCCGCGCCGCGCTGCTCGACGCAGCCATCGAAGTCCTCGCACGCGAAGGCTCGCGCGGCCTGACGCTGCGCGCGGTGGACGCGGAAGCGGGCGTCCCGACGGGGACGACCTCGAACTACTTCGCCAACCGTGCCCAGTTGCTCGTGCAGATCCTGCACCGCACGCGCGAACGGCTCGTCCCGGACCCGGCGGAGCTGACCGGCCCGCTGGACGCCAAGGTGCTGCTCGGCGGGCTGCTGGACCGGATGCGCCGCGAGCGCAGCGTGCACATCTCCATGCTGGAACTGCGCCTGGAGGCCACCCGGCGCCCCGAACTCCAGACGGAACTGGCCGGGTTCCTGCGCACGGAGCTGGAGGCGAACGTCGCCTGGCACCTGGAGTCGGGCCTGCCCGGCGACCGCCGCGGAGTGGTGCTGCTCTACCTCGCGATGCTGGGCCTGATGGTGGACGACCTGACCGTCCCGACCCTCCTGGACGACCACCCGGTGGAGGCCCTCGTGGAAACGATGGCCGAACGCCTCCTCCCGGAGCAGTCCTAATACCGGCGCGCCCGGCCCGCCCGCGGCTCGGCCCGACAGGGGTCCGGTGATCCTATGCTCAGGTTTACGCGAGTCAGCTGGTTTTGCGGCTGCTGAGCGACTTTGATGGTTTTTGCCAGGCCTCGTACCGGAGCAGGGGGACTACTCATGGGCGCCGACAGCCAGGACCACCACCGCCAGGACCACCACATCCAGGACCACCACCGCCAGGACCACCACATCCAGGACCGCCACATCCAGGACAACGGTCAGAAGGACACCACACCCACCCTCATCGGTTCCGTGCAGCGCGCGCTGCGCCTCGTGGAGGCGATGTACGCGGAGGGCGGGGCGACGGCCAAGCGGCTCGCGCGGCTCACCGGGATCCCGCTGCCCACCGTCTACCACCTCCTGCGCACCCTCAGCCACGAGGGCTACGTGCTGCGCGAAGGCGGGTCGTTCCGGCTCTCGGACGATCTTCCGCTCGCCTCGTGATCAAAAGGCGACGGGTTCCGGCCAAGGTCTCGCGCGGTTCGGCGCATGTTCCAGCGGAAAATGCCAGAACCCCCTTCCGCTCTGTGGAACTTGAGTAAGTTCCCTCCTGTCGCGCCGTACGACCGTGCACTCCGCACGTCCGGCCGGGAGGGGAGCCCGCGTGCCCGGGATCGACGAATGCCTGCTCGAAGCCATGGCCCTGCCTGGTGCGCGGGGGGCCGCGCTGGTCGACTGGAGCAGCGGACTGGCCCTCGGCACCGCGGGGGACTCGCCGGTGGGAGACCACGAGACGACCGCCGCCGAGACCGCCGAACTGGCCCGCGCGGCCGCCGAGTACGAGTCCTTCGCCCCGGCGGCGGACACCCCGCCGGGCGGAGCCGCCTGCGGTGACGCCGCCGGCCAGCCCGTCGAGGACCTGATCGTCACCACCCGCACCGGCTACCACGTACTGCGCTTCGTCGAGACGAGCTTCGACAGCAGCGTCTTCCTGCACCTGTGGCTCGACCGCGCCGACGGCAACCTCGCCCTCGCCCGCCACAGACTCCGCTCCCTGGCGGAGGGGCTGGTGCTCAGATGACGACCCCGACCGTGCCCGCGACCACCTCCGCGACCCCGACCGCAGCCGTCTCCCCGCTCCTCACCCGGCTCGCCGCCGAACGCGCCACCGGCGCCCTCTTACGCGACCGGGGCACCCTCTTCCTGGAGAACGGCAACGTCGTCCACGCCGAGAGCCCCGCCACCCCCGGCCTGGACGTGCTCCTCACCACCGGCGGCGGCCTCGCCCCCGAGCGCTGGCGCGAGGCCGTGGACCGGGCCGGCGCCCGCCGCCAAGTGGCCCGCTTCCTCGTCGACAGCGGTGGCCTCGCGGGCGGGGAGCTGGAGATCTGCCACCTCGCCGCCATCTTCGACGCCGCCTTCTTCGCCCTCTCCCCGGGCAGCGGCCCCTCCCGGTTCCGCCGCGGGGCCACCCACTGGATCGGCTCCGTCCGTTCCGTTCCGGCCGCCGCCGTCGAACGCGAGACCCGGCGCCGCAGGGAACTCCTCGACGCCGTCTGGCCCTACCCGCTCCTCGACACCGCCCCGGTGGTACCGCGGCCCGCCGCGCCCGGCCAGACCGTCACCGCCCGGCAGCGGACCCTGCTGCGCCAGGCCGACGGCGTGCGCACCCCGGCCGACCTCGCATGGGTACTGGGCCGGCCCGCCTTCCACACCCTGCTCGACGTACGACGCCTCGCGGCCGCCGGACTCGTCGAGACCCCGCACACCCCGGCCCCGCCGCCGGCCGCGGAACCCCTGCCCGACTGGATGACCCAGGCCCAACCCCCGGACGTGGCGCTGCTCCGCCGGTTACGCGACGCACTGGAGGCAAGCCTGTGAGGCTCCCGCTGCGACCGGCCCTGCGCGCCGACCGCTCCGAGCGGAGGCAGCCCGAAAGGAGAAAGGCCGACATGAGCACGGTGCCGCCCGAGGCGGAGGCCGAGATACTCGCCGAGCTCCGCAGGCTGCGGGCCCGCGTGCCCCAGCTCACCGGCGCCCTCGCCGCCAGCGCCGACGGCCTCGTGCTCGCCCAGGACAGCGCCGCCGCCGAAGGCGAGACCGTCGCGGCACTGACCGCGGCCGCCCTCGGCGTGGCCCAGCGGCTGAGCGACAGCACCGGCCAGGGCGGATTCCGCGAACTGCTGGTGCGCGGCGAGCACGGCTACGTGGCCACGTACGCGGCGGGCGAGGCGGCTGTCCTCACCCTGACCGCGGAGACCCGCGTCAACGTCGGGCGCCTCCACCTGGAGGCCCGGCGCTCCAGCCTGCGGATAGCCGAACTCATCGACCACACCCTCGGGCGGCGGGTCGCCGGCTCACGCCCCGCCCCGCCCCTGCCGCCCGTTCCGCCCGCACCACCCGCCCTCCCCGCCTGACCCCGTACCCCGCCCACACGCCCACCCGCCCACCCGCCCACACCAGGACCCATCGGATCCGGTAGCGCCCAGCGAGAAACGAGAAAGAGGAACCAGTCATGGCAAACGTCGAGACCGCGCTCAAGGAAGCCACCACCACCATCGACGGCGCGATCGGCGCCGCCCTGGTCGACTACGGCAGCGGGATGGCCCTCGGCACCGTCGGCGGCGGCAAGGACCTGGACCTCGGGGTCGCCGCCGCCGGCAACACGGACGTGGTCCGCGCCAAGGTCCGCACGATGGAGATGCTGGGCCTCAAGGACGAGATCGAGGACATTCTCATCACCTTGGGGAACCAGTACCACCTGATCCGCCTCTTGAAGGGCAGGGGAACCTCCGGCTTCTTCCTCTACCTCGCCCTCGACCGGGGGCGGGCCAACCTCGCGATGGCCCGTCACCAGCTGAAGAAGATCGAGGGGGAACTGGAGATCTGACCGGGGGCTCCCTCCGGCCGCGCCCCGCCGGGCGGCGCGGTTGCGCATCGTCTAGGTGGCGGGCGGCTGAATTCTTTGCCGTCCGCCCCGGCGATCAGCCGTGGTATGACCGGTATCGGAGGAGTTCGCGATTCCGCTAGCTAGTAAGATGCTGTGAGTAGCTGATCATCGATAAAGCACCAAAACGCTGGAGAACCCGCCACCCATGCCCCCGCGCCTGAGCATCGTCGTCCCCGTTTACAACGTCGAGCTCTACCTCGACGAGTGCCTGGAATCCATCGCCGCTCAGACCTTCGCGGACTTCGAGGCCATCCTCGTCGACGACGGCTCCACGGACAGCAGCGCCGTCATCGCCAAGGCGTTCGCCGCGCGGGACAAGCGCTTCCGGGTCGTCATGCAGGAGAACGCCGGCCTCGGCGCCGCCCGCAACGTCGGCGCCCGTCACGCCCACAAGGACAGCGAGTACCTGGCCTTCGTCGACAGCGACGACACCATGCCGGACTACGCCTACCAGCGGATGATCGAAGCCCTCGACGAGACGGGCTCCGACTTCGCCGGCGGCAACGTGAAGCGCTTCCGCTCCGTCGGCATGCAGCAGTCCTGGGGGCACCGGGCCGCCTTCGCCAAGACGCAGCTGAAGACCCACATCTCCACGTTCCCGGCGCTCGTCACCGACCGCACCGCATGGAACAAGGTCTACCGGCGCACCTTCTGGGACGAGCACGGGTTCCAGTACCCGGAGGGCATCCTCTACGAGGACGCCCCGGTCAGCATCCCCGCGCACTACTTCGCGACCAGCGTCGACATCCTCAGCGACTGCGTCTACCACTGGCGCGTCCGCGAGACCGGCGAGCGCTCCATCACCCAGCGCTCCACCGACCCGGTCTCCCTCATCGACCGCGTGACGTCCGTCCGCCTGGTCCGCGAGTCCCTCAAGGCCAAGCAGGGCGCCAAGTACGTCCGCTACCTGCGCGACTACGACTACAACGTGCTGAGCGAAGAGCTCCCGCTCATCTACAAGTACGTCGGTGAAGGCGGCGCCGACTTCCGCGCCGCGTTCGTCAAGGAGGTCGGCGGCCTCATCCGCGAGATCGGCACCGCCCCCTGGTCCGACCTGACCGTCGCCGACCGCCTGAAGGCCTTCCTGGCCAGCGAAGGCCGCGTCGAGGACTTCATCGCGCTCCAGGACCACCAGCGCGACTACCACTACAGCGTGCCGGTCAAGGGCATCGCCCGCCCGCAGGCCGACTACCCGTTCCTGCACGGCCGTCCGCCGGTCCCCGCCAAGATCCTCACCCTCGGCCCGCGCGAGCGCCGCGTCGTCAGCCGTCTGGAACAGGCCGCCTGGGCCGACGGCAAGCTGCTCCTGCGCGGCTACGCGCTGCCCGGCCACCTCGGCGCGGAGAGCCGCCTCGGCTCCCGCAAGATGCTGATCTTCCGCGAGGGCGGCAAGCGCCGCCGCTCCGTCGTCTCCGCGCGTACGGTCGCCTCCCCGATGGCCACCGTCAAGGCCCCGCACCTCGCGCTGCGGCACGCCGACTGGGCCGGCTTCACCGCCGTCGTCGACCCGTCGATCTTCCAGTCGGGCGGCAAGTGGCACGAGGGAATATGGACCACCTCCGTCGCCGTGACCGGGGCCGGCGGCCTGCACCGCGCCCGCCTCAGGGGCGGCGAGCACGACACCGGCAACAACCCGCCCGCGCACTGGGTGGCCCCTGACGTCCGGGTCGTCCCCGCGGTCACCAGCTCCCTGACCATCCAGGTGGAGATCGTCCGCGCCCGCGCCCTGGACGTGCGCCCCGCCGGCGACGACGCCGTCGAGATCACCGGTGAGCTCGCGGCCGCGGTCGGAGCCGACGCCACCCTGCGCGCCGTCCACGTCTCCACCGAGACCACCCGCACCTTCCCGCTCGAGACCGGTCCGGCCGCAGCCGGCCGGACCCCCTTCACGGTGCGCGTGCCGCTGGCCGAGCTGGCCTCCGTACCGGACGCGCCGTGCGAGCCCGGTGAGTGGACCCCGGAGCCCTGGAGCCTTTCCGTGGTCGGCGCCGACGGCACCGAGCACCGCCTGGCCCACGACGAGCGCGGCGGCTTCGCCGGCCTGGTCCTGCCCCTGCCGGGCGGGGCCGCGGACCGCGCCCTCTACGCCAAGCGCGGCAACACCGGGCACCTGACCCTCTCCGTGCAGCCCTCGCCGCCGCTGATCGACGCCGTCGAGGCCAAGGACGGCACCGTGAGCCTGCGCGGCCGGTTCGTCGCGCCCACCGACGAGCCGTACGAACTCGTCGTGCACAACGCGCACGGTGTCGAGTTCAGCTACCCCGTCACCCGCGACGGCGACACGTTCGAGACCACCTTCGAGCCCGTGCTCCCCGAGGCGTACGCGGGCCGCACCACGCTGCCCGAGGGCCGCTGGTGGCCCACCCTGCGCCCGGCGGCCCAGGGCGGTACGACCGCGGGCCTGCTCGGTGTCGACCGTGGTGCCCCCGTGCAGATGAGCCCCGGCCTGCTCTTCGCCGGACCCCACCCGCTCACCGTGCAGGGCCGCCGGATGCGGGTCGAGACCCGCTTCCACGACCGCATGGTGCTGGTCGCCGACCCGCTGCTCAGCCCGCACGACCGCTCGCGGTACGCCCAGCGCGTCGCCCGTTTCGAGACCTATCCGGCCCAGCGCGCCCTGCCCGTCAAGGACGTCGTCGTCTACGACACCTTCCAGGGCAACGGCGCCGGCGACTCCCCCCGCGCCATCCACGAGGAGCTGGTGCGCCGCGGCGAGAAGCTCGAGCACATCTGGCTGGTCCGCGACGGCCGCGCCGAGGTCCCGGCGACCGCACGCGCCGTGCAGTACGACAGCCTGGAGTGCTGGGAGCTGCTGGCCCGCGCCCGCTACTACGTGACCAACGACAACGTGCCGCAGCACTTCGAGCGCCGCGCCGGGCAGGTCGTCGTGCAGACGTGGCACGGCACGCCGATCAAGCAGATCGGCCACGACTTCGTGCACGACTACTACACGAGCCCGGAGATCCTGGAGGGGCTGGCACACGACAGTGCCCAGTGGACCCTTCTCGCGTCCCCGAGCTCGTACGCGACGCCGCTCCTCAAGCGCGCCCTCGGCTACGACGGCGAGGTCATCGAGGCCGGCGCCCCGCGTACGGACGCGCTCGTACGGCCCGACGCGGACCGCATCGCGGAGGTCCGGCGACGGCTCGGCCTGCCCGAGGGCAAGAAGGTCGTCCTGTACATGCCCACGTGGCGGGAGAACTGCGAGGGCTGGTCGGGCGGCTACAAGCTCGACCTGCGGATCGACCTCGAGCAGGCCCGCCGCGAGCTGGGCGAGGACCACGTCCTGCTGGTCCGCGGCCACCACCACGTCGGCGAGCAGGTCCGCGAGGGCGTCCGCGACGGGTTCGTCGTCGACGTGTCCCGCTGGCCCGACGCCACCGACCTGCTGCTGGTCGCCGACGTGCTGATCTCGGACTACTCCTCCGCGATCTTCGACTTCGCGCTCACCGGCCGGCCGATCCTGCTCTTCACGTACGACCTGGCGCACTACAAGAGCACCCTGCGCGGCTTCAACTTCGACCTGGAGGCCAAGGCCCCCGGCCCGCTGCTGGCGGACTCGGCGAGCCTGATCGAGGCCGTTCGCAACGCGGACGCCCTCGGCGAGCAGTACGCGCAGGCACGGGCCGCGTTCCGCGAGGAGTTCTGCGACCTCGACGACGGCCACGCCACCGAGCGCGTCGTCGACCGCATGCTCGCGAGGGGCGCCGAGCCCGCGAAGTAGCCCGAACGGGCGATTTCGCCGCCGAACACAGACCGGCCCCGGGCCCACCGATGAATTTCGGGCCCGGGGCCGGTCCGTATGTGAGGACGCGCGCAAGCAGCGCGCGCACGCACACGGAGGCAGCGATGAGCAGCAACGGATTCACCACGTGCCTGTGGTTCGACGGCAACGCGGAAGCCGCCGCCGACTACTACCTGTCCGTCTTCAAGGACGGCGAGCGCGGCCGGATCGGCCGGTACACCGAAGCGGGCCCCGGCCGCGCCGGCGACGTGATGGTCGTCGAGTTCGCGATCAACGGGCAGAAGTTCGTCGCGCTCAACGGCGGCCCGGAGTTCACCTTTTCGGAGGCGATCTCCTTCCAGATCCACTGCGCCGACGAGGCGGAGTCCGACTACTACTGGGACGCGCTGACCCGGGACGGCGGCCAGGAGGTCGCCTGCGGCTGGGTCAAGGACAAGTTCGGGGTGTCCTGGCAGGTCATCCCGCCCGGCGCCATCGACCTCGTCAGCGACCACGACCCGGAGCGGGCCGCCCGGGCCACGGCCGCCATGATGAAGATGAAGAAGCTGGACGTGGCGGAGATGCGGCGGGCGGCCGACGGGTTCTCGGGCTAGTACGGCCGCTACTGGGCGGCGGCGATCCGGGTCAGGAGTTTGGGCAGGGCGGTTCCGATCGGTTCGCGCACGATCTCGTCCGCGAGGGGGTCGTACGGGGTCTCCTCGGCGTTCACGATGATCAGCCGGGCCCCGGCCTCCGCCGCCATGGCGGCCAGTGAGGCGGCGGGCTGCACCTGGAGGGTCGAGCCGACGGCGACGAAGACATGGCAGCCCTTGGCCACCGCCATCGCCTGACCCAGCACCTCGGGGTCGAGCCGCTCGCCGAACATCACGGTCGCCGCCTTGAGGATCCCGCCGCACGCCCGGCAGGCGGGATCGGGCTCCCCGGCGGCGACCCGGGCCAGCGCCTCGTCCATGCCCGACCGGGCGCGGCAGGCCGTGCAGACCACCGACCGGGCGGTGCCGTGCAGCTCGAACACCTTGCGGGCGGGCATCCCGGCGAGCTGGTGCAGCCCGTCCACGTTCTGCGTGATGACCCGTACCGGGGTTCCGCCGCGCTCCAGCTCCGCCACGGCCAGGTGCGCGGCGTTGGGCTGCGGCCGGAGCGCGTCGATCTCGGCGCGCATCAGCCAGGAGCGGCGCCGGATCTCCGGATCGGCCATGTAGTACTCGTACGTCACCAGCTTCTCGGCGTCGGGCCGGCGCCGCCACAATCCCTGCGGCCCCCGGTAGTCCGGGATCCCGGAATCGGTGGACATCCCGGCCCCACTGAACACTGCGACGAGCGGCTTTCCCATGATCCGACCCTACGTACGGGCCGCGGGTGCCCGCGACCCTTTTACCCGCGGCAGCCGGTGGCCGCGCGCCTCCCGAGGGTCCGCGCACGCGACCGGTGGCCGCGCCACCCGTTCGGCCGTCTGCGGTGCATCACGCCCTCCACAGGGGTGAGATCCGGGCCCCGCCCCTCCCCTCGGACCCCGCGGGCGGGTACAAACCCGGCATGAAGCTCAAGCCGTACAGCCTTGGCGCCCTGCTGCTGACCCTGCTGACCCTGCCGGCGCCGGTGGTCCTGCCGTCCGTTCCCGCCCTCGCCGCGCCGGTGGCCACCCCGGTCCCGCAGTCGCACTCCGCCGACGTGATCGGACGCTTCCTCACCGGCTTCTACGGGCAGCACGGTCCGACCCCGCACGACCGCAAGACCCGGGTGTCGCAGCTGCTCAAGGAGAAGCAGGAGGAGCATCCCGAGGCCGACGTCCTGCTCTGCGCCCGGGACGAGCCGCGGGCCATCGTGGTCGGCCCGGTCACCGTGGCGCAGTCGGCCGGGGTCGGCTGGGCCACCGTCACCACCCACTGGGACGCCGGGCTCACCGACACCTTCACCGCCTACGTACGCCTCGACTCCCAGCCGATCCGTGTCGACGACGTGATCTGCGCGGGCTGACACCGTACGGCGGACCGCTCCACCCCGAACTGCCGGTCCTGCTACAACATTCGGCATGACGGGATTCGAGATCACCGGCGCGAGCGCCGCAGACATGGAGATGATCCGGGGCTGGGCCGACGAGGAGGGCTGGAATCCGGGGGATTCGGACCGGTTCGCCTTCGCGGTCGCCGACCCGCAGGGCTTCCTCGTCGGCCGGCTCGACGGCGAACCGGTGGCCTGCATCTCCGCGGTCCGTTACGGCGCCGGCTTCGGTTTCATCGGCTTCTACATCGCCCGCCCCGCCTTCCGCGGGCAGGGGTACGGCATCCGGCTGTGGCGCGCGGCGATGGAGCGGCTCGACGGGCGGCTCATCGGCCTGGACGGGGTCGTGGAACAGCAAGCCAACTACCGCAAGTCCGGCTTCCGTCATGCCTGGAACAACATCCGCCACGAAGGCGTGCCGCAGGGGGTGGCGCCCGGTGCGGACGGCATCGAGGTGGTGGACGCGTCCTCGCTGCCCTTCGGGCAACTCGCCGCCTACGACCGCCGGTTCTTCCCCGAGGCGCGCGACGCCTTCCTCGCCGCATGGACCGCGCTGCCCGGCCGGACGGCCCTGGCCGCCGTCCGCGACGGCCGGATCGAGGGGATCGGCGTCATCCGCCCGTCCAGCGGGGCCTTCCGGACGGGTCCGCTGTACGCGGCCACCCCCGGTGTGGCGGCCACCCTGCTGCGCGGGCTGGCGGAGCATGCGCCCGGCGGGCTCGTGTCCGTGGACGTACCGGACGCGAACCCGCAGGCCGCCCCCCTGTGCGCGGCCCTCGGGCTGGCGCCGGTGTTCGAGACCGCCAGGATGTACACCGGCCCCGCCCCCGCGCTCGAACTGGCCGGCCTCTACGGCATCACCAGCCTCGAACTCGGCTGAGGTGGTGCGGGGGTCGCCCGGCCGGGCGGCTGTCGACGGGTCGCCCGGCCGGTCCCCGCAACCCGGCGGCCGTCAGAAGTCGAACAGCGCGCCACTGGTGTTGCGCATGCCGCACGGGTTGCCGTAGGTGTACGCGTAGCCGAGGCGACGGCCTTCCCACACCCCGTCGGCCGTCACCGTCACGGGGTTCCACTCCCTGGTGCAGGCGGTGCCGGGCTCGGGCGCCGCGAGGGGGTCCAACCCGGGCGCGTTCGACCGTAATTCGGCACAGGCGGCGGCCGGGTCGGGGTGCGTCCCGCCCGGTGTCGGCGCACACACCAGCGTCACCGCGCGCAGCACGGTGCCGGTCGCGGTGTCGTCCCCGGCGGTCACCGCGAGGACGAGCGCGGACGGGGCGTACAGGCTTTCCGTGCCGGACGGGGCGGCTCCGGCCGACCCGGGCCAGGCCAGCGCGGTGAGCGCGGTGAGCGCCATGGCGGCGGAACCGAGCCCGAGACCCCTGGTGATGGACCGCATTTCGAACACTCCCTTGGGTTGGCGTTTCGGATAGCGGACAGAGTCTTGCCGAAGCGGACCGCGAACGCCCGTTCGCACCCCCATTTTTCGTCACCGATCGTGTGCGGATGAGTGCAGACCGCAGCGGTGCGGCACCGGCTGACCTGTGCGGGAGCGGCAGGCCGAATCGGCCGAACACCGACCGGAGACACGCGCGAAACCTGCGCGCAAAGCCCCGCGAGGAGGGATCCGGCACCCCCGGGGGTAGGGCCTGCCCCACCCCCGGGACACGGTCTGGACCCGCTGTGCCGGACCGCCCGCGAGGGTTGGGTTGAGGCATGGCACACCACGCGATCCAACTCAGCGGCGTCCGCAGGGTCCACGGCTCCGGCGAGCACGCCGTCACCGCCCTCGACGGGGTCTCCCTCGACTTCCCCCCGGGCACCTTCACCGCCGTCATGGGCCCCTCCGGCTCCGGCAAGTCCACCCTGCTCCACTGTGCGGCGGGACTCGACCGGCCCACCTCCGGCACCGTGACGATCGGCGGCACCGACCTCACCCGGCTCGGCGAGACCGAGCTGACCCTGTTGCGCCGCGACCGGATCGGCTTCGTCTTCCAGGCCTTCAACCTGCTCCCCGCCCTGACCGCCGAGCAGAACGTCACGCTGCCGCTGCGCCTGGCCGGCCGCAGGCCCGCCCAGGCCGAGGTCCGCGAGGTCCTGGCCCGCGTGGGCCTCGGCGACCGGGCCCGGCACCGGCCCACCGAACTCTCCGGCGGCCAGCAGCAGCGCGTGGCGCTGGCCCGCGCCCTGATCACCCGCCCCGAGGTGCTCTTCGGCGACGAGCCCACCGGAGCCCTCGACTCCACCACCGGCCGCGAGGTCCTCACCCTGCTCCGGGCCATGGTCGACACCGAACGCCAGACCGTCGTCATGGTCACTCACGACCCCGTGGCCGCCTCCTGCGCCGACCGCGTCGTCTTCCTCGTCGACGGCCGCCTGACCGGCGAACTGACCGGAGCCCCCGCCGAGGCGATCGCCGCCCACATGACGAAGCTGGAGGCCGCGCCGTGCTGAGCATCGCCCTGCGCACCCTGCGCGCCCGCTGGACCACCCTCGTCGGCAGCTTCCTCGCCCTGTCCCTCGGAGTCGGCCTGATCGCCACCATGGGCCTCGGCCTCGCCGCCACCCTGGAGGCCCCGCCCCGCGGGCCCGAACGCTTCGCCCGAGCCCCCGTCGTCGTCAAGGGCGAGGACACCCTGCGCGTCCCCACCCCCCTCGGGGACCGCACCGGCAAGCTGGCACACCCCCGGCCTGTCCCGCCCGAACTGGCCCGGCGGCTGGCCGGGCTCGGCCCCACCACCGAGGACCGCTCCTTCCCGGTCCGCGCGGACGGCGGGCCCAAGCGGCTGGTCGGACATCCGTGGTCGGTCGCCGCCTTCGCCCCCTACACCCTCGCCGCCGGCCGGGCCCCGCAGTCCGACGGCGAGGTCGCCACCACCGGCTGGGCCCGGCCCGGCGACCGGCTGACCACCGACCACGGCCCCGCCACCGTCGTCGGCACCCTCACCCCGCCCGGCGGCGGACGCGGCTTCGAGGACGCCGTCTTCTGGACCGACGCCCGCGCCGCCCGCATCTCGCCCGCCGTCGACCAGCTCGTCGTCGCCGCCGACCCCGCCGCCGTACGGGCGGCCGTGGCAGCCGGCGCTCCAGCCACCGCTCCGGCCGCCGCCGGACAGGACACCTGGGTCCGGGTCCTCACCGGCCGGGACCGCCGCTACGCCGACCCCGACCCGGAACGCGACGGCGAAGCCCTGCTCGCCGTGAACGCCATGCTCGGCACCGCCGGCGGCACCACCACCTTCGTGTCGGTGTTCGTCGTCGCCTCCACCTTCGCCTTCGCCGTGGCCCACCGCCGCAAGGAGTTCGCCCTGCTGCGCACCGCAGGGGCCACCCCGCGGCAGATCCGCCGCATGGTCCTCGCCGAGGCCCTGCTCCTCGGCGTTCCGGCCTCCGCCACCGGCTGCCTCCTCGGGGCGTACGGGGCGCCCGTACTCGCCGCCTACACCGTCGAGGCCGACATCGCACCGCCCTGGTTCGCCATCGGCGACGCCACCTGGCCCTTCCACCTGGCCTTCTGGACCGGACTGCTCGTCTGCCTGGCCGGAGTCCTCGCCGCCTCCCGGCGGGCCGGCCGGGTCGGCCCCCTCGAGGCGCTGCGCGAGGCCGCCGTCGAGACCAAGGCCATGACCCCGGCCCGCTGGATCCTCGGCGCGGGCCTGCTGCTGACGGGCCTCGGCACTCTGGCGTACGCACTGCTCACCGACCCGTCCGACCTGCTCCACCGCAAGACGTACACCAGCCGCCCCATGCTGCTCATCGTCGCCTTCACGCTGCTGGGACCGGCGCTGGTCCGACCGCTGATCCGGCTCGCCGTCCTGCTCCCGGCGCGGCTGCCCGGCGCCGGCGGAATGCTGATCCGGGAGAACGCGACCGCGGGCATCCGGCGTACGGCCGCCGTCGCGGCGCCCGTCCTGGTCACCGTGGCCCTGGCCGGATCCCTCCTCGGCACCACCGCCACCCTGAACGAGGCCAAGGCCGCGGAGGTCCGCCGGCACACCACCGCCGACTTCGTGATCACCGGCGGGGCCCGGGGCTTCGACCGGGACGCCGTCGAGCGGCTGCAGGCGATACCCGGGACCGCGGTCTCCGCCACCGCCTCCACCGCCGTGCACGTCCTGGAGGAGGGCGTGGCGCTGATCCGCTCCGACGCCCGCGCCGCCGACCCGGCGGCCCTCGCCCGGACCGCGGAGCTGCCCCTCACCGCGGGCGAGGCCAGCGACCTCGACGACGGCTCCGTCATCGTCACCGAGGAGTGGGAGCGGCACACCGTCGGCTCCACCGTCGAGGTCTGGCTCGGCGACGGCACCCGCAAGACACTGCGGATCGCCGCCGTCATGAGCACCGGCACCGGCGACAACGGGGCCTACGTCACCCCGGCCAACGCCCCCGGCGCAGTCGTGGACCGGATCGACGTACGGCTCGCCCCGGGCACGGACCCCGCCGCCGTCCGCACGGCCCTGGCCGAGACCGCCCGCCCCGCCGGGAGCCGGGTCCTCACCAAGGACGAGTGGGTGGCGGCCGAGTACCCCCAGACCAAGCGCACCACCCGGGCGGGCTTCTTCCTGGTGCTCGGCATCGCCCTGCTCTACACGGGCATCGGCCTCGCCAACACCCTGCTCATGGCCACCTCCGAGCGGACGCGGGAGTTCGCGGCACTGCGCATGGCGGGCGCGACCCGGTGGCAGGTGCTGCGCCTGGTCGCGGGGGAGTCCCTGACGGCCGTCCTCGCGGGCGCGGTCCTCGGCACCCTCGTGGCCCTGCTGAACCTGGCCGGGATCCGGGCCGCCCTGGGCGTGCTGGACGTCCGCAGCGGCCTCGTCGTGCCCTGGGAGGCCCTCGGCGTCACGGCAGGTGCCTGCGCGGCCGTGGCGGTGGTCTGCGCCGCCGCCACGGCCGCGGTGTCACTGCGCCGCCTGGCCCGGCCCTGACCCCCTAGCCGGCCGTGGCGCGCGGGGCGTACAGGTCGAGGAGGCGCGTGCGGGTCTGGTGCAGCCGCAGCGCCAGGACCCGCCCGACCCAGTGGCCGATCGCGGACCCGAAGGCGGGATCGGCGTCCATGAGCATCCGTACGCTCGAGCCGTCGAACTCGTACGCGCGCACCGGGGTCATCGCCTCGGCGCTCAGCTGCCACACGTACGGCGGGAACAGCCAGGACCAGCCCACCAGCTCCCCGGGACCGAGGTTCTCCACGGACGCCGGCCGGCGGCGGCCGGGCACGGGGAGCTGCAGGGTCACCGTGCCGGAGCGCACGATCCAGAAGGCTTCCGCGCCGGTGCCTTCCTCGAAGATCCTCGCGCCCTCGGGAAAATTGACCTCACGGGCCTGGGCCATCAGCCGGCCGCGATGCTCGGTGGACAGCACGGCGGCCATCCGGACGGGGGAAGGTGTGCTCACGACGGCCTCCGATCACGACCCCCCACGGCGCACTGCTACCCCCAGTGTCGCCGACGCACGCCCGATCCAGACCGGATCGGGCGGTGCGTCTTGCGGCGGACTCCGTACGCCCGCTATTCCTCGGCGTTCGCCTCCAGGCAGGCCAGTTCCATGGCGTCCAGCACCGCCTCGTGGCTGCGCCCGCTCAGCTCGGCGACGCTCTCGATCTGCGCCGTCGCCCAGGCCGCCAGCGTCATCGCGAGGACCCGCAGCCCGTCGGTGCCGTAGTCGGCCAGGACCGCGTCGGTGACGGCCATGGCGTCCTCGGGGACCTGCTCGGGCGGCTCCAGACCCGCGAGGCCGCGCAGCATCGCGAGCGTGCGGCGCGAGATCTCCGGGGTCAGCCTCGCCAGCCGCATGTCCTCTTCGTCGTCCATCCGCCCCACCCTCCACCCTCCGGTGCCGTGCCCATCACCTCAGGGCACCGTAGAGGGACGCGGCGCCGCGCGGGGCCGTTTCGCCAGGGTGACTCCCCCCGGGCGCCGAACCGGCCGGTAACGTGACCGGCTGCGTCAAGGGGGGTGAACGGAACGCCGATTCGTCCTAGGGTGCGCCCGTACGCATCGCCGCGAACCCGCCGTTCGGCGGTTTCCGGCCATGACGCGGCGGCCGGGCACGAGGACACGGCCGCCGGCACACCGAACTGGGGGGTTCATGCGCAGATCCAGACGACTGGCGGCCGCTCTCGTCCTGTCCCTGGCCGGAACCGGCGCCGGGCTGGGCCTCGGCCTCGTCCCGCAGGCGGCGGCCATCACCCCGCCGGTGGCGTTCACCGCCGACGCGCTGGCGACCTGGCAGCCCAACGGCGTGGTCTGGGCGCTCGCCGAGGCGGGCGGCACGGTCTTCGCCGGCGGCACCTTCTCCGCCGTACGCCCGCCGGCCGGCGGCTCCGGCAGCGAGCAGCCGGCCGTGAACTTCGCCGCGTTCGACGCCGCCACCGGCGCCCCGACCTCCTGCGCGCTGTCCTTCACCGTCGGCTCCGGCACGGCCACCGTCCGCGCGCTCACCCTCTCGCCCGACCGGCAGACGCTGTACGCGGGTGGCTACTTCGGGGCGGTCAACGGCACGCCGGTCTCCAGTCTCGCCGCCATCGACGTGGCCACCTGCACGGTGAAGCCCGCCTTCCGGCCCGCCTTCGCGGCCACCGTGCGGGCCCTCGCCGTCACCGGCGACACCGTCTATGCGGGCGGGGACTTCCTCACCGTCGCCGGCCAGAAGCGCGAACGCTTCGCCGCCGTCGACGCGGCCGACGGGTCCCTGCGGCCCTTCACCGCCAACGCGGACGAGCCCGGCCGCGCCGTCGAGGTCACCCCCGACGGCACCGGCGTCGTCCTCGGCGGCGACTTCTTCACCGTCAACGGGACGAACACGCACGCGCTGGCCGTCGTGAACGCCACGACCGGCGCGCTCACCACGTCCTATCCCGGCTTCATCGAGACCAACTCGGTCGTCAAGGACATCGCGACCGACGCGACCGGGTTCTACACCGCCAACGAGGGCACCGGCGGCGGCGTCTTCGACGGCCGGATCGCACTGAACCTCTCCGACTTCGGCCAGCGCTGGCGCGACACCTGCCTCGGCGCGACCCAGGCGGTCCTCCCGTACCAGAGCGTGCTCTACAGCGCCTCGCACGCCCACGACTGCTCCAGCGTCGGCGAGTTCCCCGACGGCCAGCGCCACCACCTGCTCGCCCAGCCCACCAGCGGAACCGGGAAACTGGGCTGGGCCCCCGACACGAACGACGGCATCGGCGAGGGCATCGGCCCGCGGGTGATGACCGTCGGCTCCAAGGGCGGCGTCTCGTACCTGTGGGTCGGCGGCGAGTTCACCACCGTCAACGGGGCGGCGCAGCAGAGCCTGACGCGCTTCGCGTCCACCGGGGACACCGGCGCGCCCAGCGTGCCCGTGGCGAGCGCCGTCAGCTTCAAGCCCGGCGAGGCGCAGGTGCGCTGGCGCACCAGCCTCGACCTCGACGACAGCGCGCTGACCTACAAGATCTACCGCAACGGGGCGGCCGCGCCCATCGCCACGGTCACCGCCGACTCCCTGTTCTTCCGCCGCCCCCAGGCCTCCTGGACCGACACCACCGTGACCCCCGGCCAGACGTACACGTACCGGGTGACCGCGACCGACGCGGCCGGGAACGCCAGTGGCCCCTCGGGTACGGCGAGCGTCACGGTCCCGACCTCGGTGGACGGCTACCCGAACCAGGTGCGCGCCGACGGCGCCCAACTGTACTGGCGCTACGACGAGTCCGCCCTGCCCTTCGCCGCCGACTCCTCGGACGGCGGCAACCAGAGCGGCGTGCACCTGAACGCCCCCGCCCTGCGCCAGACGCCCGGCGCGGTCTCCGGCGCGAGCACGGCGATCGGCTTCAACGGCACCGACACGCAGGTGTACGGGGACAAGCGCCAGAGCGTCGGCAGCACCTACAGCATCGAGACCTGGTTCAAGACGAACACCACCCGCGGCGGCAAGCTGTTCGGCTTCGGGAACAACCAGTCGCGCGGCAGCAACCAGTACGACAAGCACCTGTACATGACCAACGACGGGCGGCTGGTCTTCGGCGTCTACACCGGCGCCACCCGCACCCTCACCACCGGCTCCGCCTACAACGACGACACCTGGCACCACGCCGTCGCCACCCAGGGGCCCGGCGGGATGACCCTCTATGTGGACGGCGTGCCGAAGGGCACGCTGGGCGTCACCACGCACGAGAACTTCTCGGGCTACTGGCACGCCGGCGGCGACAGCCTCGGCGGCTGGCCGGACCGTCCGACGAGCGAGTACTGGGCCGGCCGGCTCGACGAGACCGCCGTCTACCCGACCGTGCTGAGCGCCGCGCAGGTGCAGAACCACTACGCCCTCGCCACCGCCCCGGCCGACTCGGTGGTGAAGGTGACCGCCGCGGAGGACACCTACGCCAACGCGGGTGCCCCCGACACCGCTTACGGGAGCTCGAGCTCGCTCGCCGTGCGGGGCACCTCGTTCTACGCCAGCTATCTCCGCTTCAACCTGCCCGCCGCGCCCGCCGGCACGGTGCTGAAGTCGGCGAGCCTCAGCGTCAAGACGAGCACGATGAGCGGCGCCGGTACGGCGGACACCGTCTCCGTGGTTCCCGTCACCGGATCCTGGACCGAGGGCGGCACGACGTACAACAACCGCCCCGCCCTGGGCGGTCCGGCGCTCGGCAGCTTCCCGGGGATCCCGGACGGCTCGGCCATGCACACCGCGGGGCTGAACACCCAGACCGTCGCCGCGGCCCTCGGCGGCGGATACGGCCTGGCCCTGAGCAGCGCCGGAACGGACGCCCTGTGGCTGTGGTCCTCGGAGGCGCAGGCCAAGGAGGGAACCCCGCAGCTGACGCTGACCTTCGGCGCGCCGTGAGGCCGTAGGCCGTGAGGCCGTGAGGCCGGGCGGGGGGGGGGGGGGGGGGGGGGGGGGGGGGGGGGGGGGGGGGGGGGGGGGGGGGGGGGGGGGGGGGGGGGGGGGGGGGGGGGGGA